>JBKBIZ010000081.1:0-11448 GCA_046293975.1 Hyphomonas sp. | reverse complement strand
GCCGCAGGCCCTGAAGGACTATCTGTCGTCCGACGGGTTTCCGCAGGGCGTCATCGGCCTCGCAGCCAGCCCGCAGGGTGACATAGGCATAGATGCCCTGCCCTTTTATATCATGCGGATAGCCGACCACGGCAGCCTCGGCGACCGCGTCATGGCTGACGAGCGCGCTTTCGACTTCGGCCGTGCCCATCCGGTGGCCGGAAACGTTGATGACGTCATCCACCCGGCCGGTGATCCAGTAGAAACCATCCTCGTCGCGGCGGCAGCCGTCGCCGGTGAAATACATGCCGGGATAGGCGGTGAAGTAGGTTTCCACGAACCGCTGGTGATCTCCGTATACGGTGCGCATCTGGCCGGGCCAACTATCGGTGATCAGGAGGTTACCGTCGGCGGCGCCGTGCAGTTCCTTGCCTTCAGAGTCGACGAGGATCGGCTGCACACCGAAGAAGGGATGGGAGCCGGCGCCGGGTTTCATGTCGGTGGTGCCCGGCAGCGGCACGATGAGCGTGCCGCCGGTCTCGGTCTGCCACCAGGTGTCGACGATGGGGCAGCGCGCCTCGCCGACGACATGGAAATACCATTCCCAGGCTTCCGGATTGATCGGCTCGCCCACCGTGCCGAGAAGGCGAATGGATTTGCGCGAGGTCTTGTTCACCGGCTCTTCGCCTTCGCGCATCAGGGCGCGGATGGCGGTGGGCGCGGTGTAGAAGATCGTGACCTGGTGCTTGTCGCAGACCTGCCAGAAGCGACTGGCGTCAGGATAGGTCGGCACGCCCTCAAACATCACGCTGGTCGCGCCATTCGCGAGCGGGCCGTAGACGATATAGGTGTGGCCGGTGACCCAGCCGACATCGGCCGAACACCAGAAGATGTCGTTTTCTTTCAGGTCGAAGACATATTCATGCGTCATCGAGGCCCAGAGGAGATAGCCGCCGGTGGTATGCAGGACGCCTTTTGGCTTTCCGGTGGAACCGGACGTGTACAGAATGAAGAGCGGGTCTTCGGCGTTCATCGGTTCAGGCGGGCAGTCGGCCGAAACGGTCGCGCCCATTTCATGCAGCCAGTGATCGCGCCCCTCGGTCATCGTCACATTGCCGCCGGTGCGCTTCACGACCAGCATCTTGCGGACAAGGCTGCCGGCGATGCTGGCGGCCTTGTCGGCGTTCACTTTCAGCGGAACGCTCTTGCCCCCGCGCAGGCCTTCGTCTGCGGTGATGATCACTTCCGAGCCGCAGTCGACGATGCGCCCGGCAAGCGCTTCAGGCGAAAACCCGCCAAAGACGACCGAATGGACCGCCCCGATGCGCGCGCAGGCGAGCATGGCGTAAGCCGCCTCAAGGATCATCGGCATGTAGATGGTGACGCGGTCGCCCTTCTTGACGCCGAGTTCTTTGAGCACATTGGCGAACTTGCAGACGGCCGTGTGCAGGTCGCGATAGCTGACCGTGTGGCTTTCGCCTGGCTTGTCACCTTCCCAGATGAAGGCGGCCTTGTCGCCGCGCGCATCCAGGTGGCGGTCGATGCAGTTGGCGGTCACGTTCAGGACGCCGTCCGAATACCAGCGGACATGCAGGTCGCCGGTTTCCCAGGAGACATCCTTCACAACGGTATAGGGCTTGATCCAGTCAAGACGCTTTCCGTGCTCGCCCCAGAAGGCGACAGGATCTGCGATGGAAGCGGCATACATCTCCCGGTACTTCTCCGGGGTCAGGTTCGCCTTTTTCGCAAACTCTTCAGGAACTGGATACGTCTTTGAATCGTCGCTCATTGCCGACATTCCTTTTGTAATTTTCTGAGGATTTCACCCAGAATGCATGTTTTGTCGAGAAGATGAAACGGCGAATCGCCCCATCCGGGCCGCCTCCCCAAATGGAGCCTTGCTGAACGCGCCTAATCGACCGAGGCCATTCCCGCATCGGCGATGCCATGCGCGGTTCGCTGACCTGGAACGCGGATATCCTCAACAAGATCCTGAATGTCTTGCGGGGGAGCCTTGGTGACCAGCGACACGGCCACGCCGACGATGATCGATGCGATCATGACGATAAAACCAATGCCTTCCGGCGAGACACCCAGGAACCACTCCTCCGGCCCGGCATCTTTCCCGGCGCCCAGCTTGAAGTGCCAGATGTAGATGAAGGTCGGGACGAGGCCTGTGAGCATCGAGGCGATTGCCCCTTCCCGGTTCATCCGTTTCCAGAAGATACCCAGCAGGATCACCGGGAACAGGGACGCCGCCGCCAGCCCGAAGGCAAAGGCCACGACCTGCGCCACGAAGGCGAGCTGGGACGAATAGATGCCCATGAAGCCCGCCGCCATGACAGCGCCTGCCGCAGCCAGGCGGGCAACCCGCAATTCGGCTTTGTCCGACATGCCCTTGAAGAAGGTTCGCCGGCAAAGATCGTGGCTGACAGCTGAGGAGATCACCATCAGGAGACCGGCCGCCGTCGACAGCGCCGCGGCAAGCCCGCCCGCCACCATCAGGCCCACCACCCAATCAGGCAGCTGCGCAATCTCAGGGCTCGCGAGGACGGCGATGTCGTTGTTGATGGTGACTTCATTTTCCAGACCATCGGGGGCGTTCAGCCCGCGCATCTGCATGATGCCGTCGCCATTCTTGTCTTCAAATCCGACGAGCTTGGTGATTTCCCAGCGGGTAAACCAGGCTGGGGACGGCGTCACGCCTTGGGCTTCGAGCGCGGCTGCCTGATCTGCATAGTCCTCACCCGGAGCGACATAGGTGGTGTCATTGACCGTGTTGATAACGTTGAGGCGCGAGAAGGCGCCGACAGCGGGAGCCACGGTGTAGAGCAGCGCGATGAAGACCAGCGCCCAGCCCGCCGAGAGGCGCGCATCGCTGGGTCGCGGCACGGTGAAGAAGCGGATGATGACGTGCGGCAGACCTGCCGTGCCGAACATCAGCGCCGCGGTGATGCAGAACACATCGAACACGGTTTTGTTCGTGGTCGTATATTCGGCAAAGCCGAGGCTGGTAAGCGTGTCGCTGAGCTTCTGGATCATCGACACGTCTTCACCCTTCACATTGGACAGGAAGCCGAGTTGCGGGATGGGATTGCCGGTGAGCATCAGCGAGATGAAGATCGCCGGAACCGTATAGGCAAAGATCAGAACGACATATTGCGCCACCTGCGTATAGGTGACGCCCTTCATGCCGCCGAGCACAGCATAGATAAAAACGATCCCCATACCGATGAAAATTCCAGTATTGAAATCCACGCCCAGGAAGCGCGAGAAGGCAATGCCAACGCCCGACATCTGACCGGCAATATAGGTGAAGGATACGAAGAGGGCGCAGATGACGGCCACGAGGCGGGCCGTATCGCTGTAATACCGGTCACCCACAAAATCAGGCACGGTGAACTTGCCGAACTCGCGCAGGAACGGGGCGAGCAGCAGGGCGAGCAACACATAACCACCCGTCCACCCCATGAGGTAAACCGAGCCGCCATAGCCCAGGATGGCGATCAGGCCCGCCATCGAGAGGAAAGAGGCCGCGCTCATCCAGTCAGCGGCGGTCGCCATGCCGTTGACGACAGGATGAACCCCGTGCCCGGCAACGTAAAAATCATTGGTTGATCCGGCGCGGGCCCAGATGGCGATGCCGATATAGGTCGCGAAGGTCAAGCCGACCCAGAAAAGTGTCCAGTCCATGTCAACCTCCCTCAGCCTTCGATCCGGTATTTCCGCTCGATACGGTTCATGGCGAAGCAATAGTAGAAGATCAGCGCCACGAAGACATAGATCGAGCCGTTCTGGGCAAACCAGAAGCCGAGCGGCGCGCCGCCGATCTTCAGGGCGTCGAGCATTTCGCGGAACAGGATTCCGGCCCCGAACGACACCAGGAACCAGATGACAAGGAGGCCCAGCGTCAGCCGGATGACTTCTTTCCAATATCCCTTCCCGTCAATTGGCGGTGTCGTTTCGGGCGGGGTTTCTGACATGTTGCATTCCTCCCAGGCTATGCTGCCTCATGCGGTGTTCCGCAGATTACAGCCTGCGACAGTCCGCGCGTTTCGTACAGGTGGGGTTTGGCCAAAAGACCTTGGGGAAAGGCCAAACATGCTTGCCAATGCCGGGTAATCCGCGTGAAGTTCGCACCAGAAGCCGCGCCAGAGCGGCCTGTTGCGGGAGGCATACTGCATGTTCAACAATTCTGAGTGGCTCAGCCAGGTGCGCGAGGAGATCATTGATCCGGCCCGCGAGATTGTCGACCCGCATCACCATCTCTGGCCCCGCCCGCATCTTTCCTATGATCTGGAGGAGCTGTGGTCAGACACACAGGATGGGCACAATGTAGTCCAGACCGTGTTCATGGAGTGCGGCTCGGCCTATCGCAAGGATGGCCCGGAACAGTTGAGACCGGTGGGCGAAACAGAGTTTGTCACGGCCGCCTCCGAACGCGCTGCTGCTTCACCGGGGAAGGCGCAGATTGCCGCCATCATCGCCTATGCCGATCTGAGGCGGGCCGATCTCGACACGGTTCTTGACGCGCATGAGGCTGCCGCCAAAGGACGCTTCCGGGGTATTCGCCATGCGGGCGCCTATGATGCAAATCCCGAAGCGCTGAGCATTGCTGGGCGAGCTCCAGCGGATCTCTATACTGATCCGGATTTCCGTCGCGGGGTTGCCCGTCTCGGGGAACGCGGGCTGACTTATGACACCTGGAACTACCATCATCAGATCCCGGACTTTACCGCTCTTGCCCGGGCAGTGCCGGGCACGACGATGATCCTTGACCATTTCGGCACGCCACTGGGCGTCGGCCGCTATGAAGGCAAACGCGATGAGATTTTCGCAAGATGGAAGGACAACATCGCCGAAGTCGCCGAGTGCAAGAATGTGCATGCCAAGCTTGGCGGCATGGCGATGCCAGATAATGGATATGGCTGGAACACACGGGAGAAACCCCCGTCCTCGGACGAGTTCGTCGAGGCGCAGGCCCCCTGGTATCATCACGCGATCAAATGCTTCGGACCGGAGCGCTGCATGTTCGAGAGCAATTTCCCAGTGGACAGGCTGTCGATCAGCTATCGCACGCTGTGGAACGGGCTGAAGAAGATCGCTGCCGACTATCCAGAAGCCGCGCAGGCAGCGATGTTCAGCGGCACGGCACGGAAGGTCTATACCCTATGAGCAAGCTACCTCCCCTCCCCACGCAACCGGCGGACGTGCCTTGGCCCACGCTGGAATGGCCGGAAGGGCCTGCCGCCCGAGAGACTGACGCGCGGCTCCAGCTGCTGCTCGACAGGGCCTTCAGCGATCCGGCGCCTTCGGAGATGGGTGAAACCCATGCCTTCCTCGCCGTGCAGGGCGGGCGGATCGTTGCCGAGCGCTATTGGACCGGCTTTGACCGCGAGAGCACGCATCATTCCTGGTCGCAGGCCAAGAGCATCACGCAGGCCCTCATCGGCATCCTCGTGCGCGAGGGAAAGATCGACATCCACGCGCTTGCCGATGTGCCCGAATGGCAGAACCCGGATGATCCGCGCCGCGCCATCACGCTCGACCAGCTGCTGCGGATGTCTAGCGGGCTGAAATTCGCCGAGGACTATGTGGACGCCGGCGTCTCCGATGTGATCGAGATGCTGTTCGGCTCGGGCAAGGACGATGTGGCCGCCTATGCTGCGAAGTCGCCGCTGATCCATCCGCCGGGCACCGCCTGGAGCTATTCGAGCGGCACGAGCAACCTTGTCGCCCGCGCCGCTGCGCGCGCTCTGGGCGCCTCGGGAGAAACGTTCCGGGATTTCATGATCCGGGAACTGTTTGCCCCCATTGGCATGCACTCTGCCCAGCCGAAATTCGATGCCGCCGGCACCTTCATCGGCTCCTCCTTCTGCTATTGCACCGCGCGGGATTTTGCCCGCTTCGGCCTGCTCTACCTGCGCGGCGGCGTGTGGGACGGCCAGCGTATCCTGCCGGAGGGCTGGGTAGACTATGCCCGCACGCCAACGCCCGTGCCGCCAACCGAACGCCTAGGCTATGGCACCCATTGGTGGCTGGGCATGGCTGGTCCCGGCAGCTTCTCGGCCAATGGCTATGAGGGGCAATACACCGTGCTGGTGCCGGATCTGGACTTGATCCTCGTGCGCAACGGCAAATCGCCCAACGAGAAGAAAGACCTGGTGATGGACTGGATGGGAGAGGTTGCGGGCTGTTTCAGATCACCCTAAAGGCCTTGATTTCATTGAGTTTGGAAAACGCCTCCCCACCCAGCTTGCCAATATCCTGCATCTCCCCTATACGCCGCCCTTCAGAAACGGCGGCGTCAGGCCGTACGTGTCAGGTTCCGACCTTACCTTACGGAAGGCACGGTCCAGGGCGAAAGGAAACAAAATGTCCAAAACTCAGATCGTATTCAATGTCGAAGTGCGTGCGCGCACCGGCACCGGCGGCGCCCGTGAAGCCCGCAATAACGGCTTCGTCCCCGGCGTCCTTTATGGCGGCGACATCGACCCGGTGGCCATCAATCTCAAGAAAAACGAAGTGATCAAGGCGATCGAGACAGGGCAGTTCCTGAACGCGACCGCGACGCTCATTCACAAGGGCGAGCGCCAGCTGGTCATCCCGCAGGGCATCCAGATGCACCCGGTTTCCGATCAGCCGATGCACGTCGACCTGCGCCGCGTGAAACTCGACCAGATCATCAAGGTTGAGGTTCCTGTCCACTTCGTGGGTCAGGAAGCTTCTCCGGGCCTGAAAAAAGGCGGCACGCTCAACGTGGTCCGTCACTCGGTCGAACTCAACGTTCCGGCCGGGAAGATCCCAGAAGCACTGGAAGCTGACATCTCCAAGCTGGAAGTTGGCGACAACGTGAAGATCTCGAACATCACGCTGCCGGAAGGCGCTGAGCCTGTGATCACCGACCGCGACTTCACCATCGCAACGATCGCGGGCCGTGGCGGCAAGGCCGAAGCAGAAGATGCAGCGGAAGACGCTGCGGAAGCTGCCGAAGTGCCCGCCACCAAGGTGGCTGCACCCAAGAAAGATTGATCCTTTCTGGACAATTCAGGGGCCGCCAGTCACAAGCTGGCGGCCTCTTTGATTCTGGGCCACCCGTCAGGAGCGACCCGTCATGCTGATCCTCTCCGGCCAGGGAAATCCTGGTCCCAAATACGCAAAGAACCGGCACAATGCCGGCTTCCTGGTAATCGACCGCATCCATGACGCACATGGCTTCGGGCCCTGGCGCACGAAGTTTGATGCCGAGATTTCAGAAGGCACGGTCGAGACGGCCAATGGCCGCCAGCGCGTGCTGCTGATCAAGCCGCAGACCTTCTACAATGAAACGGGGCGGTCGGTTTCAAAGGCGGTCACCTTCTACAAATTACAGCCCGAAGACGTGACCGTTTTCCATGACGAGATTGACCTGGCGCCGGGGCGTCTGCGCGTGAAGCGCGGCGGCGGGCATTCAGGCAATAATGGCGCCCGTTCGATGATGGCGCATCTGGGCGAGAACTTCCGCCGCATACGGATCGGTGTCGGTCACCCCGGCGATAAGGCGATGGTGATGCCGCATGTCCTGTCGGATTTTCATAAAGTGGATCTGGAATGGTTTGATCCGATGACGGACGCCATTTGCAAGGCCCTGCCCTTCCTGCTGGCGGGCGATGATGAGCGGTTCCAGACAGAAGTGATGCGCCTGGCACCCGCGCAGAAACATGATCCCAAGCAGACGGCGCGGAAGGGGGAGGCTTAGCGCCCCTTGCGCCCACCGTCCTTGAAATAATTCAGCGTCCCGCGCGTGATCAGCTCATCCCCCGGCGCAAGCTCATGGGCTTCATAGTCAGCCAGCCCCTTCACCTCGGCATAAACGTCGCCGAAATCCTTGTAGCAGGCTTCCAGCAAAGCCTCGAAGCTCGGGATGACAAAGTAAGTCTGCTGGAAATCATCAATGATGTATTTCGTCCGCATAAGGCGCTTCAGGTCAAAGCCGATACGGTTGGGGCTGGCGTCTTCCAGGGCGAAGACGGTTTCGTGCGGGCTCGACAGGATACCCGCGCCATAGATGCGCAGGCCGTCGTCTTCCTGGATCAGTCCGAACTCGACCGTATACCAATAGAGCCGCGCCAGATTGTGCAGCTGGCCAAGGCGCATCGCGCGCTGCCCGCCCTTGCCATAGGCTTCCATGAAGTCAGCGAACACAGGGTCTGCCAGCATGGGCACATGGCCGAAGACATCATGGAAAATGTCCGGCTCCTGAAGATAATCGAACTCTTCTTCCGGGCGAATAAAGGCGCCAGCAGGAAACCGGCGATTGGCGAGGTGATCGAAGAAGACGTCATCCGGCACCAACTCCGCTACTGGCACCACACGCCAGCCTGTCAGCTTCTCCAGCTTGTCCGACAAACGGCCCATATGCGGAATGCCCGAGGGCGAAAGCTCCAGCTTGTGCATCGCCTCCAGCGCAACCTTCGAAGCGCGGCCTTTAGCGATCTCCTTCTGGCGGAGAAACAATCGGTCCCAGCGGTCATGTTCGGCGGCCGAATAGGTCTCCCAGGCCTGGTCGATCGTGAAATCGTCCGCCCGGGGTGCGTCGTGATAGCGATTCTTGGCAAAAGCTGTTTCCATGAGCGCAACTATACGCCTGAAATAAAATTAGTTCCAGATGTAACTAATTTCAGGCCGCCTCTGGACGGGAATCGATGATTTCCGAGAGGGTGACGCCCAATTGTCCGTCCGTGACCACCAGCTTGCCCCGCGCCACAAGGCGGCCGGACACGTAGATATCCACAGGCTCGTTGGTCTGGCGCTCCAGCGCGACGATCTCGCCGGGCGAAAGGGCGAGCAGCTCCTCCATCGGAATGCGCGCCTCGCCCAGCACGACATCCACGCGGACGGGCACATCCAGGAGCATCTTCTCAAGCGCGGGATTTTTCGGCTCGGTCATTGACCCATCCTTCGCCCGGGTGTGGGGGCGTTGTCCAGCTTTTCGCTGAGGTCTCTTGTGAGGCCAAAGAGGTCGCCCTGCCCGTCGAGCAGCCTCTGGGCGAGACCAGTGACAGTGCTCCGCAACTCCGCATTGGTGCCGGTATCATAAGCAGCAGAATCGATGATCTGCATCATCTTCAACAGATCGGAGAGGACGTCGCGCATTGTGGCCGTCACCCGGTCGAGCCGGTCGAGCGTTTCCTGCGCCTCCTGCCGGGAAACTTCGGCGAGCGCGTCAGACCGCACCCGCGAAATCAGCGCGACAACCTCTTCGGCGGAGAGGCGCACCTCGCCCGCCTCAGTGGGTGGCGGCGCGGTAAAGTCCGGCCGGAAGTCAAAAGGCGAAAGGGTGCGCGCAGCTTCTGTCATCACTCGATCAGCTCGTCCTCTATGGCGCCCTGGGCAGCGCTGCCCCGAATGTCACCGCGCTGGATCAGCTGGCGCGCGAGCGCGACGATCTCAAACCGCGCGGCCTCCACTTCGCTGCGGCGGAGCGGGCCAAGCGCTGTGATCTCTTCGCGGAGGAGATCGCCCGCACGCTGGGTCATATTGGCAAAGAAGGCGGCGGCCGTTGTCTCCCGTGCGCCTTTGAGCGCGGCAATCAGGGTCGAGCGATCCGCTGTCGAGAGCAGTGTCTGCATGCCGCCGGCATCGAATGCGGCAAGATCATCGAATGTAAACATCAGTGAGCGGACCTTCCGGCCAGCCCCCGGTTCTGCGCTCTCAAGCGCGGCGAGGAAGACCGTTTCTGCGCGCCCATCCATCTGGTCGAAAATACGCGCCACGCGCTCATGCCCACTGCGTGCGCCTTCGCAGGCCAGTGATGGCAGGCGGCGCGCCAGATAATCTTCAAGGCTTTTGACCGCAGCCGGGCTCGATGCACCGAGATGCAACAGCCGCTGCATCGCCTCAACAGCCTGAGCAGGCGGCAGGGCCCGTAAAACCCGCGCAGACGTCTCGCTCGACAGCCGCGACAGGATCAACGCCACGATCGCCGCCCGCTCTGGCCGCACAAACGCAACAATTGCATCAACGGGAAGCGCCGACAGGGCAGACCAAACATCCTTATGCCTGTGCAGACTGCTGGCCGGAAATTTCTCTGCGCGGTCAAACCGCCGGGAAGCCTCAGCAAACACGCGCGCCGCGTCGGCTTCTGCTGCTGGATCATCGGCAAGAGTGTCCATCGCGGCCGTCAGCTCGAGCGCCTCCGCCGGAGATAACTCCGCCCAGATACCGGCCGCCTCAGGCCCCAGCGCCCGCATCAGGCGCGCAGCGCGGAGGGTTCCGCTGTCATGATTTCGGGAAAGGGTTGCCGGCAGCGTCACGACGCCTCCTCTCGCCCGCTCATCCAGCCGCGCAGCACCTCAGCAGCTCGCGCGGGGTCGCGCTTGGCCACATCGCTGGCCTCTGCGGCAGGGACAGGCACAACGGGCCGCAAGGGGCGCAGGGTTTCGGCGCGCGGCTCAGAATAGGCGCGCTCAACGTCGCGAACAGGCGCGGCCACAGCTGGCGGCGGGCTCTGACGCAGGGTTGCGAGCGCAATGCCCGCAGAAATGAGGGAAATCAGCCCCAGAGCGCCCAGTTCAAGCCAGGCCGCAGTATCAGGCCGCCCGGGAAGACCGCGCGCAAAAGCGGCCTGCTCGATGATGAGCTTGTCGCCGCGTTTGAAATCCAGGCCGGCCGCTTCGGGCAAAATACGCTGCAAGTCACCGGCCACAGGGGCGGCGGAGGCATCCAGAAGAACGAATACGGTGCGCCCGCCTTCAGCATTCAACGCAATGGAGGTGCGCGAGTTACCTGGGCCGGCGATGGGGTCAATCAGGCTGGTGAGGGAAGATTCGGCCGAGCTTCGGGGCATATCACTGCCGCCGGTCAGCAGGCTGGAGGCACGCCAGACACCCAGAGAAAGCGCCAGAAACACAACAGCAAGCGCCGCGAGCCGTATGGCCCGGCTGGCTTCTCCTGCGTTTGCAATATGCCTCAACGCCATCAACCTCTCCGATTGGCCGCAGACTCGAAAGTCGCGACACAATCAGAGAGGCTAGAACTCCCGCCTTAAGGCGGGTTTAACAAGGCTAATACCGGATTAACGCCGGTACTGCTGAAGGCGGGTGGTCCGGAGACCTTTGGCCCCATGACGGGCATACAGGCGTTCCCACCCTTCATATTCCTCGTCTGTGAGGTTGTAGCGTTCGCAGGCAGCTTCCCGTGTGAGCAGGCCGCCGGTAACGGCAGCCACAACCTCAGCCTTGCGGCGGGTCACCCAGCGGGAAATGTTCGGCGATGGCAGATCAGCCAGAGTCATTTTCTGGCCGTCTGGCCCCTTAACGCTGATGGGGCGTGCGTTCTGCGTTTCCATGTGCATGACCTGTTCCTGGTGATGGCACGACACCCGGCTTCTCCGGGGTCTGTACGTTGGACCATACACAGGTGAGTTTAAGCCCAGCCCTAACCTCGAAAGTCAGTTTCGCAGGCTGCGTTAGGATACCGTTTGCAAAG
>JBKBIZ010000080.1:0-11451 GCA_046293975.1 Hyphomonas sp. | reverse complement strand
CATCATTGAGAAGCAGAACCCGGTAGAGCGACGGCTTCTTGGTTTTGATCCGCGTTTCAGTGGCCAGGTCAAACCCTGTGCCATCATCGTCCCCCGACTGGCCGCCCCCGGGGCCGCCGGAGTTCGATGATCCGTTCATCCGGACCAGATCGAAATCGCTGCTCATGGTGTTCAAGATATACGTTCCTGTGCGAGATAGAAGATACATTTACCGCTTATATCCAGCTCTGCACGCTTTCACGGCAGACTGAGCGCAGCGGAAAGGTCATCAAGACGCTTCCGGTTGGTTCCAAGATCTGAATAGCCGACACGCGAGCGTGAATAGGCCGCGAATGTCGATTGGCCCGGCGCGCCATCGACGGGCAATATGGTGATGTCGATATCATCTTTAAACCGCAACAGCTTCGTAACGGCGATAAAACGCAGCCGTCCTGTTGCGCCATCAGCAGCGACCAGCTTCCAGTCGCGCCGGGCTTCGATCAGGGACAGGAGGCGCGCGAAGGCTTCCCCTGACGGAAACGGCAGCTGGGGCGGGGGGGCGTCCGGCGTCTCCAGCGGCGTGAACCCTGCCGGCGCAATCAGCGCGGTGTTGGGTTTGGGCGGGCGCTTCAGGGTCCGGAAGTCGAGAAAGTCTGTCATGGCGTCATCGCCTCCTGCTTAAAAACCCGCCGCCTCAATGGTCCCTCCGGGCGCGCGCCGCAAAGGCCCGGTTCACCCGGCTGCCGGGGCGCAGCGACAGGCGCTCAGCAATCAGCGAATCAGCCAGGCCGTGAAGGCGGCCGCGAATAGCCGCTTCGGTCAGTGTCCAGTCGATCACGTCGCGCTGGGCGTGGCTACCGCCAAAGCTGGCATAAATCTGCCGCGCGGGGAAAAGCAGCTCAGCGGCTTCGGCATATTTGCCCCGGTCGAACGCGACCAGCCCCTGGATGACCGGCTGGCCGGTATGGGCCATCCAGCTGCGCACCTCATTTGGCTCAGCGCCTTCGGCTGCCACCAGCAGGTCGAGCGCGTCATTGCGGCGGCCCGCGCCGATGAAGGCCATCGCGGCGTGCATGTCGTTGAAGGGATAGCAGCGGCCATCGGCATGCTGGGTCCAGGCGTCGGCCAGTTCGTCCCAGCGCTCGCCGAGATCAACGCCGATCACATGCAGGCGCCAGAGCAGCGCGGCGGCATCGGCAAGGTTCATCGCGATCGGGCTTTCCCCGGCGCGGATTTCGTCATCATAGAGCTGGAGCGCAGCTTCGAACTCGCCGAGTTCCAGATGGCAGAGCGCCAGATGCCACCAGTTGTGGATTTTCAGGAAGCTATCAGGCTGGGCCCAGTGCTCGCGCCGCCGGCGGATGAAATCGCGGCCTTCTTCGGCGCGGCCCTGCATTTCCAGAACGTGCACAACGGCGTGATGGGCCCAGCTGTCTGTGGGTTCTTTCTCCAGCGCTTCTCTGCCGGCTGCCTCAGCGCGGGCATAGTCGCCCGCTTCCTCCAGGCCGAAGGCGAGCATGCCCAACAGGAACGAGCGCTCGGGCAGCTTGTCCCAGGCAGGCAGCGCGCGGGCGATCCGGTCGCGCAGGTTACGGGCATTGGCGGTGAGGAAGTCCACCTGATGGCCCGCCAGCAGGGCGAGATAGTCGCGCGGATGAGATGCCGACCAGAGATCGAGACCGCGTCCAGCCTGTGTCCAGTTGCCGACAGTGGCAGCATGCAGGGCCGTGAGATGGGCCAATTCGCGCTCACTGGCAGGCGGATTTTCCTTTTCCAGGTCGCGCAAAAGGCGGCGTGCGCCAGCTGTGGCGCCCGGCTCTGTGGACATGACATAGATCCAGGCCTTGGCGATCTTCGCCATGCCGAACTCGGGCGAATCGGCAATCGCATCATCGAGCGGCTGAACCGGATCGCCCCGGAAACGGGCAAAGCGCCGGAGGGAAAGATCAAACAGCTCCGCCGCCTTCGGGCTCGCGCCCGCCAGCGGATTACCCTGACGATCCTGCATCATCGCGATTTCCCCCAGCCCCAGCCGAAACAGGATCATAGATCGGTTCGCGGCGGGGGCGAACCCCGTTTGACGTTTCCACGACACCAGACGTTGCGGCAGGCCATTGGCGCCAGAAATGACAGAGGCCGGACCAACCGGCCCGGCCTCTAAAATCTACGCTTTCACTCTACATCCGGGCGTTGGGAGGAAACACCGGAGCCGGAAAACCTGTCTGGAAATTACTTCGCGAGGCGCATCATGAACGGCTTGGCCGCTTCACGCCATGCGCCCATGCAAAGCTCAGCCTGCGCGGTCATTTCCGCAGTGTAGGCAGAGAACATCGACTTGGCGTAGCCAGACTGGATCTGGAGCAACTCGCGCGGGTCGCGGGCCGAGGCGAGCGCCTGGGTCAGCTCGACGCCCTGTTCCATTGCCTGGGTCATGAAATTCATGTTGCGGCTGCCGATTTCGCGGATGGTTTCGGTGGAGAGCGCAGCGCTGTCTTTCAGTGCTTTCACGCCGTCTTCCGTGTAGCCGGAGAACTTGGAGGCGATGTCTGCCATCTGCTCCATGCCAGCTTCAATATTCTTGGTAGCCGCCTCGGTCGGACGGGCTTCGGCCTTCGCGCGGGGGGCAGATTTGGTCGTTTTAGCCATGAGAGTATCCTTCATACGAGGGGCGGGGACTGTGCTTAATGTAGCACACCTGCTTCGCGCTCGCAATAAATTTTGTGCGCTGCAACATTAATCATTTTGCATGAGATTTGCATCGCGCCTGGGGATTACAAAACAATGTCCGCTCATCCTGCGTTAAGCAGTGGTCAATAGAATTAGCGGAATCTAGGGTGGTCCTGGATTGTCCGGGGGGCGTGTTAAGTTCTGGAGGGTGCCGCTTATGGCAGCAGTAGTCTGGTCTCGTACGTTCCGCGGGTCTGCAATCGCCGTCTCAATCTCGATAACCGCTGCCATTATGGCGCCGGCTGCTCAGGCTGAGAAATACGCCGCAATCGTTGTGGACGCAGACACGGGTGAAGTGCTGCACGCCCGCAATCAGGATGATCCGCGTTATCCTGCATCCCTCACCAAGGTGATGACACTCTACCTGCTGTTCGATGCCATCGATTCCGGCAAGGTCAGCCTCAAGGACAAGATAACTGTCTCGCGCACTGCGGCAGCTCAGCCGCCCTCCAATCTGCGCCTGAAAGCAGGCGACACGATTTCGGTGGAGGACGCGATCTACGCGCTGACGACCAAATCGGCCAATGATGTCGCCGCCGCTGTGGCTGAATTCCTTGGCGGGTCCGAGCGCAAGTTCGCAACGATGATGACCGACAAGGCCAGAGACCTCGGCCTCTCCAACACCACGTTCCGCAACGCCTCCGGCCTGCCGGACACCGCGCAGCTGTCGACCGCGCGCGACATGGCGATCCTCGCCGACGCGCTGCTCGACAATCACACCTCCTATTATCCATATTTCCAGAACCAGCGCTTCAGCTGGGGCGGGATGACCTATAAGAGCCACAACAACCTCATCGGCAGCGTCGAGGGCGTCGATGGCATCAAGACCGGCTATACTCGCGCTTCGGGCTTCAATCTGATGACCTCCGCCGAGCGCGATGGACGCCGGGTGATTGCCATCATGCTGGGCGGCGCTTCGGCAAAGTCTCGCGACGCGCATGTCGCCGAACTGGTCGAATCGGCTTTCGTTTCTCTTGGCCAGACGCCCGATATGTTCGATCCGAACGCGAAGGTCATGTCTTTCGCGGCGATCAACGCCCCGCTCAACCCGAACGCCGCCGCTGAGCCGATGCTCAATGGCCGCCCGCTGAGCGCAATTCTGGCTGAACAGGCAGGCATTCAACCCGTCGAGATGCTGCGTGAACCGGAGATCGCTGAAGGCGATATCAGCGATCCCCCGCCAGCGCGGGAAGTGGTGCCTGAAATTGCCGAGGGCCCCAAGTATGAGGCGGCCGAGTATAAGGCCCCTGACTATAACCCGCCTAACTCGCTCAGCGTGTCTGGATACCAGCAAGCCCAGACGGGCGTTTCGGCCGGGGCACCGAAGATCGTGCCCGCTGCCACGCCCAATGGCATCTCGGTGTCGGAGTATGAGGCAACCCAGGCTGCCCGTGCCGCTGCCGCCCAGGCGGTTCAGGACTATACCCGCCGCCAGCTGCGCCGCCGCTGAACACGCCAGGGCCCCGGCAGGGGCGCTGGCCGACAGGGCTTGAAGCGGAGACCTAATTTTAGGACAAGGCCCTACGCCAATCTGGCGTGCGGAGCCCTATTGCCTTGACCTCATCATCCGATCTCGACCTCGCCCGGAAAGTCATCCGCACAGAGCGGGATGCCCTCGAAAAGCTGGAGCAGACCCTCGGCCCGTCGCTGGAAGAGGCTGTCAATATCATCCTTGCCACCGACCGGCATGTCATCGTCGCGGGCGTCGGCAAGTCAGGCCACATCGGCCAGAAGATTGCCGCGAGTCTCGCCTCGACCGGCACGCCCTCGTTTTTCCTTCACCCGACCGAAGCCAGTCATGGCGACCTTGGCATGATCGTTCCCGGCTCGGTCGTGCTGGCGATCTCCTATTCCGGCGAGAGCCGTGAGCTGACCGACCTGCTGCGCTACTGCAAGAGCAATGCGATCCCCCTGATCGCCATGACACGCGCGCGCGAATCGACCCTCGGGCGCTATGCCGACGTTCTGCTTGAGCTGCCGACCGTGCCGGAAGCTTGCCCCAACGGGTTGGCGCCCACTTCTTCAACCACAATGGCGCTCGCCCTGGGCGACGCGCTGACCATCGTGCTTATGGACCGGCGCGGCTTCTCAACGGAGGATTTCGGGTTCCGTCATCCCGGCGGCAAGCTCGGCCGCACTCTCCAGACCGCCGGCGACTATATCCGCGATCAGACGGGTCCACTGCCGCTGGCCAGCGCTGATGCCAGCTTCGAGCAGCTGGTGATAGCCGTGTCGGAGGGCCGCAAGGGCTGTGTGGGCGTTCTTGATGAAGACCGCCGGTTGATCGGCATGGTAACCGATGGCGACCTGCGCCGCGCCATCCTGGCCGGGCGCACCCATGCCAGCGCGCGGGAAGTAATGACGCCAAGCCCCCGCACCATCGACCCGTCTGCGCGGATGATGAGTGTCATCAAGAGCTTCAGCGAAAACCGGATCTCGAATGCCTTCGTGGTCGATGAGACCGGCACGCCGGCCGGCCTCATCGACATGAAAGACCTTCTCGCCGAAGGCTATGTGTAAGCGCGTTACTTCGTCAGTTCGAACAGCACGCTGACATTTGCCGTGACGCCGACTTCACCGCCGGCGACCGGGGTGGACTCCATCATGTCAGAGGCCATCTGCATGCGGGCCATCGGCATCGGTTGGGGGGAGTGCTCATAGCCTTCGCTGATGGTCACGATCCGGGATACGCGCAGGCCAGACGCCGCCGCATACAGCTCTGCCTTGGCGATGGCATCCTTCATCGCCTTGGAGCGCGCTTCATTGCGCATTTCCTTGTCGTCATCGATGGCGAAGTTGACGCCCGAGAGCGTATTGCCACCCGACGAGACGAGGCGGTCGAGTGTGTCACCCAGACGGGCCAGATCGCGCACGCGCACAGTCACCTGATTGGACGCAACATAGCCGGCGAGCTTCTGCGTGCCACGCTTCACGCCGTCCCGGCCAGCGGTTTCAACGTAATCATAGCGCGGCTGGAGGCTGAGGCCGGAAGTCTGCATGTCGCGGTCGGCGATGCCGGCAGCGCGCAGAGCCTCGAACACACCGTTCATGGCAGACGCCTGCGCGGCCATAGCTTCTTTCGCAGAAGCGCGCTCCTCGGTGACACCGGCGGTGACAAAGGCGATGTCCGGAGCCCGGTCGATTCGGGCTTCGGCGGAGACCTGAATCGTCGTTTCAGGCTGAATCGAGTTCGGATGAACCATCTGCGAGCTCCCGGCAGGCGCAGTATAAGCGGCGGCGCCCTGCGCGCAGGCAGCAGGAACCAGGGCCAGAACCAGCGCAATGGCAGACATAGTGACGTGTTTCATGGGTGAATGACCTCATTTTCCCGAGAATTGGGTGTGTATGTCTTGTCTGCGGAAGAAGGCCGTTGCGTGGCAAGCCTGCGGCCCTTAAACGACTTCCCGTGTGGGGCCTGTAGCTCAGTTGGTTAGAGCGGACCGCTCATAACGGTTTGGTCGGGGGTTCAAGTCCCTCCGGGCCCACCACAGTTTTCCACAGGGCGAAAGCCTGCAAGTGCTACACATCTGGCAACTTGCCCCAACTCTGCCACGGATTTGCTCTATTTCCGTTGCAAAGAATTGCGCTCTCAGATTGGCTTTCAAGCTTTGCATTTGATGGTCAGAGTGGCAGTACTCGGGTGGTTCGTTTCGGGCGGACGAGTGTAAGGGAGTATCAGAGGTGACACCCAGAGACGCCGCCAGGCGTGCCATGGCCCTGACTCTTACGTTCGACATCGTCATGGCTGGCCTGGCGATGACGGCGGCACACCTCGATACGCACCTCACCCAGACGACCACCGAACCCTTCAATTATATCAGCTGGTTGTTTGCCACTGCTGCTTTCATGATTGCGGCTGCGATCGCGCTGGTGCTGGGCGGCATTCACCGTCAGGTGTGGCGCCATATGGGCGCCCCGGATGCCTGGCGCCTCGTGCAGATCATCGCCCTGACCGCTCTGTTCTACCTGCCTGTCATGGTGACCCTGAACGGCGTCCTGGCGTCACCGGTGCCGACGCTGCTGCTGTCCATCGGTTTCTGGACGGTTGCCCTGTTCGGAGGACGGATGTTTGCGCGCTGGCGGTCTACCCAGCGCCCGATGCAGATTTTCCAACAGCTGCCCAAGGATGGACAGCCGATTCTGCTGCTCGGTGACCAGGAAAGCTGGATTGATGTGCTGCGCCGCCTGGAGGGCCGCGATTCCGGTCAGGCCGTGCGCGTGCTTGGCCTTGTGGAGATAGACGCCCATCAGCCCGGGCGGGCTGTTCGCGGTGTGCCAATCCTCGGCAGCCTGAAGGAACTCAGCGACATCATCGAGATCATGATGCTGCGCTATGGCGAAACCCCCTGGATCGCCCTGACCGGCCCGGCCCGCACACCCGCCGTGATGCTGGAAGTTCTGGAAGTTACGTCCCGGCATGGCGCCGAGATCATGGCACTCGGTCATGATGCGGCTGCACAGGTTCTGGAGCCCCTGCATCCGGCGGACCTGCTCGCACGCCCTGAACGCCATCTCGACATGGAGCCAGTGCGCAGGATTCTGACGGGCGCGCGCGTGCTGGTCACCGGCGGTGGCGGCTCCATTGGGTCGGAACTTGTTCGCCAGGTAGCCCAGGAAGGCCCGGCCGAACTCATCGTCATCGATTTCTCCGAATACAATCTCTACCAGATCGAACTGGAGCTGAAACGGGATTGGCCAAATCTCAAGATCAGCTGCCATCTTGGCGATATTCGCGATGAAGCGCGGATGTCGGATATCTTCGCCGCCGCCCGGCCCGATACGGTTATCCATGCCGCCGCGCTGAAGCACGTGCCCCTGATGGAGCGCCATGCCTGCGAGGCTATTCTTACCAACGTCGCCGGCGCGCGGATCGCGGCACAGGCAGCAGTGTCTTCGGGTGCCAAACGCTTCGTCTTCATCTCGACCGACAAGGCCGTCGACCCGGACAATGTCATGGGCGCCACGAAACGCCTTGCAGAGCTTTGTATTGGCCGCATCCTGACCGAGTCGGGCATGGCTGGCGCAATGGTGCGTTTTGGTAACGTGCTGGGATCTTCCGGCTCTGTCGTGCCGCTGTTCGAACGCCAGATTGCCCAGGGCGGCCCGGTGACCATCACAGATCCGGACGCAACCCGCTTCTTCATGACCATTGAAGAAGCTTCAGCCTTGGTCCTGCAAGCTGCCGCCTTGCAGCGGGCAGACGGCGAGGCGGGCCTCTACGTGCTCGACATGGGTGATCCGATCCCGATCCGCCAGCTGGCCGAAACGATGATCCGCCTCAAGGGCAAGGTGCCGTATGTCGACATCGCTATCGAGATAATGGGCCTGCGCGAAGGCGAGAAACTTCACGAAGAGCTGACCTATCCGCATGAAGCGCTGAAACCAACGGCCATCAGCGGTGTCCACCGCGTTGACTGCGAAACGATGCAGAGCGAACTCTTCCACAAGCAGCTGGCCCAGCTGATAGAGACAGCGCGTAATCATCAGCCGGCGGAAGCTGTCCGGCTGCTGGGTGTCCTTGTTCCCGAATATGGCTCTGAGCGCGCCGAGCTTCTGACTCTCCGCCTCGCCTGACACCCCCTCTGCCAGGTCAAAAGCAGCGGGCGCCTTGAGAGGCGCCCGGCACATAGTTCAAAGGTGACGGCTCAAAGCCTTGCCGTCAGACATCCACCAGGGGCACGAAACTGCCATAGATCATCCGGCCCATATCGGCCCCGACCGTATGCGGACCGAATTCCTGCATGCGGGGGTCTGCCATGATCTTTTCCCAGCCGGCATCACGCGCCGTCTTGTCCTTCCAGTTGATCCAGGAGAACACGATGGCCTCATCCGGCTCGCGCAGGATAGCGGTGTGGAAATCATTGACCTTGCCTTCTGGCAGGCTGTCGCCCCAGCAGTCCACAACCGAGATCGCGCCATATTCCTGGAACAGCTCGGCCATCTTTTCCGAAGCGGCCGTGTAGGCGTCCCGCTTGTCGGCGGGCACGGGCATTACTGTGCCATCGACATAACCGGCCTTGGCGCCCACATCGCCCAGCAGGGTCTGGAAGCCGCCATAGATCATCCGTGAACCATCAAACGGCATCTGGGACATCGCGCCCTCAGGCGGCCCTTCTGCCATCATTTTCTGCCAGCCAGCGTCCCGGGTGGCTTTGTCGGGCCAGGTCACCCAGGAGAACATCGATATCTCGTCATCCTTGCGCATGACCGCAGAATTGATCGAATTGACCTTGCCATCGGGCACGTCATCTCCCCAGCCTTCCACCATGCTGAGGGCCCCAAAGCCCTTGAACATCGGCCAGGATTCCTCCGCATGCTTGCGATAGGCCTCCTTGTTCACTTTCGGCACCGCCAGCAGGAACCCATCCACATAAGTCATCACCATCACTCCTCTATTGCATCTGTTCCAGAGCGGCCTTGGCCGCAGCGTCCATTTCCTCGGGCGATTTGGGCGGCCAGACAGGCGTCGCGATCGACCAGTGATGCCCGAAGGGGTCTTCCACGACGCCGTACCGGTCGCCCCAGAACTGGTCTTCCACCGGCATCACGATCTTCGCGCCCGCCTTCACGGCGCGGGCCGCTACAGCATCGGCATCATCCACCATCAGGTGAATGGTTACCGGCGTGCCGCCCAAAGATCCGGGCGAATGACCATTCATTTCCGGGTAGTGATCATTCAGCATGACCATGCCGCCATTGATGCGGATCGCCGCATGCAACAGGCGTCCATCCGGCCCAGGCATACGCATCACCTCCTGCGCGCCAAAGGCGGCCTGGTAAAACGCAATTGCTTCGCCTGCCCCCTCGCACGTGAGGTGCGGGGTCACGAGCCCCATTCCCATTTCAGCGGCTATCTCTGCCACTGGTTTTCTCGCCTTCATGCTCATTTCACGCCCTCTCCGGCAAACGCCGCTTCGATGCCGGCAATATCGATCTTGCGCATCGTCATCATCGCCGCCTGCGCGCGCATGCCCGCAGCCTGGTCCGCATTGTTGATCAGCTTCGGCAGTGCCTCAGGAACGATCTGCCAGGCCACGCCAAAGCGGTCCTCCAGCCATCCACACATGCTTTCCTGCCCGCCACCATCCAGCAGCGCCGCCCAAAGACGGTCGGTCTCCGCCTGATCTTTCGTCAGCACAGAGATCGATGCGGCCGGGGTGAGCTTGTACATAGGCCCACCGGTCAGGATCATCATGGGCACACCGCCAAGCGTGAACTCCACCACCATCGGATCGGCCGCATTGCCGTGCGCCATCACCGCGTCGATGCGGCTGTCTGGAAGCAGGGAAACGTAGTATTCGGCTGCCTCATGCCCGCCTTTCTGAAACCACAGGCAGACGCGCACCTTCTTCTTCAAGGCTCCCATTACACATCTCCTCTGCTCAGGGCCGGTTCATGCGCCGCAAACACTTTGAGTTGCGCTGCCATCGCACGCTGGAAAGCGGGCCGCGCGGTAGACCGGCCGCAATAGGCTTCAAGATCCGGGAACGTCGCGAGCGTGCCGTCCCGTTCCAGTTCCCGCAGGATGCTGACCATCAGGAGATCAGCCGCTGTAAACTGGCCCGCCTCCAGATAATCTTTCCCGCTGAGCCAGGCCGATAATTGTTCCAGGCGCATGCGCAGCGCCTTGCGCGCGGTTGCCAGATAGCCCTCCGTCCACGGCTGCTGAGCCTGAAACAGCTGCGTCCCCATCACATTCATCACATGCGGCTCAATGGAGTTGAGCGCGGCAAACGCCCAGCTCATCACCCGCGCCCGCGCAGCGGCCTCGGCCGGCATCAGCGCCGGGGAGCCCTGCGCAATATGCATCACGATGGCGGCAGATTCGAACATCTCCACGCTGTCATCCCGGTAAACCGGCACCTGCGCGAAGGGCTGGCGCGCCAGATGTTCGGGCTGCAATTTCTGCTCATGGTCGATCAGGCGTTCTGTATACGTCAGTCCCGCCTCTTCAAGCGCCCAGCGCACGCGCAGATCCTTGACGAAGCCCTGGGCAAAATCAGGCACCCAATTATAAGCGGTCACTTCCCGCATCCTGTTCTCCCTCGTTTCAGGCGGCGCGCGCCTGCCTGTATGACGTGTGCCACGCCTTCCCGGCGGGCCTGCGATGTCTTTTTCCTTGACAGAAACGTTGATGTCAACATATTAGTTTTGTCATGAAACAGGATTTGCCTTTCGAGACGACGTTGGAAGTTTATGGCCGGTGCCTGTGCTTTGGCATGCACCGGGCCGCGCGCACGCTGGCGCGCCGTTTTGATGCGGCCTTCGCCCCGCTCGGCATCAGCCACGGACAGTATTCTCTGATGATGTCCCTGAACCGGCCGGCCCCGCCGCGCCTCGGCGAAGCGGCCGCCTTCCTGGCAATGGACCGGACCACGCTGACGGCCAATCTCAAGCCGCTGGAGCGGCTCGGCTATGTCGAGATTGTTCCGGATAAGGACGACAAACGCTCCCGCCGCCTGATCCTCACCGCCGCCGGACGAAAGGTGCTCGCCGCCGCCGTGCCGATCTTCTGGCCGGGCCACGACTACGGCCTGCTGGTGATCATCGCCGCCGTCTGGACCGGCGTCACCATCGAGTCCGCCCTCAAGTCCGTCAGGCGGGCCTGAAGCTCAGCGCGACGCCGTTGTTGCAATAGCGTTTGCCCGTCGGCCGCGGCCCGTCGTCGAAGATGTGCCCCTGATGCCCCAGGCAGCGGGCGCAGTGATACTCCGTCCGGGGAAAGCCGATCGCATAGTCGGTCCT
>JBKBIZ010000007.1:0-72423 GCA_046293975.1 Hyphomonas sp. | reverse complement strand
GGATCAACCAGACCTACCAGTCGACGCCGTTCCTCCTTGATGACATCGGACGGGGCTGATGCGGGCTGTCCTTCAGGCGTTATGCCTGACGGGCGGGTTTTCTGTGAGGGCGGTGAGGCGTATCGAAATCCCGCAGGTCAGGTACCCTGCCGAAGGCGATCTTTGCGCCGGCATATCCGCCGGGAAGATCTGTGTGCAGACCGAATGAAATCGTGCTGCCGCCATAGCGGTCATTCAGGCTGTCCATCGTTTCGGTGATGCGTTCCCAGCGTTGCCGGTCTGAGCGGTCAGAGACATGTTCAAAGAGGTCGCCGCTTGTTTCTCCGGGCCGTTGCAGTCCGTGCAGCATGACGTGGATGTTCTGAAGGCGCGCGCCTTTCAGGCTTTCTGCGCCATGATCGAAAAGGCCGCTTACCGCTTGCAGGAATGTCCGGTCATCGCGGGAAGGGGAGAAATGGTGTGTGCCCGACCAGTAAGTGCCGTCCGATGCCTTGATCGAGATGTCTGCCGCGCTCGCCGTATAGCCCTCGCGGCGCAGGCGCTGCGCGGCCTTGACCGTCAGCAGACGGAGGCATTCCCGGGCCTTGTCCGGCGTCTGCCAGCCGCGCGCCAGCACCCGGCCATGACCAAACATCCGCCGCACGGTTTCCGGGCGGGGGACCGCATAGCCGTGCAGTTGCAGCCAGAGGCGCTCGCCCTCCACGCTGTGCCATATGTGGCGTGCCTGTTTGGGGGACGTCGCCCAGAGCTCAGCCATTGAGGTTATGCCCGCTGCATTGAGACGGGCCAGCATGCGGCTGGAGATGCCCGGCAGGTCGGTCAGGTCAAGGTGCAGGATCTGCTCTGGCAAGGTATCGGGGTGTAGCAGGGTGAGCCCGGCAGGCTTTTCCATTTCCGCGGCCACCTTGGCCAGGAACTGATTTGGCCCAAGCCCGATGGAGGGCGTCAGCAAGGGCCCGATGTTTTCGGCCAGGCCGTCACGAACCTGGCGGGCGATCTGGAGGCCGCGTTGCTGCTGTGATCCCGAAAGATCGCATTCCATCTCATCGATGGACCAGACGCGCTTTACCGGCAGGTGGCGGTTGATCTCCTGGAGGATGCGGTGGTGGAGGCGGACATATTCATCATGCCGGGCCAGCACGAGGGCAATGTCCGGGCAGGCTGCGCGGGCTTCGGCGACGCTCATGCCGCGCTTCACGCCCGTCTGGCGCGATTGGTAGCAGCAGGCAATCAGGCTTGTATGTTCGGAGGGAAGCGGCACGACGCCCACCGGACGGTCACGCAAAGCCGGTACGAGCAGCTTTTCTGCATTCGCAAAAAACGCATCGAAATCAATGTATAGGGACTCGATCCCGGATGGCTTGCGCATGATGACCTCACGCCAGGAACATAAAGTGAACATCCGTTTGAGTCCAGCCCGCGAGGCTTCTCCTTTGCGCAAGCGCTTCAGAGAGCATTTCCAGTTTGCTCTAACTTGCCTATTGATCGGGCATGACCAGCTTTGCCGCAGAACCCGAGCACGTTACGCAAATCCGCCGCCAGCTTTCGCGCTGGGTGGCAGAGAAGATGCCGCGTGAGAAGCGAAGAGAATGGGACAAGGCCGCGACCTGGGACCGGGCGCTGTTCGGTGAGATTGCGGAGATGGGCTTCATCGGGCTCACCATCCCGGAAGAATATGGCGGGCAGGGGGAGGACATCTACGCCGCCGCCGCCGTGATCGAGGAACTCTGCCAGGGCGGGCCGAGCATGGCCGGACCGTTTATCCACGCCGCCTTCTATGGCGGGCTCAACATTTCCGAGAACGGATCGAAAGCGCAGAAAGAGGAACTGCTGCCGAAGCTGGCGCGCGGGGAGCTCTTTCTCGCTTATGGCCTTTCGGAGCCGAATGTGGGCGGGGATCTGCCCAGCGTCGAGACGCGGGTGGAGCGCCAGGGCGGCGAGATCGTCATCAACGGCGCCAAACGCTGGTGCACGGGCGCTGACTGGGCCGACTATATCTACTGCCTTTGCCGCTCGGGCGAGCCCGGCGCGCGGCACGGCAATCTTACGTTCGTCCTTGTGCCTACAAAGGCAAAAGGCGTCAGCATGCAGGCCATTGAGCATGCCAATCTGCGTTACACCCATTCGATGGATGTGTATCTTGATGACGTGCGCCTGCCCGAAAGCGCCATCGTCGGCGGGCCTGAGAAGTGGAACAAGGGGTGGGATGCCCTCGCCGGGCGCGCGCTGGACGTTGAGAAGATCGAGATCACAGCGGTGGCTTACGGCCTTGCCCGGGCGGCGCTGGAGGAGGCCTGGCGCTATGCCGGTGAGCGTGTGCAGTTCGGCAAACCCATCGGCCAGCATCAGGCGATCGCGCATAAACTCGTCACGGCCCGCACAAAGCTCGCCGCCTGCCGGCATATGCTCTATCACGCCGCCTGGCTTGCCGGCACGGGCCAGCCCTGTTCGGCGGAAACGGCGATGGCCAAGCTTTACGTGGCCGATACGGGCGTGGAGATCGCGCTCGCCTGCCAGCAGGTGATCGGGGCCTATGGCCTGTCGGACGCTTATGACATCGAGCGCAATCTGCGCGATCTTCTGGGCATGCCGATCGTGGGCGGATCATCGGACATGCAGAAGAACAACCTCGCGCGGATGTGGCGGCTTTGATGACGTCTGCCGCCGCGCCGGAACTCTCCTATGCGGCCTACTTCAACGACCCGCTGAAGCGCATGCTGGTGCGCGCCGTGGAGCGGGTGACCGGCCAGCCGAAACTTGCGCGCCTCTATGAACGCTACCGGGCGGGCGAACTCGGGGAGGCGGGGTTTTTCGAGGCGGCGATCTGCCTGCTCGAATTGACCATTCTGTTTGATGAGGCGCGGCTCGCCGCCATTCCGGCCGAGGGCCCGCTGGTGATCGTGGCGAACCATCCCTTCGGCGTGCTCGATGGCCTCGTCATCAGCTGGCTGGTTGGTCAACGGCGTCAGGACTTCCGGGTGCTGACGAACTCTGTGCTCGACGCCGTGCCCGAAGCCAAGCCCTTCCTGTTGCCGGTCGATTTTGCCGGAACGCGGGAGGCGGCGGCCGCAAACATCACGATGCGCAAGGCGGCACTGGCGCATGTGAAGGCGGGCGGCTGCGTGGTCGTGTTCCCGGCGGGCGGGGTCTCCACGACGCCCGGCCCGTTTGATCCGCTGGCTGTCGATGATAGCTGGAAGCCGTTCACCGCCAAGCTCATCACCCACGGCCGGGCGGCCGTCACGCCGGTCTTTTTCGAGGGGCAGAATTCGCGCCTCTTCCAGATCGCCTCGCACCTGTCGCTGGAGCTGCGCCTGGCGCTGGTCTTCCGCGAAGTGCGCCGCCGGATGGGCAAGACGCTGACGGTCGGGATCGGCGAAACGCTGAGCCCTGCGATGCTGGAAGCTGCCGGAAAACGGAGCGATCTGATGGCGTTCCTGCGGGCGCAAACCTATGGGCTTGCTCCGGAGGGGCGAGGTTTGCGATATAATGAAGCGACGGCCCGCTTCATGGCGAAGAAGCCGCGCGTGTTTCGCTGATCCGGGAGGGGAAGGCATGAGCGATTCTTTTGATGCCGCCGCCGATACGGCGATCGAGCATGCTGGCGCCGACGCGGCCGCAGGGCTTGCGGGTGGCAAGGGCGGCAGCGCCGATACCCATTGCCGCAATTGCGGCGCCGCGCTCGCGGGTGAGTTCTGTCACGCATGCGGACAAAGCGCGCAAAGCCTGCGCCAACCCTTCTGGGCGCTGCTGGGCGAAGGCCTTGAGACGATGTTTGCCCTGGATGGCCGGATCGCGCGGACACTGCCGAGCCTGCTGCTGCGTCCCGGGCGTATCACGCGGGCCTATCTTGACGGCCAGCGGGCGCGCTTCATTCCACCGTTTCGCCTCTATGTTGCAGCGTCGCTGCTGTTCTTCGTCCTCCTGCCGCTTGTGACCGGGCAGGGCCTCTCGATGCTGACGGGCGGTTCGCAGAATTTCGAGGAGGCACGCAACCAGATCGAGCGCGCCTATGCCGCCGGTGAGATGACCGAAACGGAGTATCAGGAGGCGATCAGCGGGCTCAGCGAGGTCGAAAATCTCTGGAGCAGCGGACCCAACATTCTGACGCCGGAGGTTCCGGCCGCGCCGGGTGAGGTCGAGCCGCCCTTCGTGCCAGATGAAAATGAATGGGTCGGCTTCATGCCCAAAGATGCGCTGGACGCTGTGCGTGAGGCGGGCGCGGAGGGCGACGAAGATGCCGCGCGCTTTGCCGAGGTGATGGACAATCCCGGCCGTCTTGCCGAGCAGACGCAGCGCTGGATTCCGCGCATGATGTTCCTGATGCTTCCCCTCTATGCCTGCCTTCTGGGGCTGGTTTATCTCTGGCGGCGGCAGTTTCTGTTCTTTGACCATCTGATCGTGTCGCTGCACTTCCATTCGGCTTTGTTCTTCGCGATGGCGCTGGGCATGCTTGCCGGCTATCTGGTGGGGGCAGGCTGGGTGACGCTGGCGCTGATCGTCTATTCCAACTGGTATCTCTACCGGCTCAACCGGGCGGTCTATGGCCGGGGGCGGATAAGTTCGGTGCTCCGGGTGCTGACGCTCGACAGTATCTACTTCTTTATCCTGATGTCGGCGCTGCTCACGGCGGTCGTTCTGGGCGCGCTGTCGATATGACCCGCCCGGAGGAGCTTCGCGCCGAGGCGCTGAGCCTGCCCCGCGCGGTGGAGCGTCCGCATTTTGACTGGGCGAGCTTTCGGGTTGATGCGCCCAAGGGGAAAATCTTCTGCACGCTGCCGCCCCATCATGAATTCTCGAATGTTTTCCTGACCGTCGATGAGCAGCAGATGCTGTGCGCGGCCGAGCCGGACATTTTCTTCCCGGTGCCCAACAAATGGGGAGAGAAAGGCGCGACCTCGATCCGCCTCGCGGCGTGTGATCTCACCACGCTGCGCTCGGCGCTCACCCTGTCCTGGCGCCATGCCGCGCCGGCAAAGCTGCACGCGCTCCTGCCTGGAAACTAAGCGCGGGCTTGCCATTCAGGGCCGGTCTGGCCGATGATCCGCGCCAAAGAAGAACCATAAAAGGGGGAAACCACCATGCCGGCACTGCTCGCCCGTCTTCAGCCGCTGCTGCCCGAACTTGCTGCCCGCGCCGCCGAGATGGAGGAAGCGCGCCGTCTTCCGGCAGACCTGGCGCAGAAGCTTGCCGCCACGGGCGCCTTCCGGATGGTGACACCCAAAGCCTTTGGCGGGCTGGAGCTCAGCCCGCGTGAGATTGTCGAGGTGACAGAAGCTGCCGCCCGCGCCAACGCCAGCGCAGGCTGGTGTGTGATGATCGCGGCGACGACCGCGCTGAACGCGGCCTATATGGCGCCCGAATATGCAAGCGAAGTCTACGGCGATCCGATGACGATCACCGGCGGGGTCTTCGCGCCGATGGGCAAGGCGGTGGTGGAGGGGGATCACTACCGCGTCTCCGGGCGCTGGCAGTGGGGCTCGGGCTCGGCCAATTGCAGCTGGCTCTGCGGGGGCTGCACGGTCTGGGAAAATGGCGAGATGAAGCGCCTGGCAAGCGGCGCGCCTGATACACGGATGATGGTGTTCCCGGCCTCGGAGGCGATCCTCCACGATACCTGGCATGTGATGGGCCTCAAGGGCACAGGCTCGGGCGACATTGAGGTGAAGGACATTCTCGTGCCGCAAGGGCGCTCGGTCTCGCTGGTGGCAGACGCCCCGCGCGAGACGGGCGCGCTGTTCAAGTTTCCTGCCTTTGGCCTTCTGGCGCTGGGTGTCTCCGCTGTCGCGCTCGGCAATGCCCGTGGCGCGCTCGACGCCTTTCACGCCCTCGCCACCGTCAAGAAGAGCCAGGGCTCATCCAAGACCCTCAGCGAGCGCCAGACGATGCAGGCGGAGTTTGCCCGCTGCGAAGCCCAGTGGCGCGCGGCGCGGGCATATCTTTTTGCCGAGATCGACCGTGTCTGGACAATTGCTCAAAGCGATGGCGCCATCCCCATGGAAGCCCGCGCCGACCTACGCCTTGCCTGTACCCACATGACCCGCACCGGCGCCGACATCTGCCGCACGCTGTATGATCTGGGCGGTGGCGCAGCCCTCTTCGAGGCGAGCGACCTGCAGCGCCGCTTCCGCGACGCCCATGCGATCACCCAGCATATCGTCACGGCGCCGTCCACGCTGGAACTGACAGGGCGCATCCTGTTCGGCCTGCCCACCGATGGCGGCATGGTCTGAGCCTTCTGGCGGACAATCCAGTTTTATGGCATCCTCAGGAAAAGTGCCGGAAAAGGCATGGGAGGATCTGCCGATGTTCGGCGCAACACCGTTTGGCGGGTGGACGCGGCTTGCCGCCGTGGCGGCCGCAGCGTTTTGCCTATGCCTGCCGGGCGACGCGTCGGCGGGCCGGATTAGTTTGCCGCTGACCCTCAATGATGCGGGCTATTTCGTAACGCCGATCAGCGTCAACGGCGCGCCTGAAATCCCGGCGATTATTGATACTGCCGCCACGATTGCCATGATTGATGGCCGGGCGGCGCAACGCGCGGGCATAGACGCGCCGCCTGCGGATGATATTCAGGTGCCTGTGTTTGGCCTTCTGGGGCAGCGGCTGTTCACCCTCATCAATATCGCCCGTATCAGCAGCGACAGCGTGCGGCTGCACAGCGTGCCGGCCGTCTACAATGACCGCGAGCAGCTACCCGGCGCCCCGCTTGTCATGCCGGCGGTCTCATTCGGGGGCGATGTGCTGGATTTTGATTATCCTGCCGGACGCTTTTCGGCCTATCCGGGCCGCCCTCTGGCCGTGGTGGGCGCCTCCGGCCGCGGCAGGTTCACCCTTGAAAACGGTCTGATGTTTGCCGAGGTCAGGCTCAATGGCGTCAAGGGCAGAGCCCTGATCGACACGGGCTCACCCATCAGTTTCATCAATTCGGAAATGGCACGGGCTGCAAAGGCCCAGCGGGACGACGAGGTGATCCAGATTTTGCAAGGCGCAACGGGGGGCCGCCTGACGGTCTCGGTCGCGTCCGTCCGGCGGCTCTCCTTTGCAGGCTTCAATCTCAACAAGTTCGATATGCTCATTGCCGATCCGGCGATGTTTGACGATCTTGGCCTGCGGGACGAACCTGCGATGCTGATCGGCCTGGATCTGCTCGCACTTTTCCGTGTGCAGATCGACCGGCGCCGGGAATACATCATCCTGACCCCGCAAAATGAGGGGCGCGTGATGGCCATCAACCTGAATGCGAGAGATAGCCGCATTCCCCGATAGCGGCAGGGGGTTGCCTTGCTGCGCTGCTTTCTGAATGGTCCTCCCGGCGACGCAGGCGGGAAGCAGGGCAGATGACAGAACAGTTCAGCATAGGCATTGCCGGGGCCGGGATCGGCGGGCTCGCTGCGGCCGCGCTGCTGGCGCGCGAGGGCCACCGCGTCACCCTGTTTGACCAGTTTGAGGCGGCCGGGCCGGTTGGCTCGGGCCTGATGTTGCAGGAGACGGGGCTGGCCGTGCTTGGCGTTATGGGCCTGCGCGCGCAAACAGAGGCGCTGGGTACGCCAATTGCGCGGCTGTACGGCATTTCGGTTGATACCGGCTGCGCGGTGCTGGATGTGCGCTATGGCGCCCTGCGCGAAGGCCTTGCCGGTCTCGGCATCCAGCGTCCGGCGCTGTTTGATCTGCTTCAGGAGGCGGCGATGGCAGCGGGCGCGCGCCTGGTGCCTGCCACACGCATTCTCTCAGCGGACGCGGGCGCAGGCACGCTGACCGATGCCGGCGGCGGCGTGCACGGGCCCTACGACCTCGTGATCGACGCGCTCGGCGTGCGCTCGCCGCTCTCGTCTGCGCCACAGAAGGAACTTGCCTATGGCGCGCTCTGGGCAACGCTGCCCTGGCCCGCAGAGAGCGCGTTCGACAGAAGCGCGCTGGAGCAGCGCTATGAAGCCGCGCGCAAGATGGCGGGCGTGATGCCCTCAGGCCGCGCGGCGATGGGCGCGCCTGACAGCCTCACCTATTTCTGGTCGATCCGCGCCGATCAGTATGATGCCTTCCGCGCCGCCCCGCTCGCCCATTGGAAGGATGCCGCGTGCCATCTGTGGCCGGAGACTGAAGCGCTGCTCCATCAGATCACGGATCATGATCAGCTCACCTTCGCCCGCTATCGCCACCGCACGCATCGCCGCGCCGTGGAGGGCAGGCTCGTGCATATCGGCGACGCCTGGCATGCGGCGAGCCCGCAGCTCGGGCAGGGGGCCAACATGGCGCTGCTGGACGCTTATGCCCTCGCCCATGCGTTGCATGGAGAGGCGCGGATTGCCACCGCCCTGCGCCGTTTCCTGAAAATCCGCGCTAGCCATATCCGGCTTTACCAGCTGATGACCTGGGCCTTCACGCCGGTCTACCAGTCAGACGGCGTTCTGACGCCCTGGCTGCGCGACCGGCTGGCGGCCCCGCTGCTGCGCCTCTGGCCGGCCCCGCCTTTGCTGGCAGGGCTTGTGGCGGGGGGCTTCGGCGCGCCGCTGAAGAAGATGGGGCTTAAGGCGGAGCGCTAGCGCTGACAGCTCGCACAATAAAACGTCGACCGCCCCGATTGCACGATCCGCCGGATCTCCGTCCCGCAGTTTTTGCAGGGCTGCCCCTCGCGGTCATAAACGTCAAACCGGTGCTGGAAATAGCCGAGCGCGCCATCGGTGGCCGCAAAGTCGGAGATCGACGATCCGCCCGCCTCAATCGCCTCGGCAATCACCGCGTTGATCGCCGGAGCAAGCCGCGCCGCGCGTTGCCCCGGAATGGTCTTCGACAGGCGCTTGGGCGAGATGCCCGACCGGAACAGCGCCTCGCAGACATAGATATTGCCCAGCCCCGCAATCACCTTCTGGTCCAGCAGCGCGGCCTTGATCGGGGCGGCTTTGCCGCGCAGCGTCTCGTCCAGATAGGCAGGCGAGAAGCGGTTCGTCAGGGGCTCGGGGCCCATCGTCATTAACCGTGGATAGGCCAGGAAAGTGGCGGCGGGCCAGAGCTCCATGAAGCCAAACCGGCGCGGATCGTTATAGGTGACGGTCTCCCCGCCCTCCATATGGAAGACGACATGGTCATGCGCCGCGATCCCGCCGGTCTCATGGTGGAACTCGCCTTGCCTCTGCCCGCCAATGGTAAACCGCCCGGTCATGCCCAGATGCATCACCAGCACTTCCCCGTTGGAGAGGTGCGCGGCGAGAAATTTCGCCTGCCGGGCGAGCTGGTCGATGCGCGCGCCTGATACCCGCTCGGCAAAGCGTTCGGGCAGGGGAAAGCGCAGGTCTGCCCGGCGCTGCTCCAGCTTCAGGATGCGCCGCCCCTCCATGACGGGGGCAAGTCCGCGGCGAACTGTCTCGACTTCAGGTAATTCAGGCATCGTTATCGCATATACGCTAAGACTAACGCAGGTAAGATAGGCAGCCATGACCGGTCAGGACAGCAAAGAACGCATCGTCTCCTTCGGCTTCGAGGATGTGACGGAAACCGAGAAGGTGGCCCGGGTGAAGGGCGTCTTCCGTTCGGTGGCGTCCCGCTATGACCTGATGAACGATCTGATGAGCGGGGGCGTCCACCGATTGTGGAAGCATGACGCGATGAACCGGATCAATCCCCAGCCCGGTGAGCGTCATCTTGATGTCGCGGGCGGCACGGGCGAACTGGCGCGCGCCTTTCTCGATCTGGCGGACAAGGCCGGCAAGCGCCGCGGCGATACGCGCGCGGCCACCGCCATCGTCTCCGACATCAACGACGCGATGCTCGAAGCGGGCAAGGCGCGCAGCGATAACGCCCGATGGGGCGACCGGCTGAGCTGGGTCTGCGCCGATGGCCAGAACCTGCCCTATCCGGACAAGAGCTTCGACGTGGTGACGGTCTCGTTCGGTATCCGCAACTTTGCAGACCGGGTCGCGGGCCTCAAGGAATTCCGCCGTGTACTGAAAACCGGCGGGCGTCTCGCCGTGCTGGAATTCAGCCAGATGACTGTGCCCCTCTTGCAGGAGGCCTATGACAATTACAGCTTCGCCGTGATCCCGCGTCTGGGTGAGCTGATCGCGAGTGACCGCGACAGCTATCAATATCTGATCGAATCGATCCGGAAATTCCCGGATCAGCAGACATTCAAATCAGAGATCGAAGGGGCAGGGTTTTCCCAGGTATCGGTCACCAATTATTCCGGCGGCATCGCCGCCCTGCATTTCGGCTGGGCGGTCTGATGCGCCTTTCGTCAGTTGCCGTCGACCTTGATGCCGTCTTCGCCGATGGAAATCTCGATCTTGTCTTCGCCGCCGGGGCCTTCGGTGAAGTAGTAGATGCCAAAGCCAATGGCGGCGGCCACCAGAATGCCGACGATGAAATAGAGAAGCCTGTTGGATGAGTTGGGTGCGGACATGATTTTTCTTCGCCTCCTGAAGATACAGCTAGATGTTAAACGCGCAGCCTGCGCGATTGGTTCCAGACAGGCGGGCGCGCAGTAATGGGCATGTTTTCAGATTATCGCCGGTTGATCCGCGCGGGTACGTCGCTGGCGCGCCATGATGTGGTGCTGCCGGGCGAGTATCAGTCGCGCCTTCCTCTGCCAGCGCGCATCGCGGGCGGTATCCTGCGCGTCTTCGGCGGCGGCGCAAAGGGGCGTCCGGGTGAGCGCCTTGCTTACGCGCTCGAACGCCTCGGCCCGGCCTATATCAAGCTCGGCCAGTTTCTCGCCACGCGCCCGGATGTATTCGGATCAGAGGTCGCCGGCGATCTCTCCCGCCTGAAGGACAGGCTGCCGCCCTTTTCGATGAAACAGGCCCGCGCCGCGCTTGCCGCAGAGTTTGGCGCTGCTGAGGCGGAGCGTCTCTTCCCCGGCCTCTCTGAGCCCGTTGCCGCCGCTTCCCTCGCGCAGGTCCACCGCATGCCGCTGCCCGATGGCGACCGCGCGGTGAAGATCCTCCGTCCCGGGATCGAACGCCAGCTGACGCTGGAGCTTTCCGCCATGCGCCGCGCCGCGCGCACTATAGAGGGCGTGTCCACCGAAAGCCGCCGCCTGAAGCCTGTCGCCTTCACCGAGACCATCGCCAGCGCCATGCTGCGCGAGACCGACCTGCGCCTTGAGGCGGGCGGGGCGGATGAAATGCGCGAGATCTATCACAAGACCGGTTTCTTCCGTGTCCCGAAGGTTGACTGGGAGCGTACCGGCAAGCGCGTGATGACGGCAGAGTGGATCGAGGGCACGCCGCTGACGGCGCCCGGCGTCATGGACCAGCCCGGCATCGACCGCAAGAAACTCGCCAACGATATCACGCAAGGCTTCCTCGCCAGCGCCATCAATTACGGCGTGTTCCATGCCGACATGCATGAAGGCAACGCCATTCTCACGCCCGAGGGCACGATTGCGCTGGTTGATTTCGGCATCATCGGGCGCATCGGCGTCATCGAGCGCCGCTTTTTGGCGGAAATTCTCTGGGGCTTCCTGAAGCGCGATTACATGCGCATTGCGCAGGTGCATTTCGAGGCAGGTTATGTGCCCCCCAGCCAGTCGGTGGGCGACTTTGCCCAGGCGCTGCGCTCGATCGGGGAGCCACTGTTTGGGCGCCCCGCCGAGGAAGTCTCGATGGGCCGCGTCTTGCTGCAACTCTTCGACTACACCCACACCTTCGGCATGGCGCTGCGCCCCGAACTCGTCCTCCTCCAGAAAACGATGGTCCAGGTCGAGGGCGTTGCCCGGACGATTGACCCTTCCCACAATATCTGGAACGCATCCGAGCCGGTCATCGAAACCTGGATGCGCCGTAATTTCGGGCCCGAGGGCGCCGCGCGCTTCATCTCTGAGAATGTCCGTGAAGTGACAAACCGGTTGAAGCGTCTGCCTGAAGTGATGGACCGGTTCGAGAAAAGTCTGGACGCCGAGCCCGTCCCCGCGCCGCCGCGTGAGCGCTTTGCGCCGTGGTGGGGCTGGTTCGGGCTAGTTGTCGTCCTCACGGGGCTCGGTCTCCTCGCGCTCGACGCGCTCTGATCCTCAAGACAGGCGAATTTCTCGCGGCTGTGGCGCCTCGCTTCCTGTGAGGTTCCCGTCAGGGGCGTAACCGCTTCTTCGCGTTAAGACTTCGGTTACCTTCTGGCCTCCGCCACCAGAAGGGAGCCGGACTGATGAAGCTCGCAATTCTCCTCGCCGCCGCCTGCGCCCTCGCTGCGCCCGCCATTGCCCAGCCACTCGCCGGCGGGGATTGCAGCAAGGCCACCCAGCTTGACGTTTCGAACATGAGCAAAGGCGGCGTCATCATCATTACCGGCCCCTGCGCCGAGGCGGGCCCCGCCCGCGAGGTGATCCACATCGCCCGCCCCGGCGAGCCAATGGCCACCACAGTCGTCATCCGCCGCCGGGAAGGGGGCGCGTCCCAGCAGAGCGCCGTCATCAAGGTTTCCGACCGGCCGGGCTTCTCCGGCTCCACCCAGGCCCGCCTCATCCGCGTCGGCGATTGAGGCGTCAAACCTTGCCGGAAAGTTGAGGCCGCCCGCGCATTCGCGGGGTTTTGATGGGGGCCCGGCAAGGTTTTTGCGCTAGAAACGTGGCCAGTCAGACCCGATATAGCGGATATATGAGCGCCAAACGCATCCTTCTCGTCATCGGCGGCGGCATTGCCGCCTATAAAAGCCTTGAGCTTATCCGTGAGCTCGGCCGGCGCGGCATTGGCGCGCGCGTCATCCTCACCAAGGCGGGCACAGAATTCGTCACGCCCCTCTCCGTCGCTGCCCTCTCGGGCGAAAAGGTCTACACCGAGCTCTTCAGCCTGACGGACGAAACCGAGATGGGCCATATCGAGCTCTCCCGCTCGGCCGACCTGCTCGTCGTCTGCCCCGCCACCGCTGACCTGATGGCCAAGGCCGTGCACGGCCATGCCAACGACCTTGCCTCCACCGCGCTTCTGGCGACCGACAAGCCCGTCCTGATGGTGCCCGCCATGAATGTCCGTATGTGGCAACATGGCGCCACCCAGCGCAACATTGCCCAGCTTCGCGCCGATGGCGTCACCGTGATGGAGCCTGATGTGGGCCCGATGGCCTGTGGCGAGTTCGGCCCCGGGCGCCTTCCGGATGTTCCGCGCATCGTGGCGCAGATCGAAGCGATGCTCCGTCCACAGCAGAAGAAGCGCCTCGCCGGCCGCCACGCGCTCGTCACCGCTGGACCAACACGCGAACCGCTCGATCCGGTGCGCTACATCTCAAACCATTCCTCCGGAAAGCAGGGCTATTCCATCGCCGCCGCCCTGGCCGCCGAAGGCGCCAAAGTCACCCTCGTCTCCGGGCCTGTTTCTCTCAGCCCGCCGGAAGGCGTCACGCTAGTCAAGGTCGAAACCGCCCGTGAGATGCTGGCCGCCTGCGAAGACGCTCTGCCAGCGGACATTTTTGTCTCGGTCGCTGCCGTCGCCGACTGGCGCCCGGTCAAAGCCGCCCCCAAAAAGCTGAAGCTGAAAGGGGAGGGCAAATCCCCCTCAATCGAGCTGGCTGAAAACCCCGACATCCTGCGCACGATCAGCCACAAGAAGAAAAAACGCCCCGCGCTCGTCATCGGCTTTGCCGCCGAGACCCATGAGGTCGAGCGTCACGCGCAGGAAAAACTCGCCCGTAAGGGCTGCGACTGGATCGTCGCCAACGACGTCTCCGGCGATGTCATGGGCGGCCTCGAAAACGAGATCACCCTGATCACCCAGGGCGGCGTCGACCGCTGGCCCCGTATGGCCAAAGAAACCGTCAGCACCCGCCTCGCCGCAAAGATCGCGCAAGCCTTCGCGGGCGATGAGGATGGCCTGCGCCTCGCAGCGGAGTAAGCTCCCCGCTTGACTCTCCCGCAGAGTCTCCCCACGCCTCGGCCCATGACCGATGTAACTGTCCAGATACTTCCGCTGCCCCATTTTGCCGGCCTCGAGCTTCCCGCTTATGAGACGGCTGGCTCTGCCGGCATGGACGTGCGCGCCGCCGTGCCGGACCGCGAGCCGGTCATCCTCGCGCCCGGCGCCCGCGCGATGGTGCCCACGGGTCTCTCGGTGGCGATCCCCGACGGCTATGAGATCCAGGTCCGCCCGCGCTCGGGCCTTGCTGCCAAGCATGGCCTCACCTGCCTCAATACGCCCGGCACGATCGACAGCGACTATCGCGGCGAGATCAAAGTCATCCTGATCAATCTCGGCGCAGAGCCCTTCACCATCCAGCGCGGTGAGCGCATTGCCCAGCTGGTGCTCGCCCCGGTCACCCGCCTTGCCTGGTCGCAGGTGGAGACGCTCAGCGAGACTGCGCGCGGGGCAGGCGGCTTCGGCTCCACCGGGCGCTGAAGCAGCCTCTCCAAAAAATAATGGCCGTAGCGATCAATTCTGCTTGAACGCGGACCCATCTTCCCCACATATTGAATATCAATAAGGAGGGAGTGGTCATGGCTGCTGCATTTTACTTCTTCATCGGCGCTCTGGTTTTCTGGCTGGCTTTCCGGTCAGGCACAAAGCGCGGGTCGGCCCAGAACCGCCCGGATGCGCGCGACGTGGACATGGAGCGGCTGAATGCCCGTGTGCGCACGCTGGAGAAGATCATCACCGACCGCGACTGGCGCCTGCGCCGCGATATCGACGGCCTCGGCTGAGTTCTGGGCTGATGCTGGCGGAGACGATCATCCCACGTTATACAAACTCAATCTGCGCATAAGGAGGCGTCACATGGACCCGTTTACTATGGTCATCGCCATTGTCGCCATCACGGTTGGCGCTGGTCTTGTCAAAACCTGGCTCAATGCCCGGGCGAGCGCGCCTGCGGACATGGCAAGCCAGACAGATCTGGTCGCCATGCGCGAGGAGATCGCCCGCCTGAAGGACCGCGTGCGCGTTCTCGAAAAGATTGTGACGGACAATGAGCGTGCGCTGTCTGAAGAAATCCGCCGTCTCGCCTGAGGCAGGCTAAACCAGCACGCCTTCACTGCGGAATTTTGCCAGCAGATAGGCGGGTGTCTCGTCGATCTTTTCAAGTTCGCCAAAGGCAAACGCTTCCCGGTCGAGCACGATGTCGCGCGGGCGCAATGCCCGCGAGATTTCAAGCCCTTGCAGCGTGCGCGCGCGGGAGAAGGCGACATAGGCCTGTCCGTGGGCGAACATTCCTGAATCAAAGTCGATGAACACCTTGTCCAGCGTCAGGCCCTGCGCCTTGTGGATGGTCACGGCATAGGCCAGCCGCAGCGGCATCTGCTTGAACGTGCCGACGACTTCGCGCTTCACCTTCTTGGTGTCCATCTCGAAATCGTAGCGGTATTTCTCCCAGGCTGAAGGCTCGATCTCATAGGCCCGCCCGTCGATGGAGACGATCACCGTGCGCGCGGTAAACCCCTCGACAATCCCGAGCGAGCCATTCACCCAGCGCCCTTCCGGATCATTCTTGATCAGCATCACCCGCGCGCCGACGCGCAATTCCAGGTCCAGCTCGGTCGGAAAGCTCTTCTCGTCGAATTGCCCCTGTACGGTCGCCGGGAAACTCTTCCGCTCGCCTTTCAGGCCCGCCAGCCGGCTCTGATTGATGCGGAAGGCGTTGGCATTGTTCGGGGTCAGCACAACATGCGTATCCGATGCGTCCGCCGCCGAGCGCCCCGAAACCAGCCCTTGCAGGATCGCTTCATCCGAAGGCGTCACGCGGCCCGAGCGCAGCGCGCCCAGCAATGCCAGAAAGCGCGGCTCTGCCTGGCGGAAAACATGTTTCAGCGCCAGCAGGGAAAATTCCGCCTCCCGGAACACCGGCGCATTGAAGAAATAGGAGCCGCCATACCGGTCGGCGAGGATCGGCCCCTCCTGGGAGGACACCACGGGGGGCAGCTGGTGCAGGTCGCCCGAGAGGATCATCCTTGCACCCCCGAAAGGCCGTTTCGAGCCCCGGTTCAGCTTCAGGCTGCGGTCGATGGCGTCCAGCATGTCGGCGCGCACCATGGAAATCTCGTCGATCACCACCGTTTCCACCGCCCGCACGACCCGCGCATTCGGCAGACGGCGCACATCCTGGGGTTCGACCAGGCGCGGGGGCAGCTTGAAAAAGGAGTGGATCGTCTGCCCGCCGGCATTCATCGCCGCGACGCCCGTGGGCGCCAGCACAACGGCTTTCTCGCCCGCTTCAGCCAGGAATTTGCGTAAAAGCGTGGTCTTGCCCGTGCCCGCGCGCCCGGTCAGGAAGAGGTTACCCTGCGCGCCAGCCCCCCGCGCGACCCATTCGGCAGGCGCGGCATAAACCGTATCCGGGGTGGCAGAGGTCATCCCCTCAGGGGCCGACAAGGCGCATCTGGCGCGCCCGTCCGGAGCCGCCGGTGCTGGCCACAACCTGCCAGCCAAGCGCCTCATAGGCGCGCCGCGCAATGAGGTTTTCAGAATCCACGTCAAGGCTCAGCGCCCCGCCTGCGTCCTGCCGGGCGACTTCCAGCAATCCGCGCGCAACCCCGCAAAAGCGCCAGTCACGGTCCACAAACAGATGGTCGACATAGTCGGTCGGCACCTGCAGCGTCAGGAAGCCGACGATGCCGGCGTTTGGCTCCTCGGCCACCCAGGCAGGCTGGGTTTCCAGCGCCCGGCGCAAGGCAAGGTGTTGCCCCCGGTGGCGTTCCCGCCAGGGCATATCCGTCAGGCAATCCGTGAAGATGTCACGGCATTCGGGGATGTCCGCTGCTTCCAGCGGCCTGATCATCCATCCGGCTCCGAAGTGAGTATACATGCCGCCCAAAGTAAGAGGGCAAGGCGCCCCCGTCCAGCACCAAGCGCGGTAAAACACAGCTCTGCACGGCTGCCATGCACTGCCCCGGCTGTCACAATCAGACATGCCGCCGGGGCAGGGGCAGGCGTTCACATCTGCATCGTCCAGCCTTCGACGCCCATCGCCGCCTGGCGAACGGCTTCTGAAAGCGTCGGGTGGGCATGGCTGGTGCGGGCGATGTCTTCAGAAGACGCGCCAAACTCCATCGCCAAGACGACTTCCGCGATCATCTCGCCCACGCCGACGCCAATCATATGCGCGCCGAGGATCTTGTCGGTGCCTTTTTCGGCGAGGATCTTCACGAAGCCGACCGTCTCATGGTTCGTCCGGGCACGGGAGTTTGCCATGAAGGGGAACTTGCCCTTCACAAACTCAATGCCGGCGGCTTTCAGTTCTTCCTCATTCTTGCCGACCCAGGCGATCTCGGGGCTCGTATAAACAACGCTCGGCACGAGGTCATAATTCACATGGCCGGCCTTGCCCGCGATCAGCTCGGCCACCGCCGTGCCATCATCCTCGGCCTTGTGCGCCAGCATCGGGCCGGGGATACAGTCGCCCACCGCCCAGACCCCGTCGGCCACCTTGAAATGATCGGTCACCTCGATCACACCGCGCTTGTCGGTCTTCCCGCCCACGGTTTCCAGGCCCAGGCCCTCCGTATACGGCTTGCGGCCGATGGCGACGATCACGACGTCCGCGTCCAGCGTCTCGGCGGCCCCACCCTTGGCAGGCTCCACGGCGACTTTCAGCTTCGTTTTGGTCTTTTCAATGCCGGTCACCTTGCTGCCGAGCTTGAAGGCAAGGCCCTGCTTCTTGAACGTGCGCTCGGCTTCCTTGGCCACTTCCGCGTCGGCGGGCGGCAGGATGCGGTCGAGATATTCCACCACCGTCACTTCCGAGCCAAGGCGCGCCCAGACAGAGCCCATCTCGAGGCCAATCACGCCCGCGCCGATCAGCACGAGCTTCTTCGGCACCGCCTTGAGGCTGAGGGCGCCGACATTCGAAACAACGCGCTCCTCATCAATCTCGATGCCCGGCAGGGTGGCAGGCTCCGAGCCCGTCGCGATCACGATGTTCTTAGTCTCGAGCACCCGTGTGCCGCCGTCCGCGAGCGCGACCTCGACCTTGCCTTTGCCAATGATTTTGCCCCGGCCCTTGATGTATTCGGCCTTGTTTTTCTTGAGCAGAAATTCGACGCCCTTGGTCAGGCCTTCAACGGCTTCATCCTTCTGAGTCATCATCTGCGCCAGATCGAGCTCGACCTTGCCAGTCTTGATGCCGAGGGCGGCAAATTCGTTCTGCGCCGCGCTGAAGAGGTGGGAGGCATGCAGCAGCGCCTTGGACGGGATACACCCGACATTCAGGCAGGTGCCGCCGAGGGTGCCGCGCATCTCGATACAGGCAACCTTCAGGCCAAGCTGTCCGGCGCGGATGGCGCAATTGTAGCCGCCGGGGCCGCCGCCGATGATGACGACGTCATAGGTCTCTGCCATGAGAATATATTCCTTTGAGAAGGCTGGTGCGAATCTGGCGCCAACCTAGGCATTCTTGCCCCAAAATCAATCTGCAAAGGCCGAAAACTGGACCTAGCGTCTGCGGATAAACAGGAGAATGCCGGTCAGGACGATCATCCCCGCCGCGCCGATAACTTCATCCAGCCAGATGCTGGAGTCCGCCCCGGCCAGAATGAAGGCCGCTGCCAGCGCGGTAAAGAGCAGCGTTCCGACCAGCGCCACCACCGCGCCAAAGCGGATGTTCGCCGCTGCCATCAGCCCGCCGATGATCGCAATGCCCGAGGCGAGGAACCGCCAGCCATTGAGCAGGTCAATCGCCTGGGCGAGCGAACTGCCCCGCGAGGTCATCATCAACACCCCCTCCAGCCCCTGCCACAGCAGCCAGCCAGAAAGAACAGCGAGCGCAAGGCCCGCGATACGGCGATATGTCAGCATGGTCTTGCCTCCCCACGGGCGTTTATTGCCGGAAGGGTAGGGCGAAGCGCGCGCGGCGGCAACGGAATCTAGTCTTCGTCCTCATCAAGCTCGCCATAGCGCGCGGCGATCCGCTCGGCGCGGCGCTGCTTCTTGCGGCGGGCCTGGGCAATGAACATCGCCCGCTGGCGCTGCACGACCACATCGGCGATGAACACAGGGGGGCGTTTCTTGCGAATGATCGGGGCCGCAGGCGAGCTCTGATAGGCCATCGGGGCAGGCGCCGCTTCCAGCATCTCCCGCTCTTCGGCCAGCTCTTCGGGCGAGCGATAGCGCAGCTCCCACACAGCAATCAGCAGCAACAGCGCGCCAGCGGCCATCCCGGCCATCGCGCCTTCACCGGCGCTCGGGTCGCGCCACCACTGAGCATCAAAATGCACCAGGAAAATCGTCGGGATCGAGGCGACCAGCCCCATCACATACCAGAGCACAGCGCCGGGCTTGCGCGCGGCCAGCGTCGCGGCGGCGGCATAATAACACACAGCGGCCAGCAGATACGCCCCGCCATGAGCAATGCCCAGCTGGCGCCAGTCGACGGCGTTGAGGCCGCCCGCCACATCATCGGTCATGATCCAGCCCATCACCATCACGATGGAGGGCCAGCGCACAGCCGTCATCGCGCCGAAGGCAAAGGCGATCGCATAGGCCGTCAGGAGGAGGTAAATCAGGCGCCGTGGCATCCCGCCCGCATAGCACGGGCAAGGTAAGTGCCCGCTGAACGGATCGTTTGAAATTTCATCGATCTGGCAGGCGCCGGGCTTGGCGAGCGGGGAACGGGCCTGCTAGGGCTGGGACCAGGAAAAAATCAGGAGGAAATTCAATGGGCCGCGTTTCAGGTAAAATGGCACTCATCACCGGCGGGGCCCAGGGCCTCGGCGAAGCCACCGCCCGCATGTTCGCCCGCGAAGGCGCCAAAGTGACGGTCACCGACATCAATGGCGCCGGCGCGCAAAAGGTCGCCGCCTCGATCAACGAGGCCCACGGCGCGGGCACCGCCTTTGCCTTCCAGCATGACGTCACCAGCGAAGAACAGTGGAAAGAGGTCGCGCAAAAAGCTCATGACGCGATGGGCGGGCTCAACGTCCTGGTCAACAATGCCGGCATCGGCGGCCTCGGCTCGGTCGAGGACGAGACCTATGAGCGCTTCCGGAAGGTTCAGGCGGTGGACGTCGATTCCATCTTCCTGGGGTGCAAATACTCCATCCCCCTGATGCGCGCCCATGGCCTTGGCTCGATCGTCAACATCTCCTCCATCGCCGGCATCATCGCCAGCGCCAATTATATCTCCTACAACACGGCCAAGGCGGCGGTGCGCCATATGTCGAAATCCATCGCGCTGCACTGCGCCAAGACCGGTGGCCAGATCCGCTGTAACTCCGTGCACCCCGTATTCATCAACACGCCGATCCTGGATGGCATCAAGGAAATGTTCGGCGAGGAGAAGGGCCTCGAAAAACTCGCCCGCCAGGTGCCCCTCGGCAAGGTGGGAGAGCCTGACGATATCGCCTATGCCGTGCTTTATCTGGCCTCGGACGAATCCAAACTCGTCACCGGCGCCGAACTGAAAGTCGATGGCGGCATCAGCGCGATGTAGCGCGCCCACCCCGTGTCATCCCGGACGGTCCAAAGGACCGATCCGGGACCATCTATCCCTCCGCCACAGGCCGGCGCGCCGTCACCAGCAGCGCATACACCGCCAGCGCCCCCACCAGAACCGCCGAAGCAATCAGCGGCAGCGCATGGTTCACCTGGTAAAGCCCCGCGCCCATCAACGGCCCGAAGATAAACCCCGCCGGCGGCGCAGCCGACATCAGCGCCGCCGCCGCGCCCTGTTCCTCCCGGCTCACCGACAGGCTGCCCAGCGCATTGGCCGAGGGGATCGCCAGCGCAGAGCCCGCCCCGATCAGCAGAAAAGCGGCGCAGAGAATAGGGAAGGCGTGGAACACATCGGCCGCAATATAGCCCACCGCCACCAGCGCGAGCCCGATCCAGAGAATTTTGCGCGGGTCCGGCTTCACCCGTGAGATATAGCCAAACTGCACCGCAATCGTCGCCGCCGCCATGCAGGAAAACACGATCCCCGTATACAGCACCGCCGTCTGCCCCACCGCCGCCGGATTGTCTCCGGCCAGTTCATACCGGTCCTCGATGAACCAGCCGAGCGTCTGCTGAACCATCCCCACACCGATGAAATAGGAGAGGAGGAACAGAAGGTGCGGGCGCACGCGCGGGTCCAGCATCGACAGCGGCTTGGGCCGCGCAGCATTCCTCGGCCGCTTCACCGTCCGGGGCAGGGTGAAGCCCAGGAGGATGCCAATCAGGATACAGAACACAATCGTGCCCCAGAGCGGCGCGAGCGCGCCAAACGGCGCCAGCGCGGCGGCGCCCGCCGGCCCGAGGATCGAGCCGATGCTCATCCCCGCGCCCAGCATGCCAAGGCCCGCCGCGCGGTCACGCATGGTCGTCGCGTCCGTCATCGCCGCCATCGAGGCTGGCTGCAGGCCCGGCGTCAGCAGGCCAAACCACAGCCGCACAAAGATCAGTGTCAGGATCAATGACGTGCCGGTGATGACGCCCGCCAGCCCCGCCTCCAGCGCAAACAGGAACGCCATATTGGTCACGCCCATCGCGATCAGCGAGAACACCATGACGCGCTTGCGGCCCACCCGGTCAGCGATCCGTCCCCAGCGCGGGATCATCACGGCATAGAGCAGCGTCGAAAGCGTCAGGATCGCCGCCACCTCCACCTCGCCGAGGCCTGCCTTGCGCGTCAGCGGGGCGACCACCACGAAGTTGATGCTCATGCCCGCGCCCATCGCAATGGTCGCCAACATCAGCATGCCCCTCTGGAACGAGGTCAGCGGATGCAGCGGCGTTTCGGTGTCTGCCATATTGTCTGTCCCCGGGCCGTCAACCCTCACACGCTAAGCCGCCCCCCACCCCTTGCCAAACCCTTTCCTCGGGGTAGGGGCGCAAGGGATGCGCGGCATCCCTGCGCTTGCCTCCGGCGGCGGCGCCCCCTAAGTCTCGGGCCAAGCATTGCAGCGTTATGGAGACCAGGCCGATGGCCGCTATTCTCGACGTCATCCTGGTGGTCCTGAACATCATCACCTGGATCATCATCATCCAGGCGATCCTGTCCTGGCTCATCACTTTCAACGTCATCAGTTTGACCAACCCGACCGTGCGCTCCATCTGGTCGGGGCTGGAACGGATGACTGAGCCGGTCTATCGCCCGATCCGGAATCTCCTGCCGCAGATGCAGGGGCTCGATCTGACGCCCCTCATTGTGCTGCTGATCATCTTCTTCCTGCGCCAGGTCATCGCGCGGTATGCCTATGGGCTGGTGCCCTTCTGAGCTGTCCGGGATTGTCCTGAATTGTCCCGGATTGTCGCCGATGCGTCACCGTTTGACCGTGCGTGTCCAGCCAAAGTCCGCTTCTGACAGGCTTGAGGGCTGGTCGGCGGATGAAGCCGGGCGCCCCTTCCTGAAGCTGCGCGTCCGCGCGCTTCCGGCTGAAGGCGCTGCAAACACGGCGGTTGAAGCCCTTGTGGCAAAAGCGCTCGGTGTCCCGAAGTCTGCCGTCAGGGTGGTGACGGGCGGCAAGAACCGGCTAAAAAGCCTCGAAATCGAGGGGCCGCCCGACCTCGCGGCCCGTATCAGCGGACTGGCGGGCGATGACAGCGGTAAAGATTGACGGCAATGCGGTGGCGGCAGATGTGCGATCTGCAGTAGCTGATGCAGTTTCCACGCTTCCGGGGCAGCCATGCCTGGCTGTGGTTCTGGTCGGGGATGATCCTGCCAGCGAAGTTTATGTCCGCAACAAGGTGAAGATGACCGAGGCTGCCGGCATGGTCTCTATCCACCACCGTTTGCCCGCAGAGACTGGCCAGGCAGAGGTCGAACGCCTCATCGAGCGCCTGAATGCGGACCCGGAAGTCGACGGTATCCTCCTCCAGCTGCCCCTGCCGAAGGGGCTCGACGCCGATGCGGCAATTGAAAAGATCAATCCGGACAAGGATGTAGACGGTCTGACGGATGTGTCAGCGGGCCGCCTTAGCCTTGGCAAGCCGGGCCTGCGCCCGTGCACACCGGTCGGCTCGGTCATCCTGGCAAAACGCGCCTTAGGCCCTGATCTTTCGGGGAAAAATGTCGTGGTGATCGGCCGCTCGATCCTCGTCGGAAAGCCTGCCGCGCTCCTCTTCCTGGCTGAGAACTGCACCGTCACCATTGCCCACAGCAAGACGGCAGATCTGGTCAAAATCAGTCAAACGGCGGACATTCTGGTGCCAGCCGTGGGCAGGCCGGAGATGGTCCGGGGCGATTGGGTGAAGCCGGGCGCCACGATCATCGACGTCGGCATCAACCGCATCCCGGCGCCTGAAAAAGGCGAGGGGAAAACCAGGCTGGTGGGCGACGCCCATTATGAAAGCTGCGCGCAAGTGGCCGGTTTCATCACGCCGGTGCCGGGCGGGGTGGGGCCGATGACGATTGCCTGCCTCTTGCGCAATACGGTGCTCGCGGCCTGCGCGCGGCGAGGCTGGGCGGTCCCGGAGGGGCTGTGAGCCAGAGCCATACGCTGCCAGAATCGGGACAATTCAGGACACTTTGGGACAGGCAGGGCGGTCTCTGCGCGCTTTGCGGACGGCCCATGCCACGCCACCGGTTCGAGGTGGCGCACGCCACGCTCTGGAAGAAACAGCGGCCGAGCTTTGACCATATCCGCGCCCGGGCGCGTGGCGGGTCTGACGCGCCGGAGAACCTTCAGCTGGCGCATGCGGACTGTAACTGGAAGAAGGGGCGGGGCTGACCGCCTGCCGGATCAGGCCGACAGGCTTTCGCTTTCCGCGTGCCCGTAATCTTCGCGGTCGCGCGCCAGGGCGGCTTCGAGTTCGGAGGCTTCAATCTCGATGAAGATGTGACGCCCGGATTTTCCCGAAGGCGGGTGCAGGATCATCGTCGTGCAGACCGTATGGTAGGCCAGGACGGAATTGCTGTCCAAGGGCTCTTCCTCGGTTTCGATCGTGTAATCGCCCGCAGGCCATTGGCGATCGATGCTGTCGAGGCGGAACGGCTTCTTGAAGGTAACCAGCCTTTTGGAGACGCGATGTGTCATGACATTTAATCCTTATGCAGACTGGATGGTGTCTAGACCAAGAAACCCGCAAGCCGCGTACCGGCCCTTCTGGGGACGATAAGCGGCTCACAGGTGCTTCAGGCTCGGGGGAGTCTGAAGGTCTGAGGCGTGTTAGTTCTGAGTGTTGTCTTTACCCGGCACGCCGGGCTGATTTTTTTCCTGGGAGCCGGGGGCGCGATTGTTGCGTTCGGCTTCGGCAGCCTGTTTCTGCTGCTCAGTCATCGGCTCACCCTTGTTCGGGGCGTTTTGATTGTTTTGGTTGTTCTGGTTTTTTTGGTCGGTCATGGGATTGGCTTTCATTGTCACGGAGGGACTATTCCGCCCAATACAAGTGGTCCTGAAAACACAGATTACATCGACGATCTGGAGAATAAACAATTATATAATATTCAATTCAGATGGAACCAAATTCCATTTGGTGAATGAGTTTGAAATCATCCAATATTTTTGGACATCAAGCGGGTATTTCTGATTTATTCTGCTTTTGAGCTTCAGCCAGCACCAAATTCCGGAGAGGGGTGGGCCCTTCCGGCTTTGGCGCTTGGGGCCCTTCAAAATCCTGCGGATGGGCGAGGCCCTGATGATCCGGGGACGGTAGAAGGTGAAAGTCTTGGAAGGCGTGCCCCCGGCGTCCCGGTGCCTCATCCATCCGCAGTCAGTGATGCCCGGCAGGATGATGCAGAAACTACCGGACGCGGGAATTATACCGTAGACCCCAAGGGGTTGGACAAAAAAGACCTCTGAAAACGATAAGCCCCTGAAACCTTTCGGTTCAGGGGCTCGGAAAACACTGAAAAAGCGTGGATAGGTCTACGCGACGCGCTCGACCATCATGTGCTTGATCTTGGCAATGGCCTGGGCAGGGTTGAGACCCTTCGGGCAGACCTGCGTGCAGTTCATGATCGTGTGGCAGCGATAGAGCTTGAAGGGATCTTCCAGATCGTCGAGGCGTTCGCCGGTGGCTTCATCGCGGCTGTCGATCAGCCAGCGATAGGCCTGAAGCAGCGCCGCAGGGCCGAGATATTTGTCGCCATTCCACCAATAGGACGGGCAGGAGGTCGAGCAGGAGGCGCAGAGTATGCACTCATAGAGGCCGTCCAGCTTGGTGCGGTCTTCGGCCGACTGGCGCCATTCCTTCTCCGGCGTAGGCGTGGAGGTTTTGAGGAAGGGCTGCACATAGGCGTGCTGGGCATAGAAGTTCGTGAGGTCCGGGATCAGATCCTTGACGACCGGCTGGCTCGGCAGCGGCGCAATGACGACCTCGCCCGAAGGGAGCTCTTCAAAGCCCTTGGTGCAGGCGATGGTGTTGCGCCCGGCGATGTTCATGGCGCAGGAGCCGCACACGCCTTCGCGGCAGGAGCGGCGGAAGGCGAGGGTCGGGTCGATGTTGTTCTTGATGTAGATCAGCACGTCGAGGATCATCGTGCCGGCGCGGTCCATATCCACCCAATAGGTGTCCCAGCGCGGATTGCCGCCCTCTTCAGGGCTGTAGCGATAGATGCGGAACGCGCGCAGATTGGTCGCGCCCTGAGGCTTGGGCCAAGTCTTGCCTTTCTTAACCCTCGAATTCTGGGGAAGGGTGAGCTGTACCATATCTTCAATTCCCTCGGGCTGTGCGTGCCGTCTTTTACTCTGTTGCCTTGCGGCGCGCTGTAATCACCGCGCCATCCGTTATGCTAAATCCGAAACCGTATCCGCCCTGGCTCATGACACCCTTCTCCGAATGGCCGCTTACGGTCGGCAAGATGGAAATGATGTCGTAGCCTTCTTCGTGCAATGCGTTGCAGGCGGTCTCGATCAGGGTGGCCAGTTCAGCGATGTCCGCCTGATGCGGATCGTCGACCAGTTTCTTGCCCCTGCCGAGGAGTTTCTTTTCTTCCTTCTTCAGCTTTCCGGCGCGAACCCAGACAGTTTTGTACTGGCTCATCTGGATCTCACGCTGGTCTGTTTGCTTCGTTGATCAGTATACCCGCGCTTTTGGCTTGATGTACTCGATCTCGTTGGAAAGCGTGTACTCGTGGACCGGGCGGTAATCGAGCGAGACCTTGCCGGCATCGTCGCACCAGGCGAGGGTGTGTTTCATCCATTTTTCGTCGTCGCGGCTCGAGAAGTCCTCGCGGGCATGGGCGCCGCGGCTTTCCTCGCGATTGGCAGCCGAGTTCACCGTCACGGCGGCCTGGCAGATCAGGTTCTCGAATTCGAGCGCTTCGACGAGGTCAGTGTTCCAGATCATGCCGCGATCTTTGACATCAATGCCGGGCAATTTCTTGTAGACCTCTTCGATGGCTTCAACGCCTTCCTTGAGCACCGAGCCGGTGCGGAACACGGCGCAGTTGGACTGCATCGAGCGCTGCATTTCGAGGCGCAGCTTGGCAACCGGCTGGTCGCCGGCGGCGTTGCGCATCTTGTCGAGGCGGGCGATGTGGGCGTCGGTGGCTGTCTTGGAAAGCTCTGGCTGGCGCGCGCCGGCTTCCGTGGTGGCGCCGCAGCGCAGGCCGGCCGCGCGGCCGAACACGACCAGGTCTATCAGCGAGTTTGAGCCAAGGCGATTTGCGCCGTGTACGGAGACGCAAGCCGCTTCGCCCACAGCCATCAGGCCGGGAACGACAGCGTCAGGATCGCCGCCCTTCTTGGTGAGGACTTCGCCGTGGAAGTTCGTCGGGATGCCGCCCATATTGTAGTGAACCGTCGGCAGGACCGGGATCGGCTCCTTGGTGACATCCACGCCAGCAAAGATCTTGGCCGTTTCGGAGATGCCCGGAAGGCGCTCATGCAGGGTTTCGGGCGCAAGGTGGTTGAGGTGGAGATAGATATGATCCTTCTCCGGACCAACGCCGCGGCCCTCGCGGATTTCCATCGTCATTGCCCGGCTGACAACATCGCGGGATGCAAGGTCTTTGGCGGAGGGGGCATAGCGCTCCATGAAGCGCTCGCCCTCGGAGTTTGTGACATAGCCGCCTTCGCCGCGCGCGCCTTCCGTGATCAGACAGCCTGAGCCGTAGATGCCGGTGGGGTGGAACTGGACGAACTCCATGTCTTGCAGGGGCAGGCCGGCGCGCAGCACCATCGCATTGCCATCGCCCGTGCAGGTGTGGGCCGAGGTGCAGGAGAAATAGGCGCGGCCATAACCGCCGGTCGCCAGAATGGTTTTCTGGGCGCGGAAACGGTGGAGGGTGCCGTCATCGAGTTTCCAGGCGGTCACGCCGCGGCAGACGCCGTCTTCGTCCATGATCAGATCAAGGGCGAAATACTCGATGAAGAATTCAGTCTCTTCACGGACGCACTGGCCATAGAGGGTGTGCAGCATGGCGTGGCCGGTCCGGTCAGCGGCCGCGCAGGTGCGCTGGACGGGGCCTTCGCCGAAATTGCGGGTCATGCCGCCAAAGGCGCGCTGGTAGATCTTGCCGTCCTCGGTGCGCGAGAAGGGCATGCCCCAATGCTCAAGCTCGTAAACGGCGGCCGGGGCGTTGCGCACGAGGTACTCGATCGCGTCCTGGTCGCCGAGCCAGTCGGAACCCTTGACGGTGTCGTACATGTGCCACTGCCAGCTGTCGTCGGACATGTTGCCGAGCGAGGCGGCGATGCCGCCCTGGGCGGCCACCGTGTGGGAGCGGGTCGGGAAGACCTTGGTGATACAGGCGGTGCGCAGACCGGCCTGCGCGGCGCCCAGCGCGGCGCGGAGACCGGAGCCGCCAGCGCCGACCACGACCACGTCGTAGGTATGATCAATCCAGTTATAGCTGCTCATATTCTCTTGTCTCTTCTTCGCGTGTCTCAGCCTGCCGTCCAGATCTGCACCACCGCCATGGCGACGGCGATGAACATCGCGAACGCGGCAAAGGTGTTGAGGATCAGGAGGGTAGTGCGCATGCCGGTTTTGGCGATGTAGTCTTCGATGATTACCTGCATGCCAAGGCGCATGTGATAGGAAACGGCGCCAGCGGTAAGGATGAGGAGGGTGGCGTTGAGGGGCTGGCCCACCCAGTCGAGCGCGCCCTCATAGCCGGCGCTGGACGCCTTGATGAGCGCGTAGATAAACCACGGCACCAGGAAGATGAGCGCCAGGGCGGTAACGCGCAGGCGGATATGGTGAAGGGTGCCGGACTTGGCAGAGCCAAGGCCCCGGGCAGCCTTGAGGGGGGTAAGATACTGGCCTTCTGACATGGGGCTCTCCTCAGAACGCGCCAGCCGCATACATCAGCGCCGCGGCGCTGACGATTGCGAGGACGTAGATGAATGTGGAAACCTGGCTGGCGACTTTCGGCGAGAAGCCGATGCCGGGACCATCCCAGATCAGGTGGCGGATGCCATTCAGCAGGTGGAACATCACAGCGACCGCCCAGAGGAACAGGATGATCTTGCCGGGGATGGAGACAAGGATGCCTTCCATCATGGCGTAGGCATCCGGGCTGATGGCGAGCGCCACGAGCCAGGCGGCGATCAGGAAGGTTCCGAAATACAGGGCTGACCCCGTGATCCGGTGTGTGATCGAAGCAAGCATCGTGACGTGGTAGCGCCAGATCTGCAGGTGCGGGGACAAAGGGCGCGCGGCGGCGCGCTGCGGTCCGGACATATGGGTGTTCCTCGCGTGCAATGGGAAGGCTGGTAACCGCTTCTACGAGCCTCTAGGGTCGTGTCAACGCAGGCACGAGAGGGAGCGACAAATTGAAACCGGCAGTCTTGGCATTTTTGCTCCTCTTGCTCGCCCCAGTTGCCCTAGCGGAGCCGGTAGACAAGCTGGACGCGCTGGTTTCTGCGTATGAGTTGCATGTGCGCCAGAGCGACCCGGATCAGCGGGGCGAAACGGGGGATGAGGCGCCCCGGCGGTGGCGGGATGTCTCCCCAGAGGCGCTTGCGGGGCGGGCGGCGCGGGCGGCGAGCCTGCTGGCCGAAATCGAAGCGGCAGACACCCGCCGGAGCGTCGATCAGGCGATCCTTGCGCGGCTGCTGAGAGATGAGCTGAACGACTATAAGTATGATTCGGCGCGCATCCCCTTCACCGGGGATTGGGGCTTTCAGGCCGAGCCGGTGTTTGCGGCGATGCGGCTGAGGCTGCGCACGGTGGATGAGGCAGAGGCCTGGATCGCGCGGCTGAATGATGTGCCCCGCTATTTTGCCCAGAACCGGGAGAATATGTCGCGCGGGATCGAGACCGGCTGGACGGCGAATGTTGATCCCCTCAACACGGTGCGCGCGCAGAGTGCCGCGCAGATCATTGAGGATGTGGCGGCGAGCGAGCTGTACCGGCCGCTGGCGGAGATGAGTGACGCGATAGATCCAGAGTCCAGATCAAGGCTTCAGGCCGAGGGGCTGGAAGCAGCCGGGCGCGCGATGGACGCCTATCGCGAGACGCTTGCATACATTGACGAGACTTACGCCCCGGCAGCACGCGACGGCACGGGCATCGCCGGGCTTGACGGCGGACGCGAGGTTTATGCGGCGCTGGTGGAGACCCATACGGCGGGCGCGGGCTACTCGGCTGAAGAGATCCATACCATCGGCCTGGAAGAAGTGGCGCGCATCCGGGCAGCGATGGAAGCGATCATTGCCGAGACCGGTTTTGAGGGCAGCTTTGCCGATTTCCTCGTCTTCCTGCGCAGCGACCCGCAATTTTACGCGCAAAGCGAAGGCGAGCTGATGGCGGCGGCGATGGAGATTTCCGCGCGTCTCGACGCCATCCTGCCGCGCTATTTCAACCGCCTGCCGGGCCTTGGCTATACGGTTGACCCTGTGCCGGCCTCGATTGCGCCGGGATATACGTCCGGGCGGTATATGTCCGGCGACCCCGCCGAGGGCCGCAAGGGCGCTTATCTCGTCAACACTTACGCGCTGGATCAGCGCCCGCTTTATGAGCTGCCGGCGCTTTCCGCGCATGAGGCGGTGCCAGGCCACCATCTCCAGATCGCCCTGGCGCAGGAGATGAAGGACCAGCCCCAATTCCGGCAGACCTATTATGCGACCGCATTCGGCGAGGGCTGGGGGCTTTATGCTGAATGGCTCGCCGGCGAGGCGGGCCTGATGGTGACGCCGTATGAGCAGTTTGGCGCGCTCTCGATGGAGATGTGGCGGGCCTGCCGGCTCGTCTCCGATACGGGGCTGCACTGGTTTGGCTGGACGCGCGCGGAGGCAGAAACCTGCTTCATCGAGAATACCGCGCTCGCCCCGCTCAACATCCAGACCGAAGTGACACGCTATATCGGCTGGCCGGGGCAGGCGACGGCCTACAAGATCGGGGAGCTGAAAATCCGGGCGCTCCGGGCAGAGGCGGAAAGCGCGCTGGGCGAGGCCTTCGACATTCGCGCCTTCCATGATGTGGTTCTGGGGCAGGGGGCGGTGCCGATGGATGTTCTGGAGATGCAGGTGAAGGCCTGGCTTGCGGCGCAAACTGTTGAGGACGCGCCAGCGGCGCCCTAAGGCGCAGAATTCTCCGGCCACGCGCTTGCTCTTTACCGCCTGCCTCTCCAAATGGGGCGGGTCATGTTCCGCTTCTTTGAACGCCGTATCGATCCGTTTCCGGAAAACTCCCAAGGCGTTCCGCCGCGCGGGTTCCGGTCATTCCTCTGGTATTATATCCGCCCGGCTGCGCCGTGGCTGATTGCGATGTCGTTTTTCACCGCGCTCATCGCGGTCGGCGAGGTTGCCCTTTTCGGCTTCCTCGGCGGCATCGTTGACTGGCTGGCGACGGCTGAGCGCGAGGGCTTTCTTCAGCGGGAGGGGGGCACGCTGGCCGTGATGGGCGCTGTGCTGCTGATCGGCCTGCCGCTGGCGACGCTGGCCCAGGGGCTGATCGTTTATCAGGGGCTGATGGGCAATGTGCCGATGAGTGCCCGCTGGCGGATGCACCGGCAGATGCTCGGCCAGTCGATGGGCTTCTTCGGCAACGAGTTTGCCGGGCGCGTCGCGACCAAGGTGATGCAGACGTCATTGTCCGTGCGCGAAGTGGTGATGAAGGTGCTCGACGTCTTCGTCTTCGTGATCGTGTATTTTGTGTCCGCGCTGGCGCTGGTCGGAAGCGCCGACTGGCGCCTGACCCTGCCGCTGATCCTCTGGGCGGTAGCCTATGGCTTCATGCTGGCCTGGTTCGTGCCGCGCCTTGGCAAGATTGCCGAGCTTCAGGCCGATGCGCGTTCGGTCATGACGGGCCGTATCGTTGATTCCTACACGAACATCCAGACCGTGAAGCTGTTTGCCCATTCGGGCCGTGAGGAAGAATATGCCAAGGGCTCGATGGATGGGTTCCTGCAGACGGTCTACCGCCAGATGCGGATGGTCACGAGCTTCAACGTCATTGTGTATCTCAACAACTCCCTGCTGGTCTTCCTGATTGCGGCGGGCGGCATCTATCTCTGGATGGGCGATCTTGTCGGGGCAGGGGCTGTGGCGGCGGCTGTGGGCCTTGCGCTGCGCATCAAGTCGATGTCGCAATGGATCATGTGGGAGGTCGCCGGCCTCTTTGAGAATATCGGCGTCGTCTATGACGGCATGGCGATGCTCCAGACCCCTGTGGCTGTGACCGATGATCCGGCGGCGGTCGATCTGTCGCGCGTCAAGGGCGAGGTCACGTTCGAGAACGTGACCTTCCATTATGGCAAGGGCGCGGGCGTCATTGAAGGGCTGAACCTCGTCATCCGTCCGGGGGAGAAGATCGGCCTGGTTGGCCGCTCGGGCGCGGGCAAGACGACGCTGACGAGCCTCTTGCTGCGCTTCTATGATGCCGAGAGCGGGCGCGTTCTGATTGACGGGCAGGATATCTCGAAGGTGACGCAGGATACCCTCCGGGCACAGATTGGCATGGTGACGCAGGATACATCGCTGTTGCACCGCTCGATCCGCGAGAATATCGCCTATGGGCGCCCGGATTCGAGCGATGAGGACATCCGCATCGCCGCCGAGAAGGCTGAAGCGATGGCGTTCATCGCAGGCCTTGAGGATTCCAAGGGCCGTATGGGTTTTGACGCGCATGTCGGCGAGCGGGGCGTTAAACTTTCAGGCGGTCAGCGCCAGCGGATCGCGATTGCGCGCATCTTCCTGAAGGATGCGCCAATCCTGATCCTGGATGAGGCGACGTCTGCGCTGGATTCCGAAGTGGAAGCGGCGATCCAGGACAATCTCTTCCGCCTCATGCAAGGCAAGACCGTGCTCGCCATTGCCCACCGCCTGTCGACGATTGCCGAGATGGACCGGCTGATCGTGCTCGATCAGGGGCGTATCGTGGAGCAGGGCACGCATGATGAGCTGGTCGCCTCGGGCGGTCTTTATGCGGAGCTTTGGGCGCGCCAGTCCGGCGGGTTCCTGATCGAGCCCGAGCCGATGATGAGAGACCTGGCAACGGAGCCGGCAGAGTGAAGCTGACAATCATTGAAACAGGCCTTGCGCCTGCTGCGATCCGCGACCGGTTCCCGAGCTATCCGGAGATGTTTGCCCGGATGTTTGCGTCTGTGGATGCCGGGATCGCGTGCGAAACGGTGTCTCTGGTGAAGGGTGAAGCGCTGCCTGACCCGGCCAGCCTTCAGGCGGTGCTCTATACCGGCTCTCCGGCGGGCGTTTATGATGACGAGCCCTGGATTGCGCCCCTGATGAATTTCATCCGGGCGGGGGCGGAGATAAAACGTCCGCAGGCGGGCATCTGCTTTGGCCACCAGATCATGGCTGAGGCGCTCGGCGGCAAGGTGATCAAGTCGGACAAAGGTTGGGGTGTGGGCACACACACTTATGATCTGAATGCCCTGCCTGGGTGGCAGGGGGACGTTCTGCCTTCAAAGATGCGCGTTGCCGTCAGCCATCAGGATCAGGTCGTGATCAAGCCAGCGGTTGCAGACGTGATTGCGCAGTCTGATTTTACCGAATTTGCGGGGCTCGCTTATGCGGGCTTCCCGGCGATCAGCTTTCAGTGCCATCCCGAATTCGAACCGGATTTTCTGGCCGCGCTTTATACCGCGCGCCGGGGTCAATCGCTGAGTGAGGATCTGGCAGATGCGGCGGTCGCCTCTCTGAAAGAAGAAAGCGACCGCCGGTTTCTGGCGCAGTGGATTGCGAGCTTCCTGAAGGAAGCAGCAAGCCCTGTTGGTGTTTAGCCGCCGAAGCGGTAGCGCGCGCCGAGGCTGAGGACGGTCTGCGTGTTCTCGATGTTCAGTGTGCCGGGGAAGAGCTGATTGCTGAGTTCAACGTCATCGGTTGCCCGGTAGGCGGCCTCGCCAAAGAGGTCGATTCTCTCGGTGATGGCCCAGCTGGCGCCGCCCTTGATCTGCCAGGCGAACTTGCCTTCACTGTCGTCAATGATGCCGACGCCGGACGGGCGATAGGTGACGCTGACATCGGAATAGCCAAGGCCGGCGCCAATATAGGGCCGGATCATGCCGTCGCGGTTGAAGTCATAATAGATGTTGGCAAAGACGCTGGTCGATTTGAGGTCGCCCTGGCCATCGGCCACGACCGCGCCGACGGTGGCGCCAAGCTGGGTTGGTGAGCCGGTCAGCACGGCGGCGTCGACGCCGTCGATGACCGTTCCGGCGACATTGACGCCGCTATGGGTGTCGACATCCGCCTTGCTCCAGACGAGTTCGAGGCCGCTGCGGAAGCCGTTGTTATAGAAGGCGCCGAACTCGCCGGCGAGGGCATAGCCATTGTCGAACTCGGTTTCCCAGCCATAGGGCGTTCCGGCGGCAATCGGTGTGCCGAACGGAAGGGCGGGGGCGCCGTTGCCGGTGGTGAAGGCGCCGGTCGTGCCGGAATTTGAGCTGTCAGTCTGGAAGACATATCCGGCTGAGCCGCTGACATACCATTCCTGCGCGGTCGCGGGCAGGGCTAAGCTGGCGGCGAAGGCGCTCGCAAGCGCCAAAGCAGAGTAGAATTTCATGCGTCTATCTCCTGATTCTCGATGGGGATGCGCCGGAGCAGAGGTGCCTGCCGCCACATCTCAAGTGGGAGCTAGAATAAAATATCTCGACTTCAATATTTTATTTCTGAACTTTTCGTGAGAATCTTGCGGCGTTCCCCTGTGGCGAGAAACCTGCATTGTGTTGCCTCAGACCCAAGGCTCGTGTTCAACACGCGCCAAACCGTTTCACGGAGAGACACATGTTTCCAAAACCGCTCGCAGATATCGCCCAGAACACGCTCGAATTCGAGGTGCTTCCCCTCGTGAAGCCTACCGGCTTCCGGGAATATGATGCGCGCTGGTGGTTCAATGGGATCGGTCACGCGAAACCGGCGGAGCTTAACCTGACGGGCGTTCAGGCCCTCGGCCTCGGCATGGCGACACTGTTCCATGAGCTCGGTGTGAAGCCGACGGTGGTGACGGGGCATGACTATCGCTCAATCAGCCAGCCGATCAAGAATGCGCTTACCCTGGGCATGATCGCCGGGGGCTGTGAGGTGCTTGATGTCGGCCTTGCGCTCTCGCCGATGGTTTACTGGAGCCAGTTTGAGCTGGATGCCGCCTGCTGCGCGATGGTGACGGCCTCGCATAACGAGAATGGCTGGACCGGCGTGAAGATGGGCGCCAACCGCCCGCTGACGTTCGGGCCAGATGAAATGGGCCGCCTGAAAGAGATCGTCATGGGCGGCAAATTCGTGACCCGCGAGGGCGGCGCGCATACCCGTGTGGACGGCATTCGCGAGAAATATATCAAAGCTGTGGTGGGCGACACGAAGCTCAGCCGCAAGCTGAAGGTTGTTGCCGCCTGTGGCAATGGCACGGCGGGCGCTTTTGCGGGCGACGTGCTGCGCGCCATTGGCGCCGAAGTGATCGAGATGGACTGCAATCTCGACATGACCTTCCCGAAATATAATCCGAATCCGGAAGACCAGGAAATGCTGCATGCGATGGCGGTGACCGTGAAGGAAACCGGCGCAGATGTGGCGCTCGGCTTTGACGGGGACGGGGACCGCTGCGGCGTGGTCGACAATACCGGCGCGGAAATCTATGCCGACAAGATCGGCCTGATGTTGGCCCGCGATCTGTCGAAGAATTATCCGAACGCGAAATTCGTCGTCGATGTGAAGTCGACTGGCCTCTACAAGACCGACCCTGTGTTGAAAGCCAATGGCGCTACGGTGGATTATTACAAGACCGGCCACTCCTATATCAAACGCCGCACGAACGAACTGGGCGCGCTGGCAGGCTTTGAAAAATCCGGCCACTTCTTCTTCCGCCCACCGATCGGGCTTGGCTATGATGACGGCCTGATTGCGGCCAAGGCGATCCTTGAAATGCTGGACCGCAACCCCGGCAAGACGATGGCGGAGCTGAACAGCGAACTGGGCGTGGCGTTCACCTCGCTCACCATGTCTGCCCATTGCGGCGACGAAGTAAAATACGATGTCGTTGACCGGATGGTTGCCGAATATCAAAGCCTTGACGGAACAACGATCCTTGGACGGAAAGTCGTGGAGGTGAACACCGTAAATGGCGCGCGCGTCACGCTGGAGGATGGTTCCTGGGTTCTGGTGCGGGCGTCCTCGAACAAGCCGGAACTGGTTGTTGTCGTCGAGTCGATGGGCAGTGAGGCCGACATGAAGGATCTCTTCCACAAGGAAGTGAAGCCGCGCCTCGGCAAACACGCCGAAGTCGGCGCCTACAATCAGGAAATCTGAAAGGTGCGGCCGGTCAGGCTCTGACCGGCCCGTACTTTGCCACGGCCGCATCGTCGAGTTCCACGGCCCGGCGGGCAGCGGGGCGTGCGCGGATGCGTTCGAGATAAGCCTCTACCTGCGCTGTTGCAGGCACCGATCCAAATTCAAGGGCCCAGCCGATATGCGACCCGGCATAAACATCCAGCGCTGAGAATTTGTCCCCCAGCATGTATCCTTCTTCAGGGACGAGACTGAGCAACACGTCCAGCGCCCGGTCGAAAGTGCCGTAGCCGGCCATGCGCGACTGTTCGGGGGTGACATTGACGCCCAGCGCGGCGTTCACATTTGCCTGCTCCCACGGGCCGGCGGCAAACATCATCCAGCGATAATAGCTTGCCCGTTCGGCCAGGGGCGGGGCCAGGCCAGCCTGCGGAAATGTATCCGCAAGATAGAGACAGATTGCGCCGCATTCGGTTACGATATGTCCGTTGTGAACAATTGCCGGAACCTTGCGCATGGGATTTATGGCCGCATAGGAGGTGTCGTTCATTTCCTCACCGTATCGCAGGAAGCGGGTTTCATAGGGCGCGCCTGTTTCCTCCAGCATCCACCGGATGATTCGGCCGCGCGACATGGGATTGGTATAGAAAACGAGACTCATGCGCGGCTCCAATTGTTCACGATTTGATCGTGTTGCGCCTGATCTTTTCCGTCAACCCATCTTTCGCTGCGGCAATCTCCTCTTGATTCTGCGGCTTAAAAAATGCACCCCGCCAGCATCTGCCTCGCTTAAATAGTGTTGAGGGAATCCAATGCGTGTTGCGATTATCGGTACGGGCTATGTCGGCCTGGTTTCGGGCGCCTGTTTTGCCGATTTCGGGCATACAGTGACTTGCGTCGACAAGGATGCCACCAAAATCGAGAAGCTCAGGAATGGCATCATGCCAATCTTTGAGCCTGGCCTCGAAAGCCTGGTTGCAAAGAACGTGAAGGAAGAGCGCCTCTATTTCACCACCGAAGCGCGCGATGCGATCCGGGATGCAGACGCCGTCTTCATCGCTGTGGGCACGCCCTCGCGCCGCGGAGACGGGCATGCTGATCTCTCCTATGTCTACGGCGCCGCAGAAGAAATTGCCCAGTTGATAGATGGCTTCACGGTTGTCGTTACCAAGTCTACGGTTCCTGTGGGCACAGGTGATGAAGTTGAAGAGATCATCCGCAAGACCCGGCCCGAAGCAGATTTCGCGGTTGTCTCCAATCCTGAGTTCCTGCGCGAGGGCGCGGCCATCAAGGACTTCAAGATCCCTGACCGCGTCGTGGTCGGCACCGATGACGAGCGTGCACGCAATGTGATGAAGGAGCTTTACCGGCCGCTCTTCCTCAATGAAACACCGATTCTCTTCACTACGCGCCGCACGTCCGAGCTGATCAAATACGCGGCCAACGCCTTCCTCGCCGTGAAGATCACCTTCATCAACGAGATGGCGGATCTTTGCGAAAAGGTGGGCGCGAATGTTCAGGAGGTCTCCCGCGGGATTGGCCTTGATGGCCGTATCGGGGCGAAGTTCCTGAATGCTGGCCCCGGCTATGGCGGCTCCTGCTTCCCGAAAGACACCCTCGCCCTGACCAAGACCGCCAATGATTATGGCAGCCCGGTGCGCATCGTCGACACGGTGATCGAGGTCAACTCAAACCGCAAGAAAGCTATGGCGGACAAGGTCATCGCCGCGATGGGCGGAGACGTGAAGGGCAAGACCATCGGTGTGCTCGGCCTCGCCTTCAAACAGAACACAGATGATATGCGAGACGCGCCTTCGCTGGATATCCTGCCGGCATTGCAGGCTGCCGGCGCCCGGGTCGTGGCCTATGATCCTGAAGCGATGAAGGAAGCGGCCCATCTTCTGAAGGACATCGAGTTCGTTGACAGCGCCTATAAGGCGGCTGACGGAGCCGACGCGATGGTCATCATCACTGAATGGGACCAGTTCCGCGCGCTTGACCTTAATCGCATCAAAACCGCGATGAAGGGCAATGTCGTGGTCGACCTGCGCAATATCTATCATCCCGATGATCTCGCAAAGCATGGCTTTGCCTATACCTCCATCGGCAGGCCTGCCGTATAATCCCATCACATTCGCGCATCAGGAAGCAAGCTCATGAAGTTCTTCGTCGACACGGCCGATACCAAAGACATTGCTGATCTTGCCGCCACCGGCCTGATCGACGGGGTGACCACCAACCCCTCGCTGATCGCCAAATCCGGCCGCCCATTCGCCGAAGTGATCGCTGAGATCTGCGGTCTCACCGAGGGCCCGGTCAGCGCTGAAGTCGTGGCTGTCGATGCCGGGGGCATGGTCACCGAAGGCCGCAAGCTGGCAAAGATTGCGGACAATGTTGCCGTTAAGCTTCCGCTGACCTGGGATGGCCTCAAGGCCTGCCGCACGCTGTCAGATGACGGTATCCCGGTGAATGTGACGCTCTGCTTCTCGGCCAACCAGGCGCTGCTCGCCGCAAAGGCCGGCGCAGCGTTCATCTCGCCCTTCATTGGCCGGCTGGATGACATTCATATCGACGGCATGGAGCTGATCCAGGAAATCCGTCAGATCTACGACAATTACATGTTCGAGACCGAAATTCTCGCAGCGTCGATCCGCAGCCCGAACCATGTGAAGCTCTGCGCGCTGGCCGGAGCCGATGTCATGACCGCGCCGCCGGCCGTGATCCGCAGCCTTGTCAGCCATCCGCTGACGGACAAAGGCCTTGAGATATTCCTGGCGGACGCGAAGAAGGCCGGCATCAAGGTCTGAGGCCAACATGGCAGAGGCAGAGGGGCCGCGCGGCCGTGTCCTGATCATCGCCGGCTCTGATTCCGGGGGCGGGGCGGGTATACAGGCTGACATCAAGACCGTGACGATGCTCGGCGGCTTCGCGATGACGGCTGTTACCGCCATCACAGTGCAGGACACGGGCGGGGTCCACGGGGTATGGCCTGTGCCCATCGAAGCAGTCATTGCTCAGATGCAGGTGACGCTGGCCGATATCGGCGCCGATGCGATCAAGACCGGTATGCTGGGCACGGCGCCGCTGGTCGAAGCGGTTGCCGAAATGCTTGAAGCGCGCGCGCTCGGCATTGCCCGCATTATCGACCCCGTGATGATCTCGACCTCCGGGCACAAGCTCGTGGACGAGAAAGCCATTGGCGCGATCCGGAGCGAGCTTGTCCCGCGCGCGCGCCTTGTGACGCCGAATGCCCCGGAGGCAGAAGTGCTGACCGGCAAAGCGGTCGATACGCTCGACGGGCAGCGCCGCGCGGCGGAGCGGCTCTTGGAGTTGGGCGCTCATGGCGCGCTCGTTAAAGGCGGTCATGTCGGCGGCGAGAATATTTATGATGTGCTGCAGACCACCACGGGCGAATGGATATTCGAAGGCGTGCGCCTTGATACCAAGGCGACGCATGGCACGGGTTGCACGCTGGCCTCGGCGATTGCGGCTTTCCTCGCCCAGGGCGTCAGCCTGCCGGAAGCCATCGAACGGGCGCGGGCTTATCTCTTCGGCGCCATCCAGCATGCGCAAGGGTTTGGCAAGGGGCATCACCCGGTCAATCATGGCTGGGTGCTGAAGGCGGATGATTAGCAGGGCTTAACGACCCCGCAGAAAACTTCATTTTACGCTGCCCGTGGGCCATGCAAGACAAGGTTTCCTTCAGCGGAGCCAGATCCATGCCTACTTTTCCATTCTATCAGGTTGATGCCTTCGCCTCTGCGCCCTTTGAGGGCAATCAGGCGTGCGTTATGCCGATGGAGGCGTTCCTGAGCGATGATGTGCTGCTGAAGATCGCGGCGGAAAACAATGTTGCCGAGACCGCCTATCTTGTTCCGCTGGCGGACGGCGTGTGGGCGCTGCGCTGGTTTACGCCGGCGGTCGAAGTGCCCCTGTGCGGACACGCCACGCTGGCCTCGGCGCATGTGCTGTTTGATGCGGGCCGCTATGATACCGATGTCATCCACTTCGAGACGGTTCATTCCGGGCGGCTCACCGTGCGGCGTATGGAGGACGGGGCCCTCGAGATGGATTTTCCGTCTGCGCCGATCCAGCCTGTTCCGGTGACGGATGAGATTGCCGCCGCTCTCGGCGCCCGCCCGCTCGAAGCCTGGGGCGGCATGTTTTATGCTGCGCGGTTTGACAGCCCGGAAACAGTCAGATCCCTCACGCCCGATGTGAAGGCGCTCAAAACTCTGGGCGCGGAAGGCGGGGGCTGGGACCGGGGAAATTTCGGCTGCTTTGCGCTGGGAGGCGAGGGCGTTGATGTCACCAGCCGGTTCTTTGCGCCGGGCTCGGGCATTGATGAAGACCCCGCCACGGGCAGCTGGCACACGATGCTGTCGCGCATCCTGGGCACGCATTTCGGTCTGCCGCAGGCAGCCTGCTGGCAGGCCTATCCGGGCCGCGGGGCGCGTGTGGACGTGCGGCTTGAAGGCGACCGGGTCAAACTCGTTGGCCGGGCCGTTACCGTTATCGAAGGCCAGTTCCGGCTTTAGGCGGGAACTTCCTGTCCGGCCCAGTCAAAACATTTGCCGCTGTCTGCGGTCGTCAGTTCACGGAGGACATCGAGCAGATAGCCCGCTGATTGCTGCGGGCTGAACAGTTTTCCGTCTGCAATATTTGTCTGGAAGGGTTGGGACAGCGCCGTATCCACCGTGCCCGGATGGAGGCCCACACAGATCGCGCCGGGCGCGCGCCGCGCCTGCTCGATGGCGTAGTTGCAGATCAACATGTTGAGGGCGGCTTTCGAGGCGCGGTAAGCGTGCCATCCGCCGAGCCGGTTGTCGGAGATCGACCCGACACGCGCGGAGAGAGCCGCAAACACGCTGCGCTCCTTTTTGGGCATTCCGGGCAGCATATGTTTGGCGATGAGGGCCGGCGCAAACGTGTTGGCCTCAAACACGCGCTGGAAATTTTCGAGGGTCTGCTGGCGGTAGGATTTTTCCGGCTGCAGGCGGTCGCCGTCAGACAAGAGGCCGCTGGCGACGATAGCGAGTGTGACGGGGCCGGCCGCGCTCAGCTCGGCGGCGATGTCCGCGAGGGCGCCTTCATCGAGAAAGTCCGCCTGCCGCGCCTGCGCGCCCGCATGTGCTGCGCCGCTGCGCGAGATGGCGAATACATGTGTGAAGCCGCCGCGTGCCAGAAGCTCGCTGACGAAAGCGCGGCCTATACCGCCGGAACTGCCAAACACTGCTGCGATCATGATGCGCAGCAACTTAGGGCGCGCCGAGGCTGCGGAAAGGGGGAAATGGTGCCGCTTAGGTGACTTGAACACCTGACCCCATCATTACGAATGATGTGCTCTACCAGCTGAGCTAAAGCGGCATGCCGTTTCGGCAGGCCCCGCATATACTGGCAGGGCCACCGCCATGCAAGCCGGTTTTGCCTGCCGGGTCAGTCCTCGTCCGGGGCGTAGTCCAGCGGCTGGGTCAGCGGGCCCTGCGGGGTTTTGGGCGCGGTGACAGGCCCGTCTTCGGGCTGGTGGGCCAGGGCGAGTACCCGGCCGGCCTCAAGCTCGCGGCCATAGCTTTCATAGCGCGGATGGATCAGCTCGCCGACATCGCCGAAGGCATAGACGAGACGCGCCCAGCCCTGACGGTCATATTCAAATGCGCCGCCCTTGGGGTCGATGTCCGACCAGTCAGCCTCACGCGAAGCGGAAGCGGCCATACGGCCCCAGCGTTGAGCCTCGCCCAGATCGCCATAACCTTTGAGGGCGCGCTCCATCAGCAGGCAGAGGCGGGCGGTGGGGTTTTCTTCCACCAGCAGGGCGAGGATCTTGATCGCCTCCACCCAGTCAGCGTTATCCATCGAGAGTTCGCCCGAAAGGATGCGGCTCTCACGGTGGGAGGGATGGGCGTCCACCAGCGCCTTGAGGCGCGCGGCGATATTCTCGCGGCTGTCCTGCGGCACGAGGCGGCGGGATAGCTGGGCGAGCGCGGGGTGGGGCCGCGCTTTCCAGCCAAGCTCCAGCACGCCCTGGGCGGCTTTCGCTTTGCCGTCGATCATCAGGAAACGGGCGCCGTGATAGGCGGCCGGCGGGAAATCCGGCGCCGAGCGGATCGCATCGGCGAGGGATTTCTGGGCCGCAGGCTTTTCCGCAATGGGCAGGTTCACGGCCCGCGCGGTATATAGAACGGCGCGGCGGCGCTTGAGGTTGATGCCTTCCACAAGGCTGCGCTTCTCGCCCATGGCGAGGGTGTCGAGCGCCTTTTCCCAGTCGCCCTTGGCCACCTGGATGTCGAAGAGCGAATTGAACGGCCAGTCAGCATCCGAGCGCAACTCAAGCGCCTCGCGGGCGCGGGTTTCAGCTGTGAGCTGGTCGCCGCGTTCTGAGGCTGCGGTGGCCGCGCCGCGCAGGCCTGCGAGCTGTCCGCCCGGCAGGCGGGTGAGCAGGCCCCAGGCGCGTTCGGCGCCGGCCCAGTCATCATTGGCTTCGGCGGCGCGGGCTTCTAGAAGGAGCTTCAGGCGCTCGTCTTCAGCATGACGCATGGATTTCTTGGCAAGGCGAAGCGCGGCTTTTGAATCGCCGCCTTCGGCCGCCAGCAGCCCTTCAGCTAGGGCGGCATTGGCCTTGCGGGCGCGCGAGAGGCGCTGCGCCTTGGAGATGCGCCCGGGTAGTACGAGGATGCCGGTTGCCAGCCACCAGGCCAGCGCAATCAGGCCGCCGAACACCAGCAGCAGGATCGCCGCAACGCCTGCGCGGACAGAGACAATTTCCTGGCCGACAGGGAACGTCACTTCCCCCGGCAGGCTGAAAGCCCACCAGGCCAGCACCGCGCCGATGGAAACCAGCAAAAGCACGAAAATAAAAAGGAAAAACCGGCTCATTCTTACTCGTTCTCCGGCTCGACCAGGCTCAGCCTGACAGCTTCGAGCACCGCCTCCAGCGTGATGCGACGGTTTGCTTCCCGGGTCCAGTCCTGCGCCGCGCGGGCGGCGGCGCCTTCAAGGGTTGAGAGCGCTTTGACGCTGGCCGAAAGGTCTCCGGCGGCCAGCGCCTTGGAGGAGGCCTCCAGCGAAGCTGTCACCGGGTTCTCGCGCTTGTTGGCGGGGCGCACCGTGACGGCGTCTCCGAAAACGCGGTTCAGCCAGGAAAGCTGGCTCTCGGGCGCGTCGGCAGCGTCGGTCTTGGCCGCTGCCGTGACGGCCGCGCGCATGGTGGCAAAGTCGGCCTGCAATTTGGACGTTGTGGGCACGCCGCTGATATAGGGGGCGAGACGGCGCACGGTCTGGTTCGACGGGGCAGCGGCGCGCAGTGTGCGATAATCGGCTTCAAAGCCCACGCCCCGGCGTGCGGCGCTTTCGATGGCGGAAAGGGCGAGGGCAGCTTCTGCCTGACGGTCTTTCTCCGGCTCGGCTTCCGGTTCCGGTGGGGCCACAGGGACGGCCGCAGCTATGGCGGCGGCCGTTTCCATCGCGGCGAGGCGGGCTTCCAGGGCGGTGATCGTGCGCAGGGCTGCTGCCGGGGTGGCGCCTTCGCCGGGCTCGATGCTTTCCAGAGCGTCGATCCGGGCGGTGAGGTTTTCGACGGCTGGAATACCTGCGCCGCTGGCGAGCAGCTCATTCAGTTTCCGGGAATTGGCGCTGACCTCGCCAATCAGGCTGGACATCTCGTCGGAGGCTTCGGGCATTTCGGTGATGCGGCGCTCGAATTCTGCCTGTTGCGAAGTCAGATCCGCAAGCTGGCGTTCCAGCGCGCCGGTTTTGCCCGGCAGAATCAGGTCACGGCCAAAGATGCCGCCCGCTGTGCCAACAAGCGCGGCAAGGGCCGCAGCGATCGCAACCCCGCCCCAACCCGGACCTTCGGCTTTTGCCTTGACGGGCAGGGGATCGGGCGCCGGTTCGAAATGGGCGTCGATCGGTTCCTCGGGCGGTTCCTGATCTGGCGTGCTGGTATCTGTCATGTATATGTCGGTGGCCTAACTCTTGGGCGGCAGTGTGGCACACCCCGCCGCTGCGGCAAAGGCAGCCCCGTCAGGCGCTGAGCGAAGCGGCCGCTTCGCCAAGGGCCGCCATCAGCGCGTCTTCGTTGGGCCGGCCGGCAATCCAGCACCCCGCGATGGCCGTGTTTTCAAGGGGCGCAGCCGCAGGCGCGGAGATCGCAACGATGATGGCGTTTTCCAGCGGCGCGGCGGAGCGAGCAATGGCGTCAGCGCCCTTTGCGGAATGTACCAGAAGAATTGCAGGGCCCTGCGCGAGGGCGGCCAAGGCTTCGTCAGAAAGGGAGGACGCCGCGTCTGTCCGGTAGGCCGCCACAAAGCGGGCATCAAGGCCCGCCTCTTTCAGCGTGGCCACAAGATTTCCCGCGGCCGCGTCATTGGCGATGTGGAGGAGGGGGCCGGAGAGGTCTGCGCGCGCCGTGAGGATCAGCCGGGCGAGATCTGCCGCGTCCCCGTCGCCTTCCACAACCCGCCCGAAACCCGCGGCGCGCGCGGTTGCCGCCGTCGACGGACCCACGCACCAGGCCGTAAATCCCGGCGCGCCTGCGCCTGCCGGGCCAAAAGCCCGCACGCCATTGGCGCTGGTAAAGATAATGTCCTTCACGCCCTCCAGGGCGACCGGATCAAGCCCGGTTTCCACGATCCGCAGCATCGGCGAAAGGAGGGCGTGATAGCCAAGCTCGGTGAGGCGGGTGGCGGTATCGTCAGCGCCGGGCTGGGCGCGCGTCACGATCACCGCCAGAGTCACCGCTCGTCTCCGAAGACCGGCAGGGCTTCCTTGGCCGCGAAGATGATCTCCTGCGCCACCGCCCGTCCGAGCAGGACAAGCTGCGCGTCGGTCGCGTCCTTGCGGCATACCCCGTCGCCGCGCCAGCGGGCGCTGCCGCCGGGGCTCAGCACTTCGCCGATCAGCTGCCACTCATCGCCCCGGTCAAACAGGTGCGCGGCAATTGGCGTGCGGCAGCTGCCATCGAGCTTTTCAAGGAAGGCGCGTTCGGCAATCGCTGCTGCCCGGCTTGGCTCATGGGAGAGGGTGCGCAGAACCTCAAGAAGCTCCGTATCCTCATCGTCTCGCGTAACCACGCCGATGATGCCCTGCCCGGCGGCGGGCAGCATGTCTTCCAGCGGTATGGGCGTGGCGACGTCTGAGAGGCCCAGCCGGGTGAGGCCGGCCATCGCCAGGAAGGTTGCGTCCGCCAGGCCTTCTTCCAGCTTGCGCATGCGGGTTGCCACATTGCCGCGGAAGGTCACGACCTGAAGGTCTGGCCGCAGGGCGAGGGCCTGCGCCTCGCGGCGGAGCGAAGCTGTGCCAAGCTTTGCGCCTTCGGGCAGGTCACGGATCGACTTTGCCGCGTGGGAGAGGAACCCATCGCGCGGGTCTTCGCGCTCGGGGAAGGCGGCAAAGATCTGTCCGTCAGGCAGCACCGAAGGTACGTCCTTGAGGCTGTGCACGGCCAGATCAAGCTCGCGGCGCGAGAGCGCGTCGTCGAGCTCGCGCGTGAACAGGCCCTTGCCGCCGGAATTGATCAGCCGCTCGGTTGTCAGCTTGTCGCCGGTGGTCGTGAAAGCCACGATTTCGCAATCATAGGCGCCGCCGGAAGCGGCCCGGAGACTGTCTGCGATCTGATGGGCCTGGGCCAGCGCCAGCGGAGAGCCGCGCGTTCCAAGCCGGAGGCGTTTGCTGCCTTTTGTGATGTCTGTCTGGGTCATGGCCCTCCCTAGCCGGGGAATCGGCGCTTGCCAATTGACGGCGCGACCGCAGGAGGATACCAGTTCTTATCGTTTTACGGCAAATGCCTCGGAGGATTCGCCATGTTGCGCAGCGCTGTTTCTGCTCTCGCCCTCGTTTTCGTACTCGGTGCCTGCGCGCCGGAAACATCCCAACCCACGGCGCCACCCGCGCTATCTGCCGAAGAACAGGCCGCGCTCAGTGAGCAGTTGAACGCCTGGTTTGACGCCAAATATGAAGAACAGCTGCAATTCAGCCCGATTATGCTGTCCTTCCAGGGCCGCAAGGACAAGAATGACCAGGTCGACTGCTTCACCTTCGCGTGCGCCGATGAACAGCTGGCCTGGCAAAAGGCGGCGACCGACGAACTGAAGGCGACGTTCAACTACGACACCCTGTCGGCGACCGACAAGGACTCCTACGACCTCTGGGTCTACCAGTATGAGCGCGCGGCTGCCGGCGTGGCGTATCGCAACAACGGCTTCGTGTTCGACCAGATGAACGGCGTGCAGAGTTTTGCCGCGACCTTCCTGATGCAGTTCCATGCGGTCGATGACGAAGCTGATGCTCGCGCCTATGTGGCACGGATCGGCGCGGCCGCCGCTGCGCTGCAGGACGCGCTTGCGATTGCCAAGGATAGCGCCGCCAAGGGCGTACATGCGCCGAAGTTTGCATATGAAGGCGTGATCGACCAGTCGCAGAAGATCATCACCGGCGCCCCGTTCACGGACGGACCGGACTCGGCCATCTTCGCCGACTTCAAAGCCGATGTGCAGAAACTGGTGGATGACGGCAAGACCACGCCGGAGACGGCCGCGGAGTTGACGGCAGAGGCCGAGGCGGTGCTGAAAGGCCCGTTCCTGACCCTCTACAATGACCTGATCGCCTTTGCGACCGAGGACATGGCGAACTCGCCAGATACCGCCGGCCCACAAGGCGCGAACCTCCAGCCGAATGGCGAGGCCTATTACAATTTCATGCTGGGTCAGATGACGACGACCAGCATGACGGCGGACGAGATCCACGAGCTTGGCCTGGCGGAAGTGACCCGTATCCAGGCCGAGATGGAAGCGATCAAAGCCTCGGTCGGCTTCACCGGAACCCTACAGGAATTCTTCACCAGCATTCGCGACGACAAGGACAACGAGCTACACTATTACCCGGATACGGATGAAGGTCGTCAGGCCTACATTGATGACGCCACTGCGGCCATCGAGAAGATCAAGGCCGTCCTGCCGGAATATTTCGGCATCCTGCCGAAGGCAGACCTTGTCGTTAAGCGCGTGGAATCCTTCCGCGAACAGGCCGGGGCTGCCCAGCATTACTTCCCAGGCACGCCGGACGGCACGCGGCCAGGTATCTACTATGCCCACCTCCTCGACATGACCGCGATGCCGAAAGGCGAACTGGAAGTGATCGCGTATCATGAGGGCCTGCCGGGTCACCACATGCAGATTGCGATAGCGCAGGAACTGACGAGCGTGCCGAAATTCCGCACGCAGGCCGGTTTCACCGCCTATGCAGAAGGGTGGGGCCTCTATTCGGAGAAGCTCGCCAAGGAAATGCCTGGCACCTATGAAGATCCGTATTCGGACTTTGGCCGTCTCGGCTCGGAAATCTGGCGCGCGATCCGTCTGGTGGTCGATACCGGCCTCCACTCCAAGGGCTGGACTGAGGAACAGGCCGTCCAGTATTTCCTCGCTAATTCGGCAATCACCGAGGCGCAGGCGCGCTCCGAAGTGCAGCGCTATATCGTGATGCCGGGACAGGCCACGGCCTATAAGATCGGCATGATCGAGATCCAGAAGATGCGTGCCAAGGCAGAAGCCGAGCTTGGCGACAAATTCGACATCCGCGCCTTCCATGACACGGTGCTCGGTGGCGGCGCGCTGCCGCTGGCGATGCTGGAAGCCAAGGTTGATCGCTGGATCGAAGAGGTCAAAGCGGCCGGCTGATCGGCCATAAGTTAAGCGAACTGAACGCGAGGGCAGGGCTTGCCAGATGGCGCCCTGCCCTCATTCTTTTCCGGGAAGGCGCAATAGAAGCAGGCGCGCCCGGGAGGAAAGCCTTGGATCTTAAGTTCAGCGCGCATGTCGAGGATTTCCGCCGGGAGGCCCGAACCTGGTTCGAAACCGAGTTCCCGAAGGACATCATCGAGAAATATAAAGCCGGCCTGCCGCTCACCACAGCGGAGGTGCGCCGCTCGGAAATGACGCTCGGGGCCAAGGGCTGGCTCGCGTCTGCCTGGCCGAAGGAACATGGCGGACCCGGCTGGAGCATCGAGGAGCAATATGTCTTCGATGAGGAGCTTGAGCGCGCCGGCGTGCCCACCGTGACGCCGATGGGCGTCGTCTATGTCGGGCCGGTCATCTACACCTTTGGATCGCAGGCGCAGAAAGCGCGCTGGCTGCCGGGCATTCGCGATGGGTCTACGGGGTGGGCGCAGGGCTATTCAGAGCCGGGCGCTGGCTCAGACCTTGCGAGCCTTGAATTTTCCGCTGAGCTGAAAGACGGCACCTACACCCTTAACGGCCACAAGATCTGGACCTCCGCCGCCCAGCATGCCGACTGGATTTTCCTGCTGGCGCGCACCAGCCGCCGCGAGAAAAAGCAGGAAGGCATTTCCTTCATCTGCTGCCCGATGGACGCGCCGGGTCTCACCGTCAAACCGATCATCAGCATCGACGGGGCCCATGCGCTCAATGAAGTCCTGTTCGACAATGTTCAGGTGCCCGAGGACAACCGCATCGGCGAGGAAGGCAAGGGCTGGACCTATTCCCAATATCTGCTCGGCTTCGAGCGCACATCCTATGCACGTATTGGCGGCAAGCGCGCCATGCTGCGTCATGTCCGGGCGCTGGCCACCGCAGGGTCTGCGGCAAGCAATGAGCGCCTGATTGATGATCCGGGCTTTGCCATGCGTCTGGCTCAGGCAGAAATCGCCGTAGATGGTCTGGAGATGACCGTCTTCCGCATCCTCTCGGCAGTAGCGGCGGGCGGCACGCCGGGCGACGCGGCCTCCACGGTCAAGATCCTCGCCACCGAAACCCACCAGCAGATCACCGAGCTGTTCCTGCATGCGGCCGGTCCGCATGTCGGCCATCGCGGCCCCTCATCAGGAAGCACGCCGCGGGATGTGGCCAGTTATTTGGCCGGCCGCGCCCAGTCAATTTATGGCGGCACCAACGAGATTCAGAAGACGATCATTGCCCGCAAGGTGCTGGGGCTCTGATCTGCGGCCGGATGAGCGCGCAGGAAGGGCGCTCAGGCGCTGCGATAGCTCCGGAAGGTGATGGCGGCGGCGGCAAAGCTGATCGCGGCCAGAACGGCCGAGATCACGCCGTTCCATCCGGCCATCGACAGGCCCAGAATATAGAACGGCGCGTCATTGCAGGCGGGCAGCTCGAATACCTGATCAAGATCGCCCATAGCAAATGGGTCAACCGCCGGGCCTGCTGAACAGCCCGATGGAGGCGGGAAAATATCCCACTCAACCCCGGCATGATAGGCGGCAACAATTACGCCCACAACAAAGACCAGCCCGATGAGAACATTCAGCGCGACCAGGAAGCGCCGCTTGGGCATGAACCGCCACCAGGTCAGCCCGGTCAGTGTCATCGCGATCAGCGCCCAGTAGACTTCCCTCTGCCGGAGGCAAAGCGGACAGGGCGCCAGCCCGCCAATAATTTCAAAGGCATGCGCGGCCGCCAGCATCAAAGCCGAGGCGGCGAGGGCGAGGGCGGGCCAGCGCCAACCAGTCAAGGCAGTCGTAAGCAGCTGCATAGTGAGACCTTCGGCGTCAAACCCGGTCTCGCGCAATGCGGCGGCGTGTCACGAGCCCAGAATAGCGCCTGAAATATGCGTAATGACGTTCAAACCCAGAATGGCGCCGGTTATCAGCGCGCCGACCCAGAATGAGCCGAGAATGATCCCGGCCGTCACCGCCAGGCCATCCTTCTGCATCAACCCGAAAGCCGTTACGGCCACAGCCATGCCCGGCACAGTGTTGGTCATCGGCAGGGGTACCAGGATCGAGGCGCAGAAGAGGAACAGGAACGCGCCGATCACGCGCTCGGACCGCCGCCCGGTAATCACGCTCAGGCGCGGCCGGATGATCGCTTCGATCCAGCCAAACCACTTGCGCCCGCCGCGCGCCATCTGGGTCAGGCCCTTGCGGTCGATCTTGCGGGCCGCGAGTTTTGCCGGCAGCCAGGGCTCTTCCCGGCCGATCACCATCTGGAAGGCCAGCGCCAGCATTGGCAGCGCCACCACCTGCGGCACGCCGTAGAGAAACGGGATGCAGCAGGGCAGGGCCAGAAGGAACAGGCCCGCGCCAAACGCGCTTTCGTCCAGGCGGTCAAAGATCTCGCGCAGCGAGAAGCCTTCTTCGGGCGCGCTTTCGGCCAGAACTTCAATGGTCTGCAGCAGGGTACGGTCGGGGTGGGTGGTCATCGGCGCTCTCATCGTGTCAGCGGACTATAGCAGAGACATTGACATATCACTTCCCTATGCGGCAGGAGTTTGCCCGTCCTGCAAGGATGCCCCTGTGGTGAAATGGTAGACGCGGCGGATTCAAAATCCGCTTCCGCAAGGAGTGCTGGTTCAAGTCCGGCCAGGGGCACCATTCAGCGGTTTCAGACGGTCCGAGATAGTCCGAAACGCAATAAAATAAGCAAATAAATTCAAGGCTTAGTGTCCATATGGGTCCGAGGCGCTCCAAAGCCGTGCGTTGGCATCCGGAAATTTTGTTGGTACGGTTGTTGGTATGGATCGCTACCCATACCAACAAATTCCGCCCTCCGGTGCCCCATGCCTCTGACCGATACGCAGCTTAAGAATCTGAAGCCGAAGGCCGCGCCCTATCGCGTGGCGGATGGCGGCGGCCTTTTCATTGAAGTTCGCAAGCGCGGTTCAAAGCTTTGGCGCTTCGCCTATCGTTTCGATGACAAGCAAAAGATGCTGGCGCTGGGCAGCTATCCGGAAACGTCGCTCGCCAGGGCACGGGAGAAGCGCCTGGAAGCCAAAGGGCTGCTTCAGGATGGCATTGACCCCGGCGCCAAGATGCAAGCGGACAAGGAAGAGCGCCGGGCGCTTCTGGAGGATACCTTTTCCGCCCTCGCTGGGGAGTTTCTGGAGCGGTTGGAGAAGGAAGGGCGTTCGGCCAGCACGCTTACAAAGAAGCGCTGGCTTCTGAAGATGGCTGAAGCCGACCTTGGCAAGCGGCAAATCCGCGAAATAACCGCCGCCGAAATCCTCAAGCCCCTGCGCCGACTTGAAGAGAAGAGCCATTTTGAAAGCGCAGTGCGCATGCGCGCCGTGGTGGGGCAGGTGTTCCGATATGCCATCGCCACGGGGCGGGCGGAAAATGACCCGACCTTTGGCCTGCGCGGCGCGATCATCACGCCAAAGGTCACCCACCGGGCAGCCGTTACCGAGAAAAAAGCCTTCCTAAAGCTGGTGCGCCATGTCTGGACCTATGACGGCAAGCCGGAAACCCAGGCCGCGCTCAAGTTGATGGTATTGCTCTATCCCCGGCCGGGGGAGCTGCGCCTGTCATACTGGAAGGAGTATGACCTAGAGAAGGGCACCTGGACCATCCCGGCCACGCGGGCCAAGATGCGGCGCGAGCATGTGAAGCCGCTATCGCGCGCGGCGGTGGCGGTGCTGAAGGACCTTCAGGCATTGAACAATAACAGCCTGATGGTGTTTCCCTCTCACCAATCCCCCGGCAAGCCGATCAGTGAAGCGACGATGACCCTTGCCCTGCGCCGGATGGGCTACACGCAGGCCGAGCATGTGCCCCACGGCTTCCGCGCCAGCGCGTCCAGCCTCCTGAACGAAAGCGGCAAATGGAATGAAGATGCGATTGAAGCCGAACTTGGCCATTTGGGGAGCAATGAAGTCCGCCGCGCCTATCACCGCGCCCGCTATTGGGATGAGCGCGTGAAGATGGCGGAATGGTGGGCGGGGGAGGTCACAAGCAAGCGCGACTGATTTGCCAAGAGAGTACGAATCGCTTTTCGTTGAGCATTATCAAAGGGGTGACGGAAGCTAATGAGCGGATCAGGCTACAAAGATCTGATTTCGCCTTGGTGGCGGCTCGCGGATACACTGAGTGTAATTGAAGCTAGCCTCCTTGTGCTCGGCATTGAGCCGCAAGACCTAGCAGACGACATCGAGCGCCGCATCGAGGCTAACCAACCGGATGGATACCGGGCTGTAAAGGCCGGAATTTTGGCTGGCCTGAAAAGCAAATCACTTCAGGGATGGCTGAAGCATCCTGAGCACACTGATTTTCACGGCAACTTGTCCCAGGATGATACCCGGTATGATTTGCACGCTTCTTATGTTCAGGTCGAAAGCCTCATTACATGGCTGAGGTCGCGCGGGTTTGCCACGGGATACTTCTTTTCTGAGGATCCCCAGCACCATGGCTTAAAGGATGTGAACCATCCGCGATATGCACCGAAACTAGCTGCGGCTGTAGAAGCTTGGGAGTCGTATGATGAAGAGTCTCCAGCACCCGGAACAGCAAAACAGAAGCTGGCAACGTGGTTGAGGTTACACGCCGCCAAGTATGGGTTGACGGATGCCGATGGCAAACTGCGAGAAACTGTCATCGAGCATCTAGCGACTATTGCAAATTGGGCCACCAAAGGGGGCGCCCCGAAAACAGAAATCCCTGAACCTGCGCCTCTTGAACCCAGAATTAATGACAATGACCTTGAAGATGAAATCCCATTTTAACAAGGTAATTTGGGCTTTTTAAGAAGAACCTCCTTGAGGTTATAGACTTTTCACGGTCAGGTTAGACGCAAAATTCAGCTAACCTTTTTGAAACCTCCCCCTCTATTTTCAGCCGAGCCTAAGCCGGATGTTTTCGTTTCCATAACGACGGAGACGACCCATGACAAACCAACCCGCATTTCCTGAAACCGGCTTCCTTCGCATCAACCAGATCCTCGCCCCGGCCGGGCCAATTCCTGTCAGCAAATCGACCTGGTGGGCGGGCGTGAAGGATGGCCGTTTTCCCAAGCCCCTGAAGCTGGGCAGCCGCGTGACGGTCTGGCGCGCCGAAGACATCCGGCAGCTGATCGCGGAAGGGGTGCCCGGTCATGGCCCGGCGGCATGATTGGCGGCGGGTGCGCAAGCATCGTCTTTACACCACCGAAGAAGCGGCCCGCGCATTGGGCGTATGCAAGGAAAGCGTGCGGCGCTGGATGGATCGAGGGCTGCCTGCCGTGCGGGATGCAAAGCCGTTCCTGATACGCGGCGCAGACCTGATTACCTTTCTCCGGAAGCGGCGGGCGCCGAAGGTGCGCTGCGGCCTGGGTGAGGCTTACTGTGTCGGCTGCCGGAAGGCGTCGCGGACCATGCCGGGGAGTGGGAGCGTACAGCGGGACGCACGGGGCAAGCCCTTCCTGAAGGGGCATTGCGAAACATGCGGCGCTCTGATGCGACGCCCCCTGAAATCATCCGCCATCGAAGCAACTGAGGCCGCTTTGAGCGAGTCGCTCCCGCAAGCGGACGGGCACCTATCAACAAGCGGGTTTCCCCGCCCGAGTGTCCACTAAACGAGAGGAGGCCGACATGGCCAAAGTGAACCCCAAGAATGAGCGCCTGAAACATGCCTATGCGGCCTATCTTCAGGAGGCCAAGCGCATGACGGCGGCCAGCGCCGATGACGCCCTCGCAGCCATCGCCGCGTTCGAGGCATCGACCGGCGCCAAGGACTTCTCGCGCTTCCACATCGAGCAAGCCAAGCGCTTCAAGCGGCTGCAGGGGGAGGCGATCAACCGGCGCACAGGAAAGCCGGTTTCCAAGGCTACGGTGCAATCCCGGTTAATGGCGGTGAAGGCGTTTTTCATCTGGCTGGCCGGGCAGCCGGGTTTCCGCTCGCGGATCAGCTATTCCGATTGCGACTATTTCAATCCCACCGCCAACGATGCCCGCATTGCCAGCTATCGGCGCGACGTTGCCGGGCCGAGCCTGGATCAGATCCGGCATGTGCTCCGCAACCTGCCGCATGGTACGGCGCCAGAGAAACGTGACCGCGCCTTGGTGGCCTTCATTGCCCTGACCGGCGTGCGCGACTCGGCGGCCGTCTCACTTCGCCTCGGCCATGTGGACCTTGCCGCGCGCCGCGTGTTTCAGGATGCGCGGGAAGTGAACACCAAGAACCGCAAAACCATGGTGACGGCATTTTTCCCGGTAGGGGAGGAGATTGACGCCATCGTCTGCGACTGGGTGCGGTATCTGCGAGAAGAATGCCTGTTTAGCGATGATGACCCGCTTTTCCCGAAAACCCATGTGGGCCTCAATGAGATCGGGGAATTTGCCGCCGATGGCATTGCGCGCGAGCCCTGGTCAACCGCAGAGCCCGTCCGGAAGCTGTTCCGCAAGGCGTTTGAGGGCGCGGGCCTTCGCTACCACCATCCCCACAGCTTCCGGCATACGCTGGCGCGGATCGGGCAGGATCTGTGCAAGACGCCGGAACAATGGCGCGCCTGGAGCCAGAACTTGGGCCATGAAAACATCATGACCACCTGGAACGCCTACGGGCAGCTTCCAGAGCATAGGCAACAGGAGATCCTGCAGAACCTCGCCAGCGCGGCCGGTGGCGCCGATGGGGGCGCGCCAACGCAGGATGAAATCGCCCGCGTTGTGTCGCATCTGGCAAGAAAGGCCGGTTGACGCATCCGGCGGGTTCAAGTCTGTATCCTATGGTCCGATTCAATCCGGCGGGTTGCGCCCCTTTCCTTTGAGGATAGAGGCGGCGCGCGCGCCTTGGGAAGCATCCTTATGAACGCCGTCGAGATTGAAGAAGCCATTTCAGACCTGGCCGAGGCGCCGTTCGAGGCGGGTGAGTTCGTGTTCCGCTTCCTGCAAGCGTTCGGCAACAAGGAAACGACGCTGCGCCGCCTGCGCGCCTCGCCCAACACCGATATTCCCAGCGCCGTGCTGCAGAAAAACCAGATCCACATCGCCGTCTGCGAGCCGGGCCATACGGGCGAAACGCTCGGCGCCCTGCGCGCGCATCCGAAAACCAGCCGCAACAAATGCAAGTTCATCCTGGCGACTGATGGCGAGACGCTGGAAGCGGAAGACCTTTCCAGCGGCGAGCATATCGCGTGCCCCTTGCCGGAGTTGCCCGATCATTTCGGCTTCCTCCTGCCGCTGGCGGGCATCACCACGGTTGCGCAGATCAAGAATAACCCCATCGACATCCGTGCCACGCGCCATCTCAACAAGCTCTACATCGCGCTGCTGGCGGAGAACCCCGATTGGGCAACGCCCGAACGCCGCCATGACCTCAACCAGTTCATGGCCCGGCTGATCTTCTGCTTCTTTGCCGAAGATACCGGCATCTTCTTTGGCGAAGACCTGTTCACCAAAACGCTGATGCAATACAGCGCGCCCGATTCTTCCAACACGCATGAAGTGATCAGCGAGCTGTTCCGCGCGATGGATACCCCCATCGAAGCGCGCGCCAAAGGCGCATTCAAGAATTGGGCGGGCGCGTTCCCCTATGTGAATGGCGGGCTGTTTGCGGGCACACGCGATGTGCCGAAATTCTCCAAGATGGCGCGGGCGACCCTGCTGGCGGCGGGCGGTCTGAAATGGACGCATATCAACCCGGATATTTTCGGATCGATGATACAGGCCGTGGCCGATGAGGATGAGCGCGGCGCGCTGGGCATGCACTACACATCCGTACCCAACATCATGAAGGTGCTGGGGCCGCTGTTTCTGGATGAGCTGGCAGAGGCGCTGGAAGAGGCGGGGGACAATTCCCGCAAGCTCCTGAATCTGCGCCGCCGCCTGGCGCGCATCCGCGTGTTTGATCCCGCCTGCGGATCAGGCAACTTTCTGGTAATCGCCTATATCCGTATGCGGGAGATTGAGCAGGAAATCATCCGCCGCCGGAAGGATGATCCCAAATCGGTGATCCAGCTCACCCAGTTTTACGGCATCGAGATTAAATCCTTCCCGGCCGAGATTGCCCGCTTGGCGCTGCTGATTGCGGAGTTTCAATGCAACGTCCGCATGATCGGCCAGCAGGAAGCAATCCTCGACATCCTGCCGCTGCACCAGACGGGTAGTATTCGCAACGATAACGCGCTTCGAGTCGATTGGCTGGAAGTGTGCCCGCCGCCGAACGTGTCGCTCGTTGAGGAGGATCTGGCGGGACCGACCGGGAAGCTGGCGCTGGAGGGCGAAGCCGTGGAGGGATGGGAGACATATATTTGTGGGAATCCGCCGTACCTAGGCCGAAAGTATCAAACAGATGACCAACAGGAAGATTTGGCTAACGCTTTTCAAGGGCGGGTTAAGAGCATTAGAACCCTCGATTATGTGTCTGGATGGTTCATCAAATCTGTGGACTATCTCTCATCTGAGAATGCTAAAGCCGCCTTTGTTAGCACCAATTCAATTTGCCAGGGTGCTCAAGTTTCCACGTTTTGGCCAACTGTGTTTGAAAGCAGATGCCAAATTGGATTCGCGTTTACATCGTTTTCATGGGCAAATCTTGCCAGCAACAACGCGGGTGTAACAGTTATTGTGGTGGGTTTGGAGCGCTCTGGAAGCGGGCCGCGCAAGTTGATTTCTGTTGATGAAAATGGACAGGTTGCGTCTCGCGCAGTTTCAAACATCAATGGATACCTAGTCTCAGGGCCCAACATAGAAGTTAGGTCGGTAAGTCAGGCGACTGATGAACGAGCGCAGATGCGATTTGGGAACCATCCATACTATGCAAATAGTTTGATGCTTTCCGAGGAAGAAGCCCGAGAAATCATAAAGGCGGAACCGCAAGCTGCTTCTCACATTCGACCGCTTTACGGATCAAGCGAGTATATAGCTGGGAAGCCCAGATCTTGCTTTTGGATAGATGAATCGCGCTTGGCGGAAGCGGTCAGCATTGACGTGATCAGAGACAGAATAGAGCAAACCCGTTTGGCGCGAATGCGACTCACTAAAGACGCATCAGCTCTGAAGCTATCTGCCAGCCCGTACAGATTTCGGGATACTTACACCGCTAAGCGGCACACCCTAATTGTGCCTATTGTGAGCTCCGAAAATCGGCCATATCTGCCAGTGGGGTTGTTGAGCGGGGACGCAATCGTCCACAGCAAAGCATTCGCCCTCTACGACGCCGCGCTCTGGAACATGGCTCTGATCGCCTCGCGACTGCATTGGGTCTGGATTGGCACGGTTTGCGTGCGAATGCGGACTGACTTTTCATATTCCAACACGCTCGGCTGGAACACTTTTCCCGTGCCAAAGCTAACCGAGGCGAACAAGGCAGACCTGACGCGGTGTGCGGAGGATATTCTGCTGGCGCGGGAGGCGCATTTTCCAGCCACGATTGCAGACCTCTACGATCCCGAAAACATGCCCGAAAACCTCCGCGCCGCGCATGAACGCAACGACGCCGTACTCGAAGAAATCTATATCGGCCGCCGCTTCCGCAACGACACCGAACGCCTCGAAAAACTCTTCGACATGTACACCAAGATGACCAAAAAGGCGGCGGCGTGATGGCCCACAAATCACCTGGCTGGGACGCAAAAGTAATCGCCCTGATCGCGCGCGAAGTCTTCGGCGGCTACCCGCGCATGTTTGAAGTCCACGGCTGGCCCGAACGCGGCGAAGACATGATGCGCAAGGTCCAAAGCCGCGTGGCTGAGACTTACGGCAGTGTTGAGCGCTTCGCGGAGACGTTCAAGGGCGTGACGGGGACGAATGATGCTTGAACGGGTGAACTATGGTGAGCTGAATGCACGTCAGAAAGAGAATTACAATTTTCACAAAGTTGCTGCGGTCCTGGCTGACTACGAATTCAATTGTATTCGGTTGTCTGATGATTGGCAGGGTGCCGACTTCCTCGCCTGCCATATCTCAGGCGAACCTACGGTGCGTATCCAGTTGAAAGGTCGGCTGGCACTAAACAAAAAATATGTCGGAAAACAATTGTTCGTTGCATTTCGCTACAACGACCATTGCTACGTTTATCCGCACGACGAGTTGCTGCAGCAAGCGAAAGACCAAGGCGCTTTGCATGATGACCGAGACCACTGGCGAGTAAAGGGTTCCAGAACATGGCGAAAGCCTCCCTCTTGGGCGCTTAGCTATTTGGAACAACACAGGTACACCTAATGTCTTTCTCCGCACCCACTGTCTCCGTCACCTACGCCCAAACCGGCGCGTCCACGAAATCCGATGAACTCGGCATGCGGGTCATGCAATCGCGCGCCTATGCCAAACGCGGGCATCAATACCTTCTGATCAAATCCCCGCCCGCCTCCGGCAAGTCCCGCGCGCTGATGTTCATTGCGCTCGACAAGCTGCACCAGCAGGGCCTCAAACAGGTGATCATCGCCGTGCCAGAGCGTAGCATCGGCAGTAGCTTTGCCGATGAGCCGCTTTCAAAATTTGGCTTTCCCTATGACTGGAAAGTGGAGTCGCGCTGGAATCTCTGCAATGCTCCGGGGCCGGATGATGAGCCGCACGGCTCCAAGGTCAAGGCCGTTAGCAAGTTCCTGGCGAGCGATGACCGCGTGCTGGTGTGCACCCATGCTACGTTCCGTTTCGCCGTGGAGGAGCTGGGCATTGAGGCTTTCGATGACCGGCTGATTGCGATTGACGAATTTCACCATGTCAGCGCCGATGAAAGCAATGTGCTCGGCCGCCTGCTAGGCCAATTCATTGCGCGCGACCGCATCCATCTGGTGGCAATGACCGGCAGCTATTTCCGGGGCGACGCCGTGCCCGTGCTGATGCCCGAAGAAGAGGCGAAATTCGAAACGGTCACCTACACTTATTTCGAGCAGCTGAATGGCTATGAGCATCTCAAAGCGCTCGATATCGGGTATTTCTTCTATTCCGGCGTCTATCTCGACTCGATCCTTAAAGTGCTCGATCCGGCCAAGAAAACGATCCTGCATATTCCCAACGTCAACGCCCGCGAAAGCACCGGCGACAAGTTCCGGGAAGTGAATGATATTCTCCACGCGCTAGGCGAGTGGGAGGGAAGGGAAGAGGCGACGGGTTTCCACCTTGTGCGCCGCCCGGATGGCCGCCTGCTGAAGATTGCCGACCTGGTAGAGGATGACAGCAAGGAGCGCTCCAAGGTTATCAACGCGCTGAAAGAGCCGGCGCAGAAACATAACCGCGATCTGGTGGATATCATCATCGCGCTCGGCATGGCCAAGGAAGGCTTTGACTGGATCTGGTGCGAGCATGCCCTGACAGTTGGCTATCGCTCCAGCCTCACCGAAATCATCCAGATCATTGGCCGCGCCACCCGCGATGCGCCGGACAAGGCCGTCTCCCGCTTCACAAACCTGATCGCGGAGCCGGACGCGAGCGAAGACGCCGTAGCAGAAGCGGTAAATGATACGCTGAAGGCGATTGCGGCGAGCCTTCTGATGGAACAGGTGCTCGCGCCGCGCTTCAACTTCACGCCCAAGAATGCCGGGCCGATTGAAGACTTCGACTATGGCGATGGCGGGTATGATGAGCGCAAGCCAAATATCGGCTTCAATGAAGACACCGGACAGTTTCACATCGAGATCAAAGGCCTCGCGGAGCCCAAAAGCGAAGAAGCGAGCCGGATTTGCCGCGAAGACCTCAACGAGGTGATCACCGCTTTTGTGCAGGACACGCCCGCCATTGAAAAGGGGCTGTTTGATGATGCCTTGGTGCCCCAAGAGCTGACCTTGCAGCGCATGGGGAAGATCGTTCGGGACAAGTTCCCCAATCTCGATACCGAGGATCAGGAAGCCGTGCGCCAGCATGCCGTGGCCGCGCTTAACCTTACACAGAAGGCGCGTTCCATGGCAGAGGGCAGGGACGGCGGGCCGGAAGAGCGCGCGAACACGGCGCTGGTGGACGGTATCCGCAAGTTTGCCATGGATGTGCGCGAGCTGGAGATTGATCTGATCGACAGCATCAACCCGTTTGAGGCGGCCTATAACATTCTCGCCAAGTCGATGGATGAGCGGCGCCTGCGCGCTGTTGCTGAACGGATCGCCGCCCGGCGCGTCAAGCTGAGCTATGAGGAGGCGAGAGAGCTTGCCCTGCGCGCCTTCCAGTTCCAGAAGGAGCGCGGGCGCGCACCCTCGATCACGTCTCAGGACGCCTGGGAGCAACGCATGGCCGAAGGTGTCGCCGCGCTGAAGCGCTTCAAGGAGCAGGAACTCAATCGTGGCGAATGACGATCTGAGCGATGATGAACTTCTGGCCGCGCTCGGCGCGTCACCGGAAGCGAAATCTAAAAGCTCGCGCACGCCGCGCGAGGCCCGCATCATCGCGGGCTTTGAGGATATCCAGAAATTCTTTGAGGAACATGGGCGCCTGCCCCAGCACGGGGCTGAGCGGGACATATTCGAGCGCATCTACGCTACTCGCCTTGATGCGCTGCGGCGGCAACCCGATTGCCTCGCCTTGCTGGCGGGCCTTGACCGGCATGGATGGCTGACACCGCTGCCTGCGGCTGAGACGGTTGAGGAGCTTGATGATGACAGCCTTCTGGACGCGCTCGGTGCTGCGCCGGGGAATGAGGCAGATGATATCTCGACCCTGCGCCATGTAAGATCCCGCGAAGAAGTGCGCGCGGCCGAAGAGATTGCGACCCGTAAGCCCTGTAAGGACTTTGAAAAGTTCGCGCCGCTGTTTGAAACCGTGCGCGATCAGATCCGGATGGGCGTTCGCGAAACTCGAAAATTCGAGCGGAAGTCCGAAATCGAGATTGGCCGGTTTTTCATTGTGTCCGGCCTGATGGCTTATGTGGCCGATGGCGGTGAGGTATTCACGAATGAATCCGGTAATCGAGATCAACGCCTCCGAGTCATCTTTGATAATGGCACGGAAAGCGATCTGCTGGCCCGCTCCCTTCAAAAGGCATTGACGCAAGATAACGCCGGGCGCCGGATAAGTGATCCTAGTGCTGGCCCGCTTTTCAGCGGCGAGGCTGAAGAGGGCGATCTAGAGAGCGGGCTGATCTATGTGCTGCGCAGCCTTTCGGATCATCCGGAAATCGCTTCCAAGCGCGCAATCGTTCATAAGATCGGTGTCACGGGCATGGATATCAAAACCCGGATTGCGAACGCTAAGAATGATGCGACGTTCTTACTGGCGGATGTTGAGATCGCCGCGACGTATCGGCTGTTTAACATCAATCGCATAAAGCTGGAGAATGTGATTCACCGGCTGTTCTCCGCTGCCCGTCTGGATCTTGAGATTCTGGACCGCTTCGGCAAGCCCGTCCGACCGCGAGAATGGTTTCTGGTGCCGCTCGCGGCTGTTGATCGGGCGGTAGAGCTGATTCAAAGTGGTGAGATTGATCGTTGGGCTTATAATCCAGCAACGGCGCTCTTCGAAGAGCGCGTAGCTTAGACTGCAAGGGTGGCTTTAATGCCCCTGGCCAGATGGTTTGTTGGTATATTTGTTGGTATGCCTGCGCGCATTTGAAAAATAATCAATATAAATCAAAATATTGCGCACCCCCTTCAAGTCCGGCCAGGCACCATAAGGCAGTTTCAGACGGTCCGAGATAGTCCGAAGCACGACAAAATAAGCAAATAAAATCAATGTTTTGCGTCTGGATTGGTCCGGGGCGCTCGAAAGCCGTGCGCTGGCATCCGGGGAAGTTGTTGGCATCTGTGTTGATGGGGTCAGCTGTCGGGTCAATAATTTCACAACTGCAAAGCGCCTCAGCGCTGACAAACACATAGCCGTCGAAACTGAAGTCATAAGGTCGCAGTTTACGCAGATCTGATGGCGCGCTCTGATTTACTTGGCCAAACAGCTCGTCCTTTCGGGTGCGCGCGCGCGGATGTTCAGCGTCCGAGACGTGACCGCTGCGGGGGATGTGCTTTCAGTTTGAGATCCCTCCAAATGGCGAGAGCGAAGATGGTGAGCGTCCCCGGGAGTTAACATTTCAATTGGAATAATTCATTCCGTGTACAAATAACCTATGAAAATTTACACACTATGGTTTCCGGCCCGCTTCGCCTTATTCCAAACTTCACGCTTGATGTGCACTAGCTGCTAACCAGCTTTGTTCTCAGGCGGATCATGTAATGGCGCGCATATCAGCATCACAGCAGACGGCTCAGCCGGCTTCCCGGTTTGCGCCACTGCGTACTGTGAGCGGACTGATTGCGCTTGCCTTGATTGCAGTTATTGCGGCAGCGCCTGTGCCTGATGCGCTTCAGGCTCAGCTCTGCATCGTCACGATCGCAACATATTTTGTGATGGGCTGGCTTCGCCCCACGGGTGGTCCCTTTCGCGTTTTTGTGGCGCTGCTCATCATATTTACCAGCACACGTTATATGATCTGGCGTGTGACCGAGACGATGCCAAGCGATTCTGCGCTCTCGATTGCGGGTGGGATATTCCTTCTGGGGGCAGAGAGCTATGGCTATGTGCTGCTGCTGCTCTCCACATTCCTTTCGGTAGATGTCTACAAGCGTGCGCCCCGGCCTGCGCCTGTCTCGGCCGAGCAGTCTCCGACAGTTGATATTCTCGTGCCGAGCTATAACGAGCCCGACGAATTGCTTGAGGTGACGATCACAGCAGCTCTGAATGTCTGCTATCCGGCGGGACGGATGAAGGTCTATCTGCTTGATGATGGCGGCACGCTGGCGAAGCGAGAGCAGGCTGCCCCTGCGAAGGCGGCAGAGGCGCAGGCGCGGCATGAACGTCTTAAAGCCATGTGTGAGCGTCTTGGCGCGCACTATCTAACCCGAGATAAGAATGAACATGCCAAGGCGGGCAATATCAATGCCGCCTTGGAGAGAATCAGCGGTGATCTGATACTTATTCTGGACGCCGATCATGTGCCATCTTCTGATATCCTTGTGCGGACGGTTGGATACTTCGTCGATGATCCCAAGGTGTTTCTGGTTCAGACGCCGCACTTTTTTCTCAATCCTGATCCACTGGAGCGCAATCTTGGCACCTTCCGCGAGATGCCGAGTGAGAATGAGATGTTCTATTCTGTTATCCAGCGGGGGCTGGATGGGATGAATGCGTCCTTTTTCTGTGGGTCAGCTGCGGTGCTGCGGCGCGAACATATCATGGAAATTGGTGGCCTACAGGGTGACACGATCACCGAAGATGCCGAAACAGCCCTCGAGCTTCATTCGCGCGGATATAGAAGCGTCTATGTTGATCGGCCTATGGTGGCGGGCCTTTCACCTGAAACATTCTCAGGTTTCATAACACAGCGGATGCGCTGGACGCAGGGGATGATCCAGATATTCCTGCTCAAGAACCCCCTTCTGAAGAGGGGGCTCACACTGTCTCAGCGTATCGGTTATCTCAATTCCTGCTTCTACTGGTTCTTTCCATTAGCAAGGCTAACCTTCATTCTAGCGCCGCTGCTCTACCTGTTGCTTGGCGTGCAGGTTTATGTCGGCGACTTTAGCGACTTCCTGATCTATGGCCTGCCTCATATTGTTGGGGCACTGATGTTGTCCTCGATTCTCTATGGGCATACGCGCTGGGCATTTGCTTCAGAGCTTTACGAGGTGGTTCAGTCCATCCACTGCTCGGGCGCGATATTGCAGGTGCTGCGTAATCCTAGCGCGCCGAGTTTTGCAGTGACGCCGAAGGGTGAGAATCTGAGTGAGAATTTCATTTCACCGTTAGCGCGTCCGTTTTACATTCTGATTGCCCTCGTCGCTTTGGGGGAAGTCGCCGGGCTGGTGCGCCTGTTCACCGATTCAGTGGGCGCTGGTGTCATCACTGTGCTTCTGCTTTGGAATACCTTCCACCTTCTGCTTCTGATTTCAGCGCTTGGTGTTCTTTACGAGCGCTCGCAACAACGATCCTTTCCTCGGTTTGATATCAGTCGCGATGTTCTTCTTGCGCATGGGGAAGAGGCAGTTGCCGCGCACATGTCAGACGTTTCGATCACTGGGATGGGCTGTCTTGTGCCGAGTGTGGCAGGGCGCCGTTTTGCCGTGGGTGATACGTTCACGGTCGATGCCCGTGAACTGGGCGCAAGCAATGCCACAACTCTCAGTCTGAAGGTTCTCTCCGCAGTTGATACACCGGCGGGGCAGAAACTGGGCCTCAGCTTCATGATCCTGACACGCGAGCAATGGGCTGCGGTTGTCACGCTCATGTATGCCCGCAGCGAGAACTGGAAGCAGTTCCGCGACGCCCGCGCCAACTCCGAACATATGGGCGCCAAGATTGCCCGTCTCGTCCACTCAAGTCTGTCTCAGGCGGTCAGCCATGTCCGCGCCGTTACACGGGAAGTACGCTCATGAATTCCATCCTCCGCCGGGCGTTTCTTGCGGCCGCACTTATCATGTCTTTTACGCCCGCCCCGGCTCATGCCAGGCAGGCGGCAAGTGAAGAGGCGAGCCTCGACATATATGCGCGCTACCGGGACAATCCACATGTGTCGACCGAGCGTCTTGAGGGCGGTCTATGGCGCGCGCGTCTTCCGCTGGCGGCGCTGCGCAGCGATCAGGGGGCGATCCGTCTCAATGGCGCGAGCGCGAGCGAGGAGGTCTCTTTTGCTGTCGCTCCGCAAGCGGATGTAAAAGAAGCGCGGATCATTTTGCGGCATGTAAGCGGACGGTCCCAACAGAACCTCAAGCCACAACTCCGGCTTGGCATGAACGGGCAGTTCATCGCGCAACTAGACGGGGTGACAGAGCGGGCCGCCGCAATCAATGAGATTGTTCTCGATCCAATGGCACTCCAGCATGGCTACAACTCACTTCGGATCGACGCCGTTCAACGCTACACTTTGGACTGCCAGGATAACAATGCTGCCGAGCTCTGGACCGAGGTCGACACAGCACGTTCCTATATCGAGATCACGTATGCGCGCAGGGCTTTTGCCGGGACGCTTGCGGATATCGGGGCAATTATTTCTGCTGGCGTGGGCGGGATCGACAGGATCGGGATCCTGGTGGGCGAAGCGGATGCCGAGGCATTGCGCTGGGGCGCTTTGGCATCACAGGCGGTAGGCAACCGGCTGAGCTACCGTTTGCCGGAGATATCGATCCTGTCCTCCATTGATATGCAGGCGGATGGAGCGGGGCGGGACATTATTGCTATCGGCACGCCGGAACAGCTTGCCTCTTTTGCGCCCGCCGCGTTGGCGAGCCTCAAGGAAAACGAATCCTGGCTGTCGATCGGCCCATCGCCGGCAGACCCGTCACACTTTCTGATCATTGCGGCTGGGCGCACACCTGGGGCGATCGAAGGCGCTTTACGGACGCTTGCATCGGAAAGTTTCCCGCTTTCGGCCGCGTCATCCGCCATTATCCCTGCGTCGGAAGTTCCATCTGCCATAACTAGTTCCAAGCGGCTCCCGCTGCGCCCGGATGCGAAATATGTCTTTCGGGATCTTGGTCTTGCCGGGGCATCGGTGCTCGGCAAGGAGCAGGGCAGCGCGCGGCTGTCCTTCGCGCTGCCCGCAGATGTGCATTTCCGGGAAGACGAGGACTTCGTGCTGATGCTCGATTTTGCCTATGGCGCCGGACTTGATGATCGCTCTGTCGTCAACATTCTCGTAAATGGCGCTTTTGAGCGAGCGGTCCGCATGACCAATGCGGATGGGGAGGTTGTGCCAGGGTATGAGGTGAAACTTCCTGCGCGCTCCCTGCGGCCCGGCTGGAACGCCGTCGATTTCCTGGTTGAGTTATCCGCGCCGAATGTAGGCGCCTGCACAGCCCGCAGCGCGCGTAATCTGGCCTTCACGCTCAAGGGCACATCAAGCCTGACATTACCGCCTGGGGGGAGATTTGCAGAGTTGCCAAACCTCGCCCTGCTTCAGGAGGCAGGTTACCCGTTCACCGGGCTTGAGACTGCTCCTATCGCGATACGCGCTGCCGATGCATCCCCCGAAGCGATGGCCGGTGTGTGGACGCTGGCGGCGCGTCTTGGCCAGATCAATGGCACAGTCTTGACGGAAGCCAGTTTCGGGATCGGTCTTGATCTTCCGGATGCGAATACGCTTCTTGTTGGCGCGCGTCCGCGTCTGGGTGGGTTCTTGCCGCTTCAGAAGTTGATGCTCCCGGAGACCGGTGGTTTCAGCCGGGAACTGAACCTTGTCGATCTTGGCGATAATGGCTTGATGGTCGGTGGCGAATCTCCTGCCCATAAGGGCCGGTTGGTGATGCTGGTGACGGCAGAGACCGATCAGCAATTGCTGGCCTCGATCCGCTCGCTTGTGCAGCCCAGCCATTGGAGCCAGCTCGATGGCGGAGCCGCCGTGTGGCGTGAAAATGCAGCCACCCTCGTGTCGGCGCAAGCGGATGAAACGTTTGCACTGGGCAAGAAGGCATCAGGCGAACGGGTGCTCAGGAGTGGCCAGGGCTCGTCCTGGGTCTGGATCGGTTCGATTGCGGCCGTCCTATTTGCAATGGCGGCGGGTCTTGCCCTTATTGCGCGCTATATGCGTAAGCGGATCAACGGTAAGTGATCAGATCTGCTGGCCCCCTGCGCGCGGCAATCGCTGGCGCTGGTGCTATGCTCTTTGCGGGCATGGGCGCGCAGGCTGCGCCGGATGCAGGGCGGGAAGGGGTCTTCTCGATCGGCATTCCAACTGCTGATCTGGCGCAGGAGTCCGCTGAGCAACGGGTGCCGCCGCCCGAGCCGGACGAACGGGATATACGGTCAGTCTGGACGCTGGGTGCGGAGGGAAAGTGGGAAGAGGCTGCCGGGCGCCTGCGTGCGCTGCGTGGCCGTCATCAATTGTGGCGTGTGCCAGATAGCCTTGCAGCATATGTGTCGGCTGGTCAGCGTGATCAGCAAGTGCGCGATGCCCTCGCAGAGGAAGATTGGGCGCGAGTTCTCAGCCTGCTGCCTCCGCCGGAAACGGATGTGTGTGAACGATTTGACCACATTTGGGCGCGCGCCGATGCCTTGCAGGGCGCTGTGCAAATGATGGACCTTCAGGATTTCTACGTGCGTACCCTGACGAATTGCCGTGATCCGGGACTGCTCGCAGCGCTTGCCGCGCGCGCTGCCAGTGTTCTGGATGATGAGGGTATTGCGGCAGTAATCCGCATTTCTGAGCTGTCCGGCAGTAACGACCCGGAAGTCGTGCAGGCTTATGCCGCGCTGGTGCAGGCCGATGCCTGGCGGCGGTTCGAGGCGGCCAAATCGGCGGGTGATACAGAGGCCGCCGGGGCGCTTGCAGAAAATTCCGGCGACGCGAACCTGATGACTCAGGCAGGCTGGATGTTCCTGGAGCCTGACGCCGCCCGCGGCGCAGTTTATTTCCGAAAAGCACTGGCGCACGGCGCAGATGATGAGGCGCGCCGCGGATTAACGATGGCCGCGCTGGCGCTGGACGATCATGCCGGGGCCCGCGCAGTGATCGCTGACGCGCGCGACACGTCGAGCTTTGCAGGCCTTTCAGCACTCGCGGATCTCGGCGAAGCCCGTGCCCTGCGCCAGCAAGGCGACGGGCTGCGCGTGGCAGAACTGGCAGACCGGGCGGTAAAGCTTGATCCTGCCCTTGCCGGTCAAGCCCAGGCGATCAGTGGCGGCGCCCTTCTGGACGCGGCAGGCAGCGCCTACGATCAGGGTGATTTCGACGCGGCTCGCACGCTGGCTCGCAAAGCAGCCACATATCCACCGGTCCAGCGCGCGGCAGAAATGCGCGCCGCCTGGGCCGAGCTTCAGTCCGGGGACGCCGAACTCGCCGCTGCGACCTTCAGCGCACTCTATCTGGCGACGCCTGACAGCGAGTCAGCCGAAGGCTTTGCACTCGCGGCACAAAAAGCTGGCACGCTTGCGTCCGCCGCCGCAATCGCCAGAGCTGTAGGCGGTCCGCTCAGCGAGAAGGTACAGATGCAATATGCTTCGGTTGCCTTTTATGATGGCGACTATCTCACCGCCCGCGCCCTAGCGCCCGAAGCTTATGAGGCGCTGGAGGGCGTCAACCACACAATTTATCGCCAGACACTCACCCTGCGCCAGCAGGATGGTGCGCGCGGCGATAACAAGATGACTGGCTTTTCTTCGACCACCTCGATTGAGGCGGTGCGCGGTGTCAGCCGCTATGAGGCGGGTGTTGCGCTCTACAAGCTCGATACCGGGGCTGCTGGCGGCGCTGGCCGCGAAACATTTGCAGCCCCGTATCTTTCCTGGAGTCAGGAAGGAGAGACGAGCCTCGCCGCGAGGATCGGCCTGATGCCAGTTGGCGGCGGTACAGATCCTGCTATCACCGGAGAAGCGGCGGCCATACACAGCTTCAGGCAGAACACTGCTGAGGCGCGTGTATTTGTCCGTCCCAGGACGGACAGCTTGCTGGCCTTTGCCGGTGAGCCGGGGGCTGGGACGGGCCGGATTTCGGAATCCGGGGCGCTTGTGCGTGGCCGATTTGATGTCGGCGGCGGACGCGCCGTTCAGGCAGAGCTTTCGGCGTCATCACTGGATGGGCGGGGCACGGTCAGCAATTCTGCGATCTCGGCGGGGCTTTCGGCTTCTCAGGCCATTGCGAAAGACGGTTTCGACTATCTGGTCACAGGTCCATTCTACCAGTTCCAATCTTATAACCGGAACACGAATTTCTTCTCCGCTGGCCATAGCGGCTATTTCAGCCCGCAGCAGTTCCACCGCACGGGCTGGTCACTCAATGCCCGGACGGAGTCTCTGAAAGACTGGATTGTCAAAGCGGACGCCGCCGTCGCCATCGAGTCTGTCCGCGAAGATGCGTCGGTTCAATTCCCGCTCCTTCCAGATCAGGGCGCAGTGATTGGTGGCGGGCACAGCTCCGGCATCGCTGGCGCGCTGGATATTGCGCTAGCTCGCAGGCTGGGCCGGGAAGTCATCATCTCTGCCAACCTGTCGGCGACGGCGTCGAAGGCGTTTGAAGACCTTCGCGCCGGTATCGGCCTCGTCTGGGTTCCGGGCGGGCGTGCTGCGCTCGTGCCTTCAGACCTCGCCACAGATCCTTTCTCCCCCGGCTCCTGGATTCGCCCATGACCCATGACATGAAATCTCCCCCCGCAGCGGTCCTGCTGCGCAATGATCCGGTATTGGTGCGCGCTTTACAGGCGATCACTTTCTGCGGCGTCGTACTCGGTTTGCTTCTTTATGCGTGGTTTGCTGTTCGCAGCGACATGGCGTCTCTCCAGCGCAACCTTACAGATGCAGCGGCCGCAGGACGGGTTGCGGCAGACGCTGAGTTGGCGCGTCTTGAGGCTGCTGCCGACAGGACGGCGCCCTTGATCGCGGGTACTCTTGGGAAGGATGTCTCGGCGGCAGAGCTGCGTGAGGCAAGGGCAAGGGTCGCAGATCTTCTTTCTTCCACGCCGGTCACGGCGATTGCCGTGCTGGACGGAAAAGGTGGAATTATATCCGTATTCGGACAGATGCCTGCTGATGCGGCAGGCCGCCTGGCGCCGGCCTCCAACAGTCAACGCGCAGGACGGGAGCTTCTCAATCTGGAGCTTGTTCCGGTTTCAAGGCTTCGCGCAGCCTACTATCAGGATATTGTCCTGGCCGATGGCACGCGTGTTCCGGTGGTCTTTGTGCTTCGTACTGGCGCATTCCGGGCGGCGCTGGACGTGGGCGCAGCGGCGGGGGATGGGTGGCGCGCAGCGCTTTTCAATCTGGACGGCGAGATACTGCTCTCAAATGCCGCCCCTGGCCGCGCCTTCACCCCCCAGGACGCATCCCTTGCTGCCCTGGCGGCGGGCTGGCGGCCGGTGCACTCTGATGAAGTTATGGCGGACGGGCGTATCGCTGGGCAGGCAGATGGCGCCTTCCTTGAAACACGCAGCGTTGCCGGTGGCCGGCTTCAGATTGCCTATCTCGGTGATGAGCCGTCCTTTCTGACGGCGATCGCGTCCCGCAAATGGGAGTTCATGGTACTTTTCGGCGCGTCTATGCTGGCACTCATGCTGGCGCTCTCGCTCATCCAGAATGAATGGCGCCGCGATGATGAGGACAGAGAAGACGCCTTCCTTGTGCTCGCCCAGGCGCGGGCGAGCTGCGACCTGCTCGATGCAGGCGTGATCGACTGGTCTGTGAGCGATGGCCGTATCACCTATTCTGACGGCTGGGCGGAGATGTTTGCCCGCAGCATCAAGCCCGCATCAGAAGAGGCTCATGAGTGGATATCACGTATTCATCCGGACGATGAGAATGCGGCCCGGGAGATGTATCAGTCCATGCTGGACAGCACTGCGAGCGATATCGAGCATTGTATCCGGATACGCCTGCCGTCAGGGCAATGGGTTCAGGTGCAGGAGCGCGGCCGTATGATAGAAGGGCCAGATGGCAAGCCCGCCCGGATCGTCCTCGTTCAGACGCCGAAAGCTGCCGACGGAAGCGCGCTGAGAGAAACGCTCCTTGGTCTGGGGCAGTCGAAGGATTACGCGCTGGCCGGATAGGGGCGGGATAATGTGCGGGCCTTTAGGCCGGGCAGTTTCACTCAAATCCGGCGAGCAGGTCTCGCAAGGGGTAGTCGGCCATCGGTTCATAGCGTGACGGGCCACCGCCGCGGCGGGGAACGCTGGCATAAAGGTGGAAGAGACGCGCCCGGAAGGGCTCGCTACGGTGGGTCTGGTGTGCCTGCGTCCAGCCCCTCGCGGCCTCTAATGATGTCGCGTGCAGATAGGCCAGCGTGATGTGCGGCGTGAAGGGATGCTTCTCCAGCACAATGCCGAGGCGCCGGGCGGCCCATTCGCACTGGCTTGCCAGCGCGCGCAGCTCATCGCTCTCCCCGATCCGGGCCCAGACGGCGCTTGGTTCGCGCCGACCAAACCAGCCCGTTCCTTCGACCCGCATATCAAACGCGTCCGCCTCGATCTCACCGAGCAGCTCGTCCAGATCGCGGGCCTGGTTGTCTGAAAGCTCGCCATAGAAGCAGAGCGTCACATGAAAGTTCTCTTCCGGCCGCCATCTGGCGCCGGGCAGATCCTTTTGCAGCTTCCGAAGAGGCGCTGAGACTTCAGAGGGAACAGGAAGGGCAGCAAACAAGCGGAACATACCGCTTGTTCACCACAGACTTTACCCCGTGAAAACCCGCATCAGTGTTCAGGCGGATTTTGCCACACCGTTTCCACCAGCCAGCGCATCCAGGCGGTCAAAATGTTCCGCCAAAAGGTAATAGAAAGTCACACGTGACTTCTGGCCCCCTTCAGTTTTCAGCTTCTCGCAGACGGTCTGAATGGCCGTATCGAGTTCCTGCTGGTTTTGCGCCAGACCCAGCTTTCCCCGGCACCACTTTTCGCGAACACGGTCGAGCTCTCCCGAATCCGTGCAAGCGACGATCGAGCTGTCCCTGTTTCTCAATGCGATCCCGAGGTGGCCGACGATTTTCTCGGCGGCCGCCTGATTGTACCCTTTTGCGTATTTCTTGATGTTCTCAGCATAAGCAGAAGCATCAGCCATGAGTTTCCCCTTCTCATTTAATGGAACGCCTCCTGATGGAGACTCTCCACACGGGGAGGTTTAACCCTCGCCCGTGCCGAGTCAATGATACTTAAGAGGCACTACGCGGCTACATTTGGACAAAATTGGGCTGGATTGAGGCATTGCAATAAAAACCGAAAATTAATCATCCAATATTTGAAAAATCTGAGTGTTATTCAAATATATACTTGGTGCCTGCGCCCGGCAGCGGTCGGTTAAGAAAATTCGGAGGCATGCGCTGTAGCTATCCAAACGCACGACCCCGGTTTTTGTTGCAGAAGGTCGGTGATATGCCCATATTCGACAAAGAACGGCACCTTCGGGTTGCCGGGTTCACAAGAAAGGACTTGAAAATCATGAACGAATTCAACCGGGGCTTCGGCGCGGTCGATGTTCGCTCGATGGACACTTCGGTAAATGCGGGTCTGCGGACCTTCATGCTGGGTGTATATCAGAAGCTTGCGCTCGGCATTGCGCTCTCTGGCGGCGTGGCCTTCCTCGTCGGCTCGACACCGCAGCTCTTCGGCGTGCTTGTCGGTACGCCCCTCTTCTACCTCTTTCAGTTTGGCCCGCTGGCGCTGATCCTTGGATCAGCTTTCCTGATGCGGAACCCCTCCCCGCTGGCGACCGGTATTCTCTACTGGACCATCGTCGTCATGCTCGGCGTCTGTCTGTCGATCTGGGTCTACATGGCCACAGCCGGCGCTACGGGCATGACCCGCGCGGGCACAGGCATGTCGCCGACCTTCATGACGATGACCAAGGCCTTCCTCCTGACAGCCTCGGCCTTCGGCGCGCTCAGCCTCTTTGGCTACACCACCAAGACCAACCTGCGCCCGATCGGCATCGTCGCCGTCTTCGCGCTCTGGGGCGTGGTCGGTATCTCGCTGCTGAGCTTCCTCTTCCCGCCTTCGGGCATGTTTGAGGTGATCATCCAGGTTGCCGTTCTTGGGATCTCGGGCGTGCTCGTTGCCTTCCAGACGCAGGAGCTCAAACAGGGCTACTTCGCCAATGAAGGTGACGCGCGCTCTCTGGCCGTCATGACCAACTGGGGCGCTCTCAACTTCTTCATCATGTTCTACAACATGTTCACCATCCTGATGTCGCTGCTCTCGCGCGATTAAAGGGAAGGGGAGACCCCTCCACTAAAAAAACGCCCCACGAGACAGGCTCGCGGGGCGTTTCACATTTTGGCCGCATTGCAACGCGCGCGCGCCTCGGCTAGAGCGGCGCCTGAAAAGTGGAGCCCGGCTTTCGGCAAAACGCCGCGAAAATTCAAGGAACTCCGCCCGCTTGTTTCCAAGACCATTTTTCTCAGGAGAAACACATGGCCCGCAATAAAATCGCTCTGATCGGTTCCGGCATGATTGGCGGCACGCTCGCCCACATCGCGGCTCGCGATGAACTTGGGGATGTCATCCTGTTCGACATCGCCGAAGGCCTGCCTCAGGGCAAAGGTCTCGACATTGCCGAGTCTACCCCCGTCTATGGCGCGTCCGTCAATCTCAAGGGCGTGAATGACTATGCCGGCATCGCCGGCGCCGACGTCTGCATCGTCACGGCCGGCGTGCCACGCAAGCCTGGCATGAGCCGCGATGATCTCCTCGGCATCAACCTGAAAGTCATGAAAGCCGTAGGCGAGGGCATCAAGGCCCATGCCCCGAACGCGTTCGTCATCTGCATCACCAACCCGCTCGACGCGATGGTCTGGGCGCTCCAGAAATTCTCTGGCCTGCCGACCGAAAAAGTCGTGGGCATGGCAGGTGTGCTCGACAGCTCGCGCTTTGCCTATTTCCTCTCCGAAAAGACGGGCGTTTCCGTCGCTGACATCCACGCCTGGACGCTGGGCGGCC
>JBKBIZ010000079.1:0-11947 GCA_046293975.1 Hyphomonas sp. | reverse complement strand
CTCCCGAGGAGACGATCAGATGAGCACCCCCGCAAACGGCAAAGGCCGCATTTCCCAGGTTATCGGCGCCGTTGTCGACGTTGAGTTCGACGGCGAACTGCCATCGATCCTCAACGCCCTTGAGACCTTCAACAACGGCTCACGCCTTGTTCTCGAAGTCGCGCAGCACCTCGGTGAAAATACCGTTCGCACGATTGCGATGGACTCGACCGAAGGTCTGGTTCGCGGCCAACCCGTGTCCGACATCGGCACCCCGATCACGGTTCCGGTTGGTCCGGCTACGCTCGGTCGCATCATGAACGTCATCGGCGAGCCGATTGACGAACGTGGCCCGGTGAATGCCGATACCTACATGCCGATCCACGCCCAGGCGCCTGCCTTCGTGGACCAGGCAACGGAATCAGAAGTGCTCGTGACCGGTATCAAGGTTATCGACCTTCTCTGCCCCTACGCAAAAGGTGGTAAGATCGGCCTGTTCGGCGGCGCTGGCGTCGGCAAGACGGTTCTGATCATGGAACTTGTGAACAACATCGCGAAACTCTTCGGCGGCTACTCTGTGTTTGCAGGCGTCGGCGAGCGGACGCGTGAGGGTAACGATCTCTATCACGAGATGATCGAATCGAACGTTATCAACCTTGAAGGCGAAAGCCGCATGTCGCTGGTCTATGGCCAGATGAACGAGCCTCCGGGCGCCCGTGCGCGCGTGGCTCTGACCGGTCTGACGCAAGCGGAGTACTTCCGCGATGTGGAAGGCAAGGACGTGCTGTTCTTCGTCGACAACATCTTCCGCTTCACCCAGGCAGGTTCGGAAGTGTCCGCTCTGCTCGGCCGTATTCCTTCGGCCGTGGGTTACCAGCCGACGCTGGCGACCGACATGGGCGCGCTCCAGGAGCGCATCACGTCGACCAACAAGGGCTCGATCACCTCGGTCCAGGCCGTGTACGTTCCAGCGGACGACCTTACCGACCCTGCGCCAGCCACCTCGTTTGCTCACCTTGACGCAACCACGGTTCTTAACCGCGCGATCTCGGAAAAGGGCATCTACCCGGCTGTTGACCCGCTCGACTCCACCTCGCGTATTCTCGACCCGATGGTTGTTGGCGAGGAGCACTATGAAGTTGCGCGCGGCGTTCAGCAGATCCTCCAGAAGTACAAAGAGCTTCAGGACATCATCGCCATCCTCGGCATGGACGAGCTGTCGGAAGACGACAAAATCACCGTCGCCCGCGCCCGTAAGGTTGAGCGTTTCCTGTCGCAGCCCTTCGACGTTGCCCAGGTGTTCACCGGTTCGCCGGGTGTTCAGGTGAAACTCGAAGACACGATCAAAGGCTTCAAAGGCCTGATCAGCGGCGAGTTCGACCACCTGCCTGAGCCTGCCTTCTACATGGTTGGCAACATTGATGAGGCGAAAGCCAAGGCTGCGAAGCTGATGGCGGAAGCTGCCTGAGGAATTAGCTGATGGCTGACAAGCTGCACTTTTCGCTCGTTTCACCGGCCCGTGAGCTTTTCTCGGGCGCGGTTGATCACGTCATCGCTCCGGGTACGGAAGGCGAATTCGGCGTGCTTGTGAACCACGCGCCGTTCATGACGACCCTCAAGAACGGTGTTGTTCGTGTTCTCGAAGGGGATGTCGTCCGGCATCGCTTCTACGTACGCGGCGGTTTTGCAGACGTTACGCCCGCTGGTCTTACGATCCTCGCGGAAGAAGCCCGCAACCTTTCGGACGCGAGCGCGCAGGATATCGACATCGAGATCGAGGCAGCAAAACTGAAAGTTCTTGAACTCGATGCGGGTGACACCAAACGCGCCGTGATCGAGCATCAGATTTCCTATCTCGAAGGTCTGCGCGGCGCTCTCGCAAGCTGATTGTTTGAATGTTTGAAATAGAAAGCCCCGGCTGGCTGGCCGGGGCTTTTTGTATTTGGCCGGATCAAACTCAGACGAACAAGGCGATGGTCTGCCGGCCCACCATGATGGGTTGGCGATCCTTGTTCCAGAGCAGCATTTCCTGGCTGGAATAGCCGTTGCGCGCAGTCTGCGCGACATGCCGGGCGAGAAACCAGCGGTCCTCTGTTTCGATCTCTTCGGTCAGGAATTCTGCCATCCATGTCATGGAGCTGAGCCTGCCAGGTTCCGTGAACATGGTCATCGCGGCGGGTGGCGGGGCGTCGGCAAGTGCCAGAAGGGATACCGCGTCCATAGGCGTGGCAGTATCCTTGTGCCGCATCCATATCGAGACGTCTGCCTTGTCAGAGCCTGACAGGGGAAGCGCGCCACCGGCGATCAGCAGGTCGAAATTCTGGGCGAAAGCTGGCCCCTGATGATTGCGGAAGTAGGGTTTGACGTCTTCGGGGTTTGGTACATCTGGGGCAGGCAGGTCTGCGAAGTTCAGGGAGGACTGGCGTGAGGCTCCGAAGGTCATGATGCAATCGGCTAGCACGCCATCATCCCCAGTCATCCGCACAGAAACGAAGACGGTATTCTTGCCCTGCCTCAGCACCTCAGCCCTACAGGTGACTGCGCCATTCACTGGTCCCACAAAGGCAACCTGAACGGCGCGCACGGGAAGTCCCGGGGCCAGCGGCCGGGCCGCCTCCAGGCATAGCGCCGCCGTCAGACCGCCATAGGCTGTCCGGCCTTGCATCCAGGTTTCGGGAATATCCGTTTTGCGCCCATTTTCACCGGCATCGGAGATGGAAGCCAGAAGATCAGTATAGTTCATTGCTCGGCTCCTGGGAGGGGAGGAAAATATCAATGCATCATAGTTCCGAAAAAGAACCAAGTGGTCACGCTACGTCACATGAAAACGCCCCGGCTGGCGGGCCGGGGCGATAAACAATCTGGCGAGTAAGCCTTAGTGCTGGCTTTCCGGGGTCGCAACGCGCAGCCCGTCGAGGGCGTCGGTGACCTTGATCTGGCAGGAAAGGCGCGAGTTCGGGCGAACGTTCTCGGCAAAGTCGAGCATCGACTTTTCCATCTCTTCCTGTGTGCCGGCTTTGTCCAGGAAGGCCTCGTCCACATAGACATGGCAGGTTGCGCAGGCGCAGGCGCCGCCGCAATCGGCGTCAATTCCGGGAATGGAATTCTTGATCGCCGCTTCCATTACAGATTCGCCGTTCTTCGCTTCCACCGTGCGTTCGGTGCCGTCGTGCGAAATATAGGTGATCTTTGCCATGTGGGTTTCCGTCTCCTTCAGGCCGCAGCTTTTGCGGCGATGTCTTTCATTGGGATTGATGTGTCGCTGAGCACTTCAGGCGCGATTTTTGCGCCTGTCATGATGAGTTTCTTGGATGCCAGGAATTCTGGCGGGCTGTTGACCGCATCGACGGCAATGAGCGTTCCATTGCGTAGATAGAAGGCGGCAAACTTCCGGTCTTTCGGATCACCGCGCACGACGATGGTGTCATAGTCCGTGCTGAGGCCGGCGATCTGGAGTTTGAGGTCATACTGGTCCGACCAGAACCAGGGGCAGTCTTCGGCTGGCCGGGTTTGTCCCAAAATGGCAGCGGCCACGAGCTTGCCCTGCTCGATCGCGTTGTGGACGCTCTCAAGGCGGCCTGTGCGGCCATAATGGACGAGGGGGCGGGCGGCGCAGTCACCGGCGGCGAAGACATGCGGATCGGAGGTGCGTCCGTCCCGGTCTGTCAGGATGCCGTTGGAACACGCGATTCCGGCGTCTTTCGCCAGTTCTTCATTCGGCAGGATGCCAATGCCGACGAGAACGATGTTAGCAGGAAGGCTGGTGCCATCGCCCAGCACTGCGGCGCTGATTTGGCCGTCCTTGCCTTCGAGATGTGAAAGAGCGGTGCTGGTGAGGATCTTGACGCCCTTGGCGGTGTGTTCAGCGGCGTAGAAATCGCTCATCACCGGGCTGGTAACGCGGGCGAGGACGCGGGGCGCCAGTTCCAGCACGGTGACATCCAGGCCCATCGTTCGCGCGACAGCGGCGGCTTCCAGCCCAATATAGCCAGCGCCGATGATCACCATGCGGCGGCCTTCGACCATCTGCGGGCGGATGCGTTCGACATCAGACAGGGTGCGCAGATCATGCACACCGGTCAGATCTGCGCCCTGGCAGGGCAGCTTGCGGGGCCGCGAGCCGGTGGCGATGACCAGTGCGTCATAGGGCAGCTCGGCGCCGTGCTCGAGATGGGCAATGCGGGCGGCGCGATCGAGCGAGGTCACCCGGGAGCCGAGCATCACGTCGATCTTGTTGTCTTCATACCAGGCGGCCGGTCGGAAATAGAGCCGCTCCTCGGCCATTTCGCCCTTCATATAGGCTTTTGAGAGTGGCGGGCGCTGATAGGGAAGCGCAGTTTCTTCTCCGACAATAGTCAGCTCGCCTGCGTAGCCACCCTGACGCAATGACTGAACAGCCTGCGCAGCCGCCTGGCCAGCGCCGACAATCACAATCCGCTTTGCGTCCGAAAGGTCCACGACGCCCCCTTGAAATCGTTTGGTGACGCAAGCGTCAACTTTTGTCTGGTTCTAAGCACTTCTAACGCAGCCCGCAAGCGGTGCAAGCAGGGTCACTCCGTCACATACTGAGGTTAAACCGTGGTTGCGCAAGGTCAGCGCAAGGCTAGGAAGAGGTATGGAACACTCTTTTATTCTCGCAGATGAAGATGCAACGCTCTTGCTAGGCCGTGCGCTCGCCCGAATCCTGCGGGCGGGAGACTTTCTGGCGCTGTATGGCGACCTTGGTGCGGGCAAGACGACCCTGACGCGGGGCATCATTCAGGCCCTGCTCGGACCCGCTGAAGAGGTGCCTAGCCCAACCTATACTTTGGTACAGGCGTATGAAGCGCCAGCCTTTCCGGTCTGGCATTTTGATCTCTATCGTCTCGAAGATCCCGATGGCGTCGAGGAGCTTGGCTGGGTCGATACGGTGGAGGGCGTTACGCTGGTTGAATGGCCAGAGCGGGCAGGGCGGCATCTGCCGCAGGTGCGGCTGGACGTGTTGCTTGAAATTCACGGGGATCAGCGCCGCGTGAGGCTGGAACCCAAGGGCGAAGGCTGGCAGGAACGACTGCATGGATTCAGCCTCTGACTCGCGTGATCTTGAAATTGACCGGTTCCTCGCCAGCGTAGGCGATGGATGGGACCGGGCCATCCGCAAGCCTCTCAGCCAGGATGCCTCGACCCGTCGCTATATCCGGCTTCTGAGGGAAGATGGCGTCACTGCGCTGCTGATGGACGCGCCGAGGGTGGAGGATGATCCTTGTCCGCCAGATGCTGACAGGGCTTTGCGGGAGCGGATGGGCTGGAATGCCATGACGCGGCTGGCGGCATCGCGCGTTGAGGCGTTTGCGCTGATTGCCGGGCATCTGCGCAGTCTGGGGCTGGACGCGCCGGAGGTGTTTGCCTTTGATGTGACGCAAGGCTTTGCGTTGATTGAGGATTTTGGAGACGGGCGGGAGTTTGCCCGGGTGATCGAGCGCGGCGAGGCCGATGAGCGGGCGCTTTACAGGGCGGCGGCGGAGACGCTGGCGCTTCTCCACAGTGCGCCGGTGCCTCAACGGCTTGATAAATCAGGGGTTCAGTGGCCGATCCTCGACTTTGACGCAGTAGCGCTCGGGGCGAATGCGGATCTCTATGCTGATTGGCTGCCGCTGGAGGCGGGGGGAACCAAGCTTGCCGACGCGGCCCGGGCGCGCTGGGAAACTGAGCGCGACGCACTGATCGAAAAAGCTCTGTCTTTTCCGAGGGCTTTCACGCTGCGGGACTATCACGCCGAGAATTTGCTGTGGCTGCCGGGCGGCCGGGTGGGGCTTCTGGACTTTCAGGATGCCGTGCGCGGATGGGACGCCTGGGACATGGCAATGTTGACCCAGGACGCACGCAGAGCGGTCTCCCACGAGGCATCTGAGGACGCTATCCGGACATTCCTGGACAAATCGGGACAATCCAGGACAGCTTTTGACGAGCGCCTCGCCGTGATCGGCGCCCTCAATGCCCTGCGGATTGCCGGGGTCTTCTCCCGCCTTCAGCACCGGGACAAGAAGCCCCGCTATGGCGAGTTCCAGCCTCGCCAGCTTTCCATTCTCGCCCGAAACCTTGCTCACCCCGCGCTCGCCGGGATGCGGGCCTTCGTGCGTGAGCAGACCCCTTTCGTATTCGAGGCCAAGGCATGAGCATTCCGGTTCCCCATACGGCGATGGTGCTGGCCGCTGGCCTTGGCACCCGGATGCGACCGCTGACCAATGATTGCCCCAAGCCGCTGATTCCGGTGCGTGGGCGCAGGCTGATTGACCGGGTGATCGGGCCGCTCAAGGCGGCAGGGGTGAAGCGCCTGGTGGTGAATGTGCATTACCTGCCGGAGCAGATTGAGGCGTATCTGGAAACGCTGACGGATTTCGAAGTGATCGTTTCCGATGAGCGCGGCGAGGTTCTCGAGACCGGCGGCGCGCTGGCCAAAGCTCGGCCGCTCCTCGGCGAGGAGCCGGTGTTCGCGCTGAATACCGATGCCTTCTGGTTTCCGGAGGTGGCTGATCCGCTGCTGGCGCTGGCGGAGGCCTTTGACCCGGCGCAAGAGGATGAGCGCCTTCTGGTGGCCGATACAGGGCGGGCGCTTGGCTTTGACGGGCCGGGCGACTTCTTCATGGACGGCGAAGGGCACCTGACCCGGCGCGGCGAGGCGGCGTCAGCGCCCTGGGCCTATGCGGGCGTACGGATACTGAAGCCGCAGGTTTATGGCGGGCAGCCGGTGGAGCGGTTTTCGGCGCTGCGCATCTGGGACGGGCTCATCCCGCGGGGGCGCTTGCGAGGCCTGGCGCTCGATTCCTTCTGGCTGCATGTGGGCGATCCGCAGGCGCTGAAAGACGCTGAGATGTGGGTGGCCTGTCATGGCGGCTGATGTGCTGTTCGGGCCGGATGCGCCGCGCATCCGGACGATTGCGCCCGGCACGGCCTTTGTGAAGGAATTGGCGCGGGCGCTCGCCGCCGAGACATCGTTGGCGGAGCGGCCTGACGCGCTGGCGGATGCCATCATTTATGTACCCAACCGCCGGTCAGCTCGAGCCCTGTCGCTGGCGCTCTATGACGCCGCCGGGGAGCAGACCATCCTGCCACCGGACATCCGCGCGCTGGGGGATCTCGATAGCGGGGAGCCGCCGCCGATTGCCGAGCAGGCTCTGTCGGGCTTGGCACCGCCGCTTTCTGGCGCGAGACAGCTGGGCGTATTGGCGACGTTGGTGCGCCACTATTATCAGAGCGCGATGGGGACGGATTTGCCGCCCGCCTCGGCGCTGTCTGCTGCGCGGGAACTGGGCCGTCTGCTGGAACAGGCGGCGATGAGCGAGAATGCCGACTGGAGCAAGCTGGAAGCGCTGAGCCTTGGCGATCTGGCGGCGCATTGGAGCCGGTCGGCTGACTTTCTGAGGATCGTGACGGAGCTATGGCCGCAATGGCTGGCGGAGAACCGGGCGTCCGATCCGTATAAGGAGCGCCTGCGCGCGGCGCGGGCGCTGGCCGACCACTGGCGCGATGTCCCGCCCGCCGGGCCCGTGATCATTGCCGGCTCAACCGGCGCGACACCGCCGGGACGTATCCTGATGCGGGCCGTTCTGGACCTGCCTATGGGTCTGATTGTGCTGCCGGGGCTCGACACCTTGCTGAGCGGGAAGCAGTGGGAGTCTGTCATCAAGGCGCCGGGGCACCCCCAGAACACGCTGATCCGTACCCTGAGGGCGCTGGACCGGACGCCCGACAGCGTGGCGCCATGGCCGGGAATTTCCGAGGATGGCCCAGCGCGGGCGCGCGTGCGCCTGATCCATGAGGCGCTGGCGCCTGCCGAGGAGACGGCCGACTGGCGCGCGACGCTGGAAGAACTTGCCCAAGCGAGCGGGCAGCCGATTGAAGAATTTGTACGCGATGGCCTGACCGGCCTGAGCGTGGCCGCCACCCCCAATGAGGCCGCCGAGGCGGAAGCGGCCGCATTGCTGATGCGGGAGACGCTGGAGCGGCCCGGCGAGACAGCAGCGCTGGTGACGCCGGATGCGGGGCTGGCGCGGCGCGTTTCGGCGCTGCTGGGGCGCTGGGGCATTCATGTGCCGCCGTCTGCGCCTGTCCCGCTGGGCCGGACGCAGGCGGGCAGCCTGATCGGGCTCTGCGCGCGTTGGGCGGCCGACCCCGGCGAGCCGGCAGTTCTGGCGGCGGTGCTCAAGCATCCTTTCGTCCGGCGGCATATGGATGCGGGAAAGCTCGACCTTTATTTCCTGCGCGGGCCGCGCCGCTGGGGGAGTCTCGACGATCTCGCGCACAGTATCGACATCCGGCACAAGCTTGAGCCGCATTCGCCTTTTCAACGGGAAGATCAGGACGAGGCGATGCTTCTTGTGCGGCGGCTAGCCGAGATCATGGAAGAGACGGGGGCGGACTTTTCTATTCTCGAGACGGTGACGGCAGATGAGGCGGCAAAGCGTGTCGCCAACCTGGCCGGCGCGATCAGCGAGACGCCGATGCCCTGGGCGGGGGAAGACGGGGCGGGCGCATCGAACCTGCTGCAACGGCTGGCCGAGCTTGGGCCATTTCTGGGAGAGATGAGCGCCGAAGCTTTTGCCGATCTTGTGGACGCGGAGTCTTCAAATCTTCCCGTGCAGACAGGAGAGCCTGAACATCCGAGGCTTTCCATCTGGGGGCCGCTTGAGGCGCGCCTTCAGTCTGCGGATCGTTTGATCCTGGCCGGGCTGAATGAAGATGTCTGGCCGGAGAAGCCGCCGGCCGATGCTTTTCTGCCGCGCAGGTTTCGCGCGCCACTGGGGCTGAATGACTCTGAGGAGCGGATGGGGCTTTCGGCGCATGACTTTGCCCAGCTTGCTGCCGCGCCCCATGTAGTAATGCTCTATGCCGCGCGCCGGGATGACAGCCCGGCGGTGGCCTCGCGCTGGGTGTGGCGGCTGCGGACGTTGGCCGAGGGGGCGTTTGGCGACCGCACAGCCGAATTGCTGAAGGGCGAAACGGGCGCGCTGATGGATTGGGTGAGCGCGCTTCAGACGCGGGGGAGCGGAAGCCTGCCGGCAGATTTCAGCGCGGAGCCACGGCCGAAGAAGCGCACGCCGGAGGATTGGCCAAGGCGGCTTTCAGTGACGCGCGTCGACCGGCTGCAGCGCGATCCCTATTCGATCTGGGCTGAATCCGTACTCGGGCTTCGGCAGGTAGATGTACTCGGCGCGCCGCTGGCTGTGAACCTGCGCGGCACGGCGATCCATGCGGCGCTGGATGCTTTTGAGAATGACGGCGTTGCCAAAGACGCAGTGACGCTGCTGGAGCTGATCCGGTTCGAGCTGGCGCGGACGGGTGAGCCGGAGTCTTCCTGGGCCGGACGGTTTGCGATCTGGCAGGATGTGGTCGACTGGTATCTCGCCTGGCGGAAGGACCGCGATATTGGCGGGAAATTCTATCGCGAGGTGCGGGGAGAATATCGGAGCGACATTGCCGGGCATCCGTTTGAGCTTTCGGCAACGGCGGACCGGATCGAACGTACCTCTGGTGGCGGTCTGGTGATCGTTGATTTCAAGACGGGGCAGCCACCTTCTGACAAGGCGATTGACGCAGGCTATGACCAGCAGATGCCGCTGCAGGCGATCATTGCCTGGAAAGGCGGATTTGAAAATGTCAGGGCGGGGCCGGTCGTTGCGCTTGAATATGTGGCCATCCGTGGGCGGCCGGAATCGCGGCGTGTGGCGGAGAGCAAGAGCTGCACGAAGACGCTGGAGGAGCTGATCGCGGCAGCGGCGGATGGGTATGTGCGGCTTGTGGCGGCGTACCGCGATCCTGAGGCGGTGTTTACGTCGGCGCCGCGGGTTCAGTTTGTGAAGTATGATTACGGCTACAACCTGCTGGCGCGGCGGGCCGAGTGGAATCGCGATACGGCGGGTGGAGACGGCGGCGATGAGTGATCAGAGGGCGGAAGGTGATGCCTTTGCGGCGGCGATCCGCGCGCAGGCCGATGCGGCCAATCCGAATGTCTCGGCCTATGCAACGGCCAATGCAGGCAGTGGCAAGACCAAGGTTTTGATCGACCGGGTGGCGCGCCTTCTGCTGCGGCGGGAGGATGGGCGGCCGGGAGCGGACCCGGATTCCATACTTTGCATCACCTACACACGCGCGGCGGCCAATGAGATGCTGACGCGGCTCTTCCGTACACTGGGCGATTGGGCCGTGAAGGAGGATGACAAGCTGCGCGAGGCGCTGTCAGCCCTGGAAGGACGCTCACCGGAGAAATATTCGCGGGAGGATCTGCGTGACGCACGGCGCTTGTTTGCGCGCGCGCTGGAGACGCCGGGCGGACTGCGGATCGAGACGATCCATGCGTTCTGCGCACGTATCCTGAGGCGGTTTCCGCTGGAGGCGGGCGTCGTGCCCGGCTTTGCGGAGATGGAAGACCGGGACGCGAAGGCGTTGTGGCAGGCGGCTAAGGAGCAAGCGATCCTGGCGGCGGTAGAAACTGCGCCGGAGGAACTGGCGTTGATTACCCGCGAAGCGATGAATGAAGGCGCGGCGAGCGCGCTGGACGCGCTGAAGGGGTCTGGCGCAGCAGTGATGCGGTTTGCCGAGCGGAATGATTTCGTCATTGAGCGGATGAGGGAGGCGCTGCGGGCCGATCTGGGCGCGCCGTTGGAGAGCCCGGCAGAGATACTGGCGGCGGCGATGGGCGACGCGTTGCCACGGGAGGTGATCCGCGAGGCGATGGACGCGCTGCTGAAGGGCACGGCGACGGATCACGGGCGGGCGGAGGTGTTGGCGGAGGTGCTTCTGGCGAAGACGCCGGAGGCGGTATGGGCGGCGTATGCACCGTTTTTCCTGACGGAGAAGGGCGAGTTCCGCAAAACAAATCCCTACACCAAGGCGCCGGGGCAGCTTTGTCCTCTGCTGCCGGAATATTTCCAGATCAAGGATGGAGAGGGGCGAGAGACAGCGCGTATCCGGGAACTGGTTGAGGTATTGCAGCGCGCCAATGCCTTTGCGCGGACGGCGGCATTGTTACGCATTGGTTTGCCCGCGCTGGAGGCCTACCGGGATGAGAAAGCGCGGCGGGGCGCGCTTGATTTTGATGATCTGATCCAGAAAACGCGGGAGCTTCTGGAAGCCGACGGGATGGCGAGCTGGGTGCTTTACAAGCTTGATGGCAGTATCTCGCATGTGTTGCTGGACGAGGCGCAGGATACGAGCCCGGAACAATGGGATCTGATCCGGGCACTGACACATGAGTTTGGCGCCGGCGAGGGGCGGGATTACTCCCAAGATCCGCGGACGATGTTCATCGTGGGCGATGAGAAGCAGTCGATTTATTCGTTCCAGGGCGCGGAGCCTGAGCGGCTGCTGACAGAGACGCGGCGGCTGGAAGAGCGGATGGCGGATGCCGCTGGCGTTGAGATGCTGATGTCGTTCCGCTCGGCGCCGGAAGTGCTGACCTACGTGGATACGGTGTGGAACAATTCGCCGCCGATTGATGTGGGGATTGGAAACGCGCCGCCGCGCACGGCGGACAATACTCTGCATACGGCGCGGCGCTGGGATCAGCATGGCGCGGTCGAGATTTGGCCGATCGAGCCGAAGATTGCCGATGATGAGACCGATGCCTGGGAGCGGCCAGTGGATGTGGTGCGGGCGACGTCACCGAAGGCGAAGCTGGCGACATCGGTTGCGCGGGCGGTGCGGCGGATGATCGACCGGGGCGAGACGGTGTGGGAGGACAAGGCTGAGCGGCCGGTGCGGCCTGAGGATGTGCTGATCCTTGTCAGCAAGCGGCAGGGCGGGCTGTTTGACTCGCTGATCAATGCGCTCAAAGCCGAAGGCCTGCCGGTGGCGGGCGCGGACCGGCTGATCCTGACCGATTTCATCGGGGTGCAGGATTGCCTCAACCTGATGCGGTTTGCGACGCTGGACCTGCGAGATCTGACGTTGGCGGAAATTCTGCGTGGTCCGTTCTGCGGGCTGGTGGATG
>JBKBIZ010000078.1:0-11983 GCA_046293975.1 Hyphomonas sp. | reverse complement strand
CCGGCCGCCGCGCCGCGCTCGACAAATTGCTGCCCGAACAGCGCAGCGACTTTATCGAGATTTTCGAGGTGATGGTCGGGCTGCCCTGCACCATCCGCCTGCTCGATCCGCCGCTGCACGAATTCCTGCCGCACACCGATGAGGACATCGCCGGCGTTGCCAAAGCCTCCGGCCTCAGCGCCGAAGAGCTTCGCCGCCGCGCCGCTGACCTGCACGAGTCCAACCCCATGCTCGGCCACCGGGGCTGTCGCCTCGGCATCACCTACCCTGAAATCTACGAGATGCAGGCCCGCGCCATCTTTGAAGCGGCCGTAAACATCTTCCGGGAAGGCAAGCTGAAGCCCATTCCCGAGGTGATGATCCCGCTGGTCGCCACCCACCGCGAACTCGACATCCTGAAAAAGCTCGTCGACGAGACCGCCCAGAAAGTCTTCGCCGAAACCGGTGTCACGCTGGAATATATGGTCGGCACGATGATCGAGCTGCCTCGCGCCGCTCTCGCGGCAGGGGAAATCGCGCAGGCCGCCGAGTTTTTCTCCTTCGGCACGAACGATCTCACCCAGACAACCCTTGGCATTTCCCGCGATGACGCAGGCAAATTCCTCCCGGCTTACGCCGAAAAGGGCATCTATGAGAAAGACCCCTTCGTAACACTTGACCAGGAAGGCGTGGGCGAACTCGTTAAGATTGCTGCCGAGCGCGGGCGCAAGACCCGCCCCGATATCAAGCTCGGGATCTGCGGCGAACACGGCGGAGACCCGGCCTCTGTGGAATTCTGCCACCGCGCCGGCCTCGATTACGTCTCCTGCTCGCCTTACCGCGTGCCGATCGCCCGTCTCGCAGCGGCACAGGCAGCTATCCGCGGCGCCAGGAAATAGGCTTGCCGGGCAGTTCCGGCGCAGAACCAGAGGCGCTTGAACGTTGCATTTCTGCAACAACTTGACATCTGAATTCAAACAAACGGGGTCGCTTGCGGTCCCGTTTTTTTGTTATTTTTCAGATAATTAAACCCATTTCTTCGCGCGTCAGGCGAATCGCCTGATCTGGCTCGGTTCCGCGTCTTTCTGAATTGTCACTCAGGATTCTGGCTGAAATATTGCTAGATAGTTGCGGGTGGGCCAAGTCCCTCCAGTCCCGCGAGGGTCTGGCCGGGCACTTTCGGCCTCTATAAACAGATAAATCTCGGAAACCCCGGGGCACCAGGCAGAACCATAACTGCCGGCCGGGGACTAGAGGAGTGGTGATGTTAAGCTTTCTGAAACCAAGCCGGGCGAGTTTATTCCGGGTTAATGGGCTGCGTGAAAAGCTCACACGGTGGTGGCTTGGAATGAACGATCAGGAACAAAGAGACGTGTTCATCCGCGGCGGCATGATTGCCGTTGTGGCGGTGACGGCGTCCGTTTCCTTCCCTGCGATTGCCGAACAACAGGCCGGCCTGCGCGCCGACGCGGAATTCCGCGCCGAAGCTGAGCGGCTCGCCCTTTATGAAGATGGCGGCCTCGCCGTCCGCACGGCCAGCCACACGCCGTCCCTGATGGACACGCCTTGGCTGCGCACCGTCGAATACACCCTGAAGCGCGACATCGACTCCTCGATGAGCCGCTATGCGATGCGCGACCGCGATGGCGCGGCCCTCGCAACCCTTGCCTCTTTCCGCCCCGAGCAGATCCAGCGCGCCGAGACCATCGATGCCGAGCTGATGTGCATGGCGCAGGCCGTCTATTACGAATCTGCCTGGGAGCCGCTCAACGGCCAACTCGCCGTTGCCGAAGTCATCTCAAACCGCGTCCGTGACCATCGCTATCCAGACAGCGTCTGCGGCGTGGTCTTCCAGGGCGCGACCCGCACCACCGGCTGCCAGTTCACCTTCACCTGTGACGGCTCGATGGACCGTAACAAGCCGGCCGGAGAAGCCTGGGCGCGCGCACAGCGTATTGCTGCCCATGTCCTGATGGACCTCAATGAGGATCGCACGGGCGGCGCCACCCACTATCACGCCACCTATGTTGATCCGGTCTGGAATTCGGGCCTCGTCAAAACCAAGCAGGTTGGCCTCCATATCTTCTACCGCTTCCCGCGCGGCGCCGAATGGGCCAGCGTGGAGCGCAACTTCGAAGCCCGTAAGCGCCAGACCGAGCTGCGCCTGGCTGAGCTCGATGCAACGAAGGAAGCTGACATGGCCGCCCTCGATGAAGGTCTGCTTTTCGCCGACGCTTCCAGCGCTGCCAACGATGCCTATTACACGATCACCCCAAGCATTGCCCCGGCCGGCGTCACCACCTCCACCCGCACCGTCTCGGCGCCTGCGCCGCGTCTGATGTCGGTCCAGACGGTCAAGAAAGCTGCTCCTATCGAAGAAGCTGCGCCCGTCCAGGAAGCCGCCCCACAGGTCGAAACCGCCGAAGCGGTCCCAGCGCCCGTCGTCATCGACGACTACCTCGCACGCCAGCTCGAAGCCGCCCGCGCCGCTGCTCCGTAAGGCTTGCCGGCCCGTTACAAAATAAAAAGGCCGCTGATGAAACGCATCAGCGGCCTTTTTGTTTCCAGCGAAGGGAAGGGGCCTCTTGCCGCTAATCCCGCGCCGGCACGTTCTTGCGGATGGATTTGCGCACCAGACCCGGCAGCCAGCGCGTCATGAAGCGCGCCCGGTCCGCCTCGGCGCCCACCATGTAATAGATGTCATCGCCATGTACCGCGTCCCACACTTTCTCGGCCGCCATCGAGACAGGATAGACCTTGGCGCCATTGGCCTTCATCTGGTCAGACATCTTCTCGTTCGACCCTTCAGTCTTGCCCATCTCCAGGATCGGCGTATCGACAAACCAGGGCATCAGCGTGGTTACCCGAATGCCCAGATCGCGGAACTCCGCGTCCAGCGCCTCGGTCAGCCCCCGCACCGCCCATTTGGACGCCGAGTAGACCGACAGCTGCGGCGCCCCGACAATCCCGGCTGAGGAGGCGGTGTTGACGATCCGCGCCCCCGGCGTCGCCTTCAGGAGGGGCAGGGCGGCATAAACCCCGTTGATCACGCCCTTCACATTGATGTCGATCACGAGGTCTGCGTCTTCGGGCGGCACATCCTCAAACCAGCCATGCCGCCCGATGCCGGCATTGTTGAAGAGGGCGTCCATCTTGCCGCCCGTCGCCGCGCTGAAGCCGTCCATCGCGGTGGCCCAATCGGCCCGTTTGGTCACGTCGAGTTTGGCGAGGTGGCAGTTCTCCGCGCCGATCTCGGCCGCCACGGATTTGAGGCCCATCTCGTTGACGTCATAGAGCCCGCAGAACCAGCCCTTGCGTGCAAAATGGCGCGCGGTCTCTGCACCAATGCCTGAGGCTGCGCCCGTGATGAAAATCGCCTTGCGACCGTTTGCGCCTGCCATGTGTTCCTCCGCCAATATCGCTCACTGATCGTGTGTCAGTGTGTCTGGCCGAGACTGTCAGACCACATCGAGGCCGAGGTCAAGATTGGGCGCAGAATGGGTCAGCGCGCCTGAGGAAATGAAGTCCACCCCCGTCTCGGCAATTGCCGCTACGGAAGTCAGCGTCACCCCGCCCGAAGCTTCCAGCGGCACGCGGCCTGCCGTGATCGCCACCGCCTCGCGCAGCTGATCCAGGTTCATATTGTCCAGAAGGATCGCATGCGGACCATATTTCAGCGCTTCTTCAAGCTGGGCCAGCGTGTCGACCTCGATCTCGATCATCCGCAGATGTCCGGCATAGGCTTTGGCCCGTTCCATCGTATCGGCGATGGAGCCGCCGCAGGCCGCAATATGATTGTCCTTGATCAGGATCGCGTCATCCAGCCCATAGCGGTGAGACGTCCCCCCGCCGCAACGCACGGCGCGCTTCTCCAGCGCCCGGTGGCCCGGCGTTGTTTTTCGTGTGCAGACGATGCGCGTCTTGGTGTGCGCCACTGCGTCCACATATTGCCGCGTCAGGCTGGCGACGCCCGAAAGGCGCCCGAGAAAGTTCAGCATCGTGCGCTCTGCCGTCAGGATAGACCGCGCCGAGCCTGACAGGCGCGCCACCACATCTCCGGGCGCGAGGCGGCTGCCATCAGGCTTTTCTATTTCCAGCTTCAGCGCCGGATCAACCAGGCTCGCCGAATAGGCCGCCACATCCAGTCCTGCAATCACGCCGGGCTTGCGCGCAGCGATCACCACGCAAAGCTGCGTCTCAGGTGGAATGGTCGCGTCGCTCGTCAGATCCCCCGCCCGCCCAAGATCTTCGGCCAGTGCCAGACGGACAATAGGATCAAGGATGATCGGTGAAAGCGGGGGGATATAAATCGTCATACGACAAGCGCCTCGCGGCTCGTGTGGAAGAGGAACTGGCGCTCGGGCGCGCCGGTATCGGGATAATCGGTGCGGAAATGCCCGCCGCGGCTTTCGGTGCGGGCCAGCGCCCCGCTTGCGATCAGGCGCGCCGCCGTCAGCGCCGGGGCACCAGGCGTGCCCGCCTCCAGCCGCTCGATCAGGCTCAGAAGCTGCGTCAGCCCGCCCGCCTCACGCACCACGCCGCAATGGCGCGACATCGCCTCGCGCAGCTCCAGCATGTCCGGCCCGGCAAGGCGCGTCGTCACGGCGCCCGTGCTGGCGCCCGCTTCATTGAGGTCAGCGTCCCGCAGGCGCCGGGCAATCCGCTCGGCAAACACCACCGCTTCCAGCAACGAGTTTGAAGCCAGCCGGTTGGCCCCATGCGCGCCTGTGGACGAACATTCTCCGCAGACGGACAGTCCGTCCAAAGTGGATCGCCCCCAGAAGTCTGAGATAATTCCGCCCATATGATAATGCGCGGCCGGCGCCACCGGGATCATGTCGCGGCGCGGGTCGATGTTCGCGCTCATGCAGGCGCCGAAGACGGTCGGGAAATGATGGGGGAACTCTTCACCCACCGCCGTGATACAGTTGAGGAAAGCCCCGCGCCCGGCTGCCCGCTCGGCATGGATAGCGCGGGCCACCTCATCACGCGGCGCAAGCTCTGCCAGCGGATGATAATCCGCCATGAAAGCGCGCCCGTCGCTATTGTGCAGGGTTGCGCCTTCCCCGCGCAACGCCTCGGTCGCCAGCGGGGCAGGGTCGCGGCCAATGTCGATGCCGGTCGGGTGAAACTGCACGAACTCGAGATCAGCGAGCACAGCGCCGGCCACATGGGCCATCGCGATCGCCTCGCCCTGGGCTTCCTTCGGGTTGGTCGTCACGCGGTAAAGCCCGCCAGATCCGCCGGTACACAGCACCGTCTCCCGCGCGGTCTTCACAAAGGGCCGCCCGGTATTGCCGCGCAGCACCACGCCCGCCACTCTTCCATTATTGTCCTGAAGCAGCGCCTCAGCCCGCGCGCCCTCTATCAGCTCAATGTGAGGCGCTGCCCCCACCGCTGCCACCAAGGCGTCCATGATCGCCTTGCCCGCAAGATCTCCCGAAACCCGCGCCACGCGCGGATGGGAGTGGGCCGCCTCCAGCGACAATGCCAGCTGTCCATCGGGCGTCCGGTCAAACGGCACGCCCAGCGCCACCAGGTCGCGCACCCGCGCGGGCCCTTCCTCGGCAATCAGGCGCGCAATCACCGGGTCAACCAGCCCCGCGCCAGCGGCCACCGTATCGGCCGCATGCTGCGCCGGGCTGTCGAGCGGATGCAGCGCCGCCGCCAATCCTCCTTGCGCCCAGGCGGAGGAGGAGGCCTGCCCGAGCGGCGCCGGGGAGATCACCACGCATGGCCGGGGCGCCAGCTTCAGCGCCAGGAACAGGCCCGCCAGGCCCGCCCCCACGATCAGCACATCTGTTATGGCTCCCGCGCCGGCATGCAGGCGGTCATCCGTTCCGGAAAGCATGGTCTTTATCCGATCAGGAAATGCCGTCATTCGCGCGGCGGAATTCCACCGGCGCGGTGACAGCAGAGACGAGCGCCCCGAACATCCGTTCGTGGGACTGGATCGTCAGCGTGAAATTGTCAGGAACATAGAGCAGGCCTTCGAACTTGGTCTCCAGCATCTCCTCGATGGTGGAGCGGATCGATACCTGATCGCCAAAGCGGCTGGCTTCGCAGGACTGGCGCACGACCGAGCGGCCCCACATGGAACACATCTCAACGGCTGTCAGCTCGCACGCATACCGGTCCGCGTCCTCATGCGGCGACAGGCGCATCGTGCCCGTCATCACACATTGTCCGCTCCGGTAGGGGCTCGTCTGGAAACTCCAGCTGCCCAGCACATCCGACGGGTTTTTATCCTTGCCAGACTTGGCAATCGCCGGGCTTGCCATCAGGCAGGCCATCGCCAGCACCATTACAGCGCGTCCACCGAATATCCGCATGGCCACTCTCCTGAACACGCCGCCAGACTTCACCCCGGCCTGCCCCCTCTGGCAAGCTGGTTTACGCATTAGTTTACCAGTTCGAGGTCCATCGGCTTGAGGCCGGTCACGAAATCGAGCGGGCGCTCCATTTTCGGCAGCGCCAGCATCGCGTCGAGCGCCTGTTTCGCGCGCACCCGCACATCCTCCGGAATGGTCACCTCATGCGTGCCCGTCATCAGGCAATCATAGATGTTTTCCAGCGTGATACGCTTCATGTGCGGGCAAAGATTACACGGCCGGATGAAGTTCACGCCGGGGTTCACCGCCGCCACATTGTCGCTCATCGAACATTCCGTCAGCAGCACCACCTTGGCAGGGCGCTTCTCCGACACATAATTCGCCAGCGCCGCCGTCGAGCCAGCATAGTCGGCCACCTCAAGCACCTCGGGCGGGCATTCCGGGTGCGCCAGGATCACGACGCCCGGATGGGCCTCGCGCAGCTGGGCCACATCGTCAGCCGAAAACTGCTCATGCACCTCACAGGCGCCCGGCCAGGTCAGGATGCGGATATTCGTCTGCGCCGCCACATTCTTGGCAAGGTACTGGTCCGGCACCAGGATTACAGTATCCGAATTCCATTCCCTGGCGATGGCTTCCACCACCTGCGCCGCGTTCGAGCTTGTGCAGGTAATGTGGCACTCAGCCTTCACTTCGGCGGTACAGTTCACATAGGTCACGATCGGATAATTGGGGAATTTCTGCTTGATCAGGCGCACATCCGCGCCGTTGATCGAACTGGCCAGCGAGCAGCCTGCTTCCAGCGAGGGGATCAGCACGGTTTTCTCCGGCGCGAGGATTTTCGACGTCTCGGCCATGAAATGCACGCCCGCCTGCACGATCACTTTCTGCTCAACCTTGGCCGCCTCGCGCGCCAGCTGAAGACTGTCACCGCGGAAATCGCCGACCAGGCTGAAAATGTCCGGCGTCATATAGTTATGCGCCAGGATCACGGCATTCTTCTCGCGCTTCAGCCGGTTGATACCGGCCACCAGCGGGGCAATCGCGGGCCATTCCATCGGCGTCACGAAATCCTGCACCAGCGGATAGAGCGCATCGGTTTCCGCCTTCACGGCGGCGTCATAGACGAGGCCCCGCGCCGCCGCGCCGGACTTGCCGCGCAACGGGGTAGGGGTAGGGCAGCCGGGACCGGCATCAATCAGACGCGCCATAAGAAACCTCCTTCGACCAACCGAGCCAATTATGCTCGATTTGAGTATAAGTTAGGCCTGAAAAGAAGCGTTTCAAGGGGCATCCTCAAAACGCTTTGGCTTTCAGGGCTCTTTTGCGACGCGGCGATGAACCTTTTACGCAGTCTGAGCAAAAGGGTATCTAGCGCACGGATCGACCAAAGGCAAGGCCGCTGCCTAAATCCTGCCTTTATTGAAACTGGGGTGTGTCAAGAGTGTGATTTGAACTTACAGATTGCAGTATGTGAAGTAGGGCTCTCCTCACTCCTTGAACAGATCAATCGCCGCCGTGGTCATCGCTTCCACGCCCGTGGCAATCGCCGGGTCATAGTCCGGGCCAAACAGCGGAGAGTGCAATGAGGGCAGGGGCATCCCGTCAATCTGCGAGGCGGCATATTTGTCAGGGTTCACCGCGCCAAGCCAGAAGATCACGCCGGGAACCTTTTCATCCGTGCGGGCAAACTGGCTGAAATCTTCCCCGCCCATAACTGGCGACACGGCGCGCACATTGCCCTCGCCGATTTTCTTGGCAACGGCCTTCATCGCCCGCTCGGTCAGCTCCGGGTCGTTATAGGTTGCGGGCGTATAGTCGCTCTCGATCTTGATCTCCGGGGCGGGCGCGCCAAAGGCGGCCGCCTGGCCTTCGGCGATGCGCTTGATCCCGTCGAGCAGCATCTGGCGCGTCCTGTCATCATAGGAGCGCACGGTAATCAGAAGTTCGGCCTCATCGGAAATGATGTTGTGCTTGGCGCCCGCCTTGAACGAGCCGACCGTTACCACCGCCGATTCCTGCGGATTGGTATTGCGCGAAACAAGGCTCTGCAAGGCGGTCACGATATGCGCGCCGATCAGGATCGGGTCGCGTGTCGTGTGCGGATAGGCGCCATGCCCGCCGGCGCCTTTCACTTTGATGTCGACGCTGTCGACATTCGCCAGCGCATAGCCGGAGGAATAGTTGATCACGCCCGCTGGCGCGCTCGCCGAAACATGCAGCGCCAGATTATAGTCCGGCAGCGGAAATTTCGTATAGAGCCCATCGGCCAGCATCGCCTGCGCGCCAAGGCCAATTTCCTCGGCAGGCTGGGCAATCATCACCAGCGTGCCCTTCCATTTATCGGCTTCGGCCACCAGCTTGCGCGCCGTGCCTACCCATACGGTCATGTGGATATCATGCGCGCAGGCATGCATCACCGGGCTCTCCACGCCCGTCCAGGTCTGCGAGACCACTCTGGAGGCAAAGTCAAAACCTGACTGGTCAGGCACGGGCAGGCCGTCCATATCGGCGCGGATCAGGATCGTCGGTCCCCGTCCATTCTCGAACACGCCCACGACGCCATAACCGCCCACGCCGGGCAACACCCGGCCCACATCCTTCATTGCCTTCTCGCGCACCCAGGCATTGCCAAGGCCCTCGGTCACCGTAAAGCCGAGCGCGCGCAGCTCGTCAGCCATCAGTTTGGAGGTTTCCACCTCGCGGAAGGAAAGTTCCGGATTGGCGTGCAGCTTCTTGTAAAGTTCTACCAGGCTTGGATCAGCCGAACGCAGCTCGCCCACCGGCATGCCCGAAACCGCGCCCTCGGTGGAAACCGTGACGCCCTCATCGGGCCGCAGCTCCCGGGGGCCGCCATCGGCGCTCTCCCGATCGTCGCCTCCACACGCGGCCAGTCCCAGCGCCATCACGGCAACAAGCAAACTCCGGCGGATCATCATGGCAGCACCCCTGAACCTGTTTTCTCTGAACTGGCGCCAAGCCTAGTCACGATTGTCCCATCGGGGAAGGGGCCAGTGTTTTCATGGCCGGAAATGTCCAAAAGTGTCCCGGATTGTCCCAAACTGTCCGGATATGTTCCGGATTGACCGAACCGCGCCCAACCCCGTCATTCGGGCAATCGCAATGCGATTGCTGATCCTCATGCCCCCCATCGTGATGGGGAGGGGGCAGGTTCCGCCCGCTGAGAACTAAGCTCCCCCCACCCACAACACGTCCCCTCCCCATGACTATGGGGAGGGCTAGGGTGGGGCGGCTATCCGTAGAAGCGCCAGCTATCCACCATTATTTTCTCCAAACCTGTAGCATCCCCGCGATTTCCAGAAATCTCATCCACCCCTCCGGGAACGGAGGTATTCTCCAGCCCATGTCCCCCGAACACGCCCGCATGTACGCCTACGTCCACCCCCTCTTCTGGGGCTGGCTCTGGCTACAACTGCAATTGTTCCAAGCCTGGCAAAGAGAGTCCCACCGGCCCCTCCTCGTCGCCGTCACCCGCTGGGGTAATCTCTACACCGTCCAGATCGGCGACAAGGTAACGACTTACCGAAAGCCAGAACCGACCCGCCCCAGCTGGGACGCCCCCATCTGGCAAACCGCAATTCCTCCAAACATGGTTGGAGTTTCTTTGGAGTTTTCCGAAAATCCTCCAACAGAGGAAATCTCTCTATCAGGCGCTGGTCTCCTCCCCCGTTCACGGGGGAGGTGCCCCGCAGGGGCGGAGGGGGGAGCCCCACCCAACACCTCCTAGACCCAAAAACCCCGTGTCATCCCGGAAATCGCAAAGCGATTATCCGGGATCATCTCACCCCCCTTTCCCAACCCGTCATCCACCCCCAAACTCAAACCGGCCGCAGCCCCAGAAGGGCGCGGCCGGTTAAAGGCGCTGGAAGAAACGCCTTAGCGCTTCAGAAAGTTCGGGACATCATTGCCGAAGCCGACCACGCGGTCTGGCGCGGGCTCCAGGATCAGGTCATCATCCTTGCGCTTGTAATCGCGTTGCGGACGCTCGCGTTCCCGGTCCCGGTCACCGCCGCTGCGCTCGCGCTTTTCGGCGCGTGGCTGGGGCGTTTCATCCGTCCGCTCACGGCGTTTCTCGCCGCCGCGCGGGCTGCGTTCACGCTTGGGCTTTTCCTGCACGGCGACGGCAACGGCTTCGACAGCCTCAACCGTTTCGGTCGCGATAGCCTCAACGGGCGCGTCAGCGACGGCCACATCGCCGGTCTCTTCGGTCTCACGGCGGCGGCGCGGGGCGCGTTCGCTGCGGTCGCTCTGCTCGGTCCGCTCGGTGCGGCCACGGGCGCTGCGGCCACCGCGGTCGCGGTCACGGTCTCCACCACGTCCGCCGGGCTTGCGGTCGCGCTTTTCTTCCGGCGGCAGATTTGCCAGTTCGTCCAGCAGGCCTTCCGGCATGAAATCCTTCACGTCCTGCTTGATCATCTTCAGCACGAAGCCCCAGGACTTTTCATCGGCCGGCGACACGAGCGTGAAGCTCTGGCCCGAACGTCCGGCCCGGCCGGTGCGGCCGATGCGGTGGATATAGTCCTCATCCTTGGGCGGAGGACCGAAATTGAACACCTGGCCGACATCCGGAATGTCCAGCCCGCGTGCCGCCACATCCGAGGCGACCAGCAGTTTCAGCGAGCCGTCGCGAAAGCGTTGCAGCGTTTCGGTGCGCACCGATTGCGGCAGGTCGCCATGGATCGGGGCGGCGTCATGGCCATGCTTGGTCAGCGATGCAGCGACGACATCCACTTCCACCTTGCGGTTACAGAAGATGATCCCGTTTTTCACATCGCACGCTTCGATGACGCGGCGCAGCGCGGTGCGGCGGGCCTTGCCATCATTCGTGGGCAGATGGACCACATGCTGGGTAATCGTCAGGGCCCCATCCGTCGGGCGGGTGACCTCGATCTTCTTGGGATCTTTCTGGAAGGTCTTGGCGAGGCGCTGGATGTCGTTCGGGAACGTTGCGGAGAACAGCAGCGTCTGGCGGTTTGCCGGCAGTTTCGAGCAGATCTTCTCGATGTCGGGGATAAAGCCCATATCGAGCATCCGGTCGGCCTCGTCGATGATCAGCGTCTCGACGCCCATCATCAGGAGCTTGCCGCGATCAAACTGGTCCATCAGGCGGCCCGGCGTGGCGATCAGCACGTCAACACCGCGCTGGAGCAGGGTTTCCTGCTCCTTGAAGCTGACCCCGCCGATCAGCAGCGCCATGGTGAGTTTGAGGTATTTGCCATACTTCTCGAAGCTCTCCGATACCTGCGCCGCAAGCTCGCGCGTCGGGCAGAGGATCAGGCAGCGCGGCATGCGGGCGCGGGCCCGGCCGGTGGAGAGGCGCTGGATCATTGGCAGCACGAAGGCGGCGGTCTTGCCGGTGCCCGTCTGGGCAATGCCGGTCACGTCTCCGCCCATCAGGATATGCGGAATGGCTTCGCGCTGGATCGGGGTGGGGATGGTATAGCCGGACTCGATAACGGCTTTGAGGATATTTTCGGCCAGGCCGAAATCCGCGAATGTGGTCTCAGTCAAAGGGGTAGTCTCCGGGATGTCTGGTTAATTTGCCCGTCCGCCCATATTGGCGGCTCTGTCCTGCAACTGCTGATCCCCATGACCGGCAAGCCGCAGCCGGGCGAATCCCATGCCCGGAGCGTTTGATGCGGTGCATATAA
>JBKBIZ010000077.1:0-12682 GCA_046293975.1 Hyphomonas sp. | reverse complement strand
TAGCCGGCGCAAGCACGCCGGCGGCGATGAATATCAGCACGATCAGCAAGCCGATGATGGCCAGTCGGTTGCGTCGAAAGCGCCGCCAGGCCAACTGCGTTGGTGAAAGCGGGCAGACAGGTCGTCCGGCTGGCGCCTTTCGATCAAACAGCCTCGCTTATTCCTGGCAATGCCGACACATATGCAATCGAGAGTCTCCGGGCCGTTCTTAGTCAGTTGCCCATGCGACCTGTCATTCTGGCAGCTGAGGGCGATACGGCTGTCGCCCTCAGCGCCATAAGCCAGCATGCGGAGCTTTTGGCCACAGGCGTCGTTCTTGTAGACCCCGCGTCTGCGAGCGCTGGGAAACTGGAGCCGATACCAGACAGTCTGCCTGTGTTGATTGTCACGGGCGTGCTGGCCGCAACCTCAGACAATCTGGAGCAGATCGTCAGACGTATTCCGCATGCTGAGGCTGTGGAAATCTCTGCGAGCACCGATCCTTCCTGCGCAGAAGGTTTCGATGCCTTCAGTGCTGTGCTGATCGACTTTCTGGAGCGCCGTCTGCCGCGCGCCACGCCCGAATATCGTCAAGGTTCAGATGCGCGCACGCTCCGTGATGCGCTAGGTTGCTTCGCGACCGGCGTAACAATTATGACCGCGAAAGACGGAACTGGCCAGCCGGTAGGGCTGACGGCAAACTCTTTTACGTCAGTATCTCTGGATCCGCCTTTACTCCTGGCCTGCATAGCCAAATCATCTGCCAGTTCCGAAGTCTTCCAGATGGCGGAGCATTTTGCAGTGAACGTGCTGCACATTGGCCAGCAGCCCGCCTCTGTTCGCTTTTCGCGCCGCGATGAAGACAGGTTCGGGGCAACGCCTTGGGAGCAGGGGTTGAATGAAACGCCTGTCCTGACGGGGTCGTTAGCGACGTTCGAGTGTTCTCGATACGCCGTCCATGATGGCGGAGACCATATTATCCTGATCGGTCAGGTCGAGCGGGCAAGGTTTGAGCCGCGCCGGGACCCACTGCTGTATTTCCGCGGAAAATACCGCCGTCTCCATTTCTCCTGATTCTCCTGACATCTCGCGTAAAACCTTAACAAATCCTGACATCAAGCCGGGCGCATATCCGCCAGCGCAGGAGGGGAAGGGGATAAGCAATCCCGCGCCTGGTCGCGCCGTACCCTGGCCAGTCCATCGCCATGACAGCTCGGCAGCGCCACACTATCTGTAATCCAAGTCGCATAATCTATATTATGGGCAATTAGGATATGGAGCCAGAGCGGCTACTTAGTGCGCTGAATCCATATATGATTCTAAAGCTTGGGAAATGTCGCCATACGGCCGGAGGCCTTTGGCCTGCGCAGGCTCGGCTCTAATCCGCGATGCTTATTTCCATGCCATCAAAGCCTGGCTCGACATTGTCCGGCAATGATCGACAGAGCTCTTGATAATCCATGTCGACATGTAAATTGGTGAGTACTGCCCTGGCAGGTTTCAGCTCCCGGATCCAATCCAGGGCCATGTCGAGATGAGCGTGCGATGGGTGCGGCGCATAACGCAGGGCATCGATGATCAGGACATCCAGATCACGAAGGCTGCGCAAGGAAGCCTCAGGCAACTCGTTAACATCATTGCAGTAGGCGACGTTTCCAATCCGGTAGCCCGTACAGGGAATAGGGCCATGTATCATCGCAACGGGAATGAATTCCACAGCCCCTGCTCGCCCCGGCACTGTAAAGGCCTGGCCGTTATGGACGGTAATCTGAGGTGAGAGGATGGGCGGATAGCCCTTCCCGCCAACGAAACAATACTCAAACCGCGTCAGAAGGCTGCTGCGCGTACTGGGATCAAAATATACCGGGATAGCGCTTCTTTGCCGGATGGCCAGTGCGCGGACATCATCTATGCCATGTGACTGGTCAGCATGATCATGTGTGTAGATGACAGCGTCCAGATGCATCACATTGGCATCCAGAAGCTGCTCTCTTAAATCAGGCGACGTATCGATCAGAATGTTCGTAAGCGTTTCATCAGGTCCGCGCCTCTGGACGAGCGCACAACACCGGCGTCTGCGATTTTTCGGCTCGCCAGGATCGCAGGCACCCCAATCGCCACCGACGCGCGGAACGCCCCCTGAAGACCCGGTTCCGAGAAGAATGATCCGCATGCCGCTCATGCCCGGCTGACCCGTGAGAAAAGCGCTAATGAATTGGCTTCTGTAATCTCTTTGACTTCATCAACCGGCATGCCCTTCAAGGCTGCAAGCGCTTCTGCAACATGCGGAAGAAAGGCGGGCTCATTTCGCCTGCCACGCATCGGAACTGGCGCCAGATACGGACAGTCTGTTTCCAGGATGATGCGTTCTATGGGAACGCTGCTTATGACGCTGCGAACATCCCTTGCGCTCTTGAAAGAAAGAATGCCGGATACGGAAATATATGCGCCGGCCTTGAGGGCTCTTTGTGCCAGCCCCTCGCCGCCTGTATAGCAATGCAGCAGTGGCCGGAATGTTCCTTTGGCTATTTCTGCCTCAAGAATATCTGCCATCAGATCATCAGCCTCACGCGTATGCAGGATAAGAGGAAGGTCAGTTTCGCGTGCGGCATGGATATGCTCTAGAAGGCTGGATACCTGTTCTGCCTCAGGGCTGTATCCATAATGGAAGTCCAGTCCGGTTTCCCCGATCGCAACAACCTCTGCATCGCGCGCTGCCTCTATCATCACCTCTGCGGTGATGTGCGTGAAATCCTTGGCGTGATGCGGATGTGTGCCTACGGAACACCAGATGTCCGCCTCGGATCTGGCAATGGTGTGAACGGCCGGAAAGTTGTCGTAGCGGTCACAGATAGCCAGAAAGCGCCGCACGCCAGATTCCCGCGCTCTGGCGAGAACTTCCTGAAGGTCTTCAGAAAAAGCGTCGCCATGCAGGTTCACATGTGTATCAAACATCGGTCTGCCGCTCACTTGCCAATTGCGGCATCATGCATTGCCGCAATGATTTTTGATGTAACTTGTGCTGCGTCCATATTCAGGGTCTCGGCATCGCCCGAGAGCCTTGCTAGGCCCAGCCATACCTTGGCGGCACGTGGTTCTGTTTCCGCCGTACGAGCGATCCAATCAAGAATTTCGTCCCTGAAGGCAAGCCCGGCTTCCGGTCCATCACTTGCCGCTGCGAGGGCCGCCGTCACGATTTTGTCTGCGGGTCTCGGCATTGCCTTGATGAGTGTGCGCGCCGCGCTCGCTGCGTTGATTGCCGAAGGCGACGCCAGTCGCAGCCCCAGGCCAGGGCGCCCCCGCGCAAGCTTGGCCGCGTCATCCGAAGCGCCAGCGGCTGCGAGCGCTCTTGCGCAATCCTGCTCCGTCAGCACGGACAGCTGCAACACCCGGCATCGTGACCGTATGGTTGGCAGGATCGGTTTGGAGCGGTGATTGACGAGCAACAGGATGCTTTGCGCAGGCGGCTCCTCAAGGGTCTTGAGAAGCGCATTCGCAGAGTTCCGGTTTGCTTCGTCGATGGCGTCGACAATCCCGATACGCCATCCGCCCATAGCTGGCTTCATCGAGAAAAACTGCGTCATCTGCCGGATCTGTTCGACGGTGATGTCCTGCGTAAGCTTGCCCTTGTCGTTCAGTTGCCGGCGCTGAACGCTCATGTCTGGATGGTTTCCGGCCAGAATCGCCCGCATCACCGGATCGTCTGCGGGCGCATCAAATGGAGATGCGGCTGGCCCGCGCGCGCCCAGCAGATAGGCGGCAATCCGCTCCGCCAGCCGTGCCTTTCCAATTCCAGATGGCCCCTCGATAAGCCAGGCATGGTGCAAACGCCCGCTTCGATAGGCTGAGAGGAAAGATGCTTCAGCAATATCGTGCCCAAAGAGGGGGAGCGCTGGAGTCATGACGCACGCTCGGGAAGCAGGTGCTCGATCTTATCCCAGGCAGCGCTCAGAACGAGATCGGGCGTAACGCTGGCATCAATCAACCAGCACCGCTCAGGTTCTGATTTTGCGATGTTGAGAAACGCAGTCCGCACCGCTTGATGAAATGCATCCGGTCTGCGTTCGAACGTATCGAGGGCTCCGGAGCGCGTGGCACGGCGCTGTCTTGCGATGTCGAGCGAAACATCGAGGATCAGGGTCATGGACGGAAGTGTATGGCCCAGCACTTCGTGTTCAATGGAAAGAAGGGTGCTCTGCGCGACGCCGCCTTCAATCGATTGATAGACGCGCGTGGAATCTGCAAACCGGTCACAGATTACCCAGGCTCCTTGCGCCAGTGCTGGCCGGATCAGTTTCTCGATATGGTCCCGGCGCGCTGCATTCACCAGCAAGGCCTCGGAAAGCGGCGACCATGCCTCCCCTTCTGGCGGATGCAGCAGAAGATGACGCGCCGCCTCCGCCAAAGGCGTGCCGCCCGGTTCCCGTGTCAGCACGACACGTAGGCCATGCGCTTCGAGTTTCCGGGCGATTGCTTTGGCCAGCGTGGATTTGCCAGTGCCTTCGCCGCCTTCCAGCGTAATGAAGTGGCCGGAGACCGTATCAGTCATTGCTGCTGGTGATGAAGGTGCGTACGCCCTCAATCGCCATCCCGGCGAAGCCAAGCTTCTTCACATCTGCTTCGGCGATAATCGGGGCTGTGGAGGGTTCTGAGCCTTCCATAGTGATGACAAGTGTGCCGATCTGATCGCCCTTTTTAACGGGAGCTTTCACCGGACCGTCCAGAACAATCTCGACCTTGGCCTTGGCAAAGCCAGCCTTATGTCCGGCAACTTCAATCGGCTCTGCAAGCGAGACCGGCACCGCGCGGCTATCGCCCAGCCACACCTCGACATCTGGCAAGGCCAGCGTTTCAGGACCGATGGTTTTCAGTTCAAAGCTCTGGAAGGCTACGCGCATAAGGCGTTCGCTTTCCTGGGCGCGCGCCGCCATTGTCGGCAGACCGTTCACAACAATGGTTCGCCGCACACCGTCGCGCACAGCTGAGGCCGTAAGGCCGTATCCCGAAGAGGCAAGATGACCGGTCTTGAGACCATCAGCGCCAGCAACTTCCAGCAGAGGGTTGCGGTTGGCCTGAGTATATTCCCGCCAAGTATAAGAGGGCAGCGAGTACCACTCATAATATTCTGGATACTTGTCGATGGTCATCTTGGCGATACGGGCGAGATCTTCAGCTGAGGCAACATGGCCTTCGCCTGGCAGGCCCGTCGTATTGACAAAGTTGATGGAAGTCAGGCCGAGCTCATGCGCCATTTCAGTCATTCGGCGGGAGAAGGCCTCTTCAGAGCCCGAAATGCCTTCAGCCAGAACGATGCAGGCATCATTGCCAGACATGGTGATAACCCCGTGGAGGAGTTCTTCAACAGTCGGCGTATCCTTGGGCACGAGGCCCATCGTAGACGTGCCGGAAGGGAAGCCGCCGCGGCGCCAGGCGTCTTCGCTGACGGTGAACTTGTCGGTAAGCGAAAGTTCGCCACGCTCAATCAGTTCGAAGACAACATAAGCCGTCAGCATCTTCGTCATGGAAGCGGGCGTCATAGGCTCGTCGCCGCGCTTGGAATAGAGGATCTTGCCGGTCGCGTGATCCATGATCACGGCATAGGTCGCCGGCGTGTCGATCATCTGAGCCGAAACACTGGCGCCGCCCAGCGCCCCGAGGGTCAGTAGGGCCGCAAACACCTTGCGAAAGGGAACCACGATATCTTTCTCCTGTGCCGGTCAGGCGGCCGCAGGATATCCAGCGGCCTTCTGCACTGTATAGGCAGGAAAAAGGGCCGGTTTGTGGTCAGCGTCAATGGGCGCGCTGAGGGTTCCTCAGTAACCGGTAACGATCCGGCCGTCTGCCGTGCCATTCAAATAGAGATTCGCACGGATCTGTTCGGCGGCATCACGGTCCTGGAAGGGGCCTACGCGAACCCGGAAGTAATCCGTTCCATTCACGCGGGCCGGAACAATCTCAACAGGAAGCGAGGCCTCCACACTGCGAAGCATGGTTTCAGCATTTCCGATATCAGAGAAGGAAGCGAGTTGAACGAACACGTTTCCCGTCATTGCGGCCGGTGTGATGTAGGTCGCATTCGGCTGCGCGACAGTCATGGACATCAGGCGCGGGTAAGGTGCCGCCCCCGGGCCGCCCCCGAGAAGTTCATCTTCGGGTGTAGCCGGGGCTGCTGCCATCTGGGTGACAACCGGCTGTGCTGCCTGGCTTTTGGCGGGCGCCAAAGCAGGCGCGATGGACTTCTGGGAAACCGGTTGGGTCGCCAGGACGGGCGCCGGGCTGAGATAACGAAGGCGCACATTGCCCTTCCCTGCTCCGGTCATACCCAAGGTGTCTGCCGCCTTGCGGGATAGTTGCAGATTGGCGCCTTCTTCGAAGGGCCCGCGATCATTCACGCGCACAACAATTTCACGGCCGGTATCAAGGTTCGTAACATGCACCAGACTCGGAAGGGGCAGGCTGGGGTGTGCCGCCGTCATTTCCATCTGGCTGAAGACTTCACCATTGGCGGTTGGCAGTCCGGCGAATTCCTCACCATAAACGATGGCAAGTCCAGTTTCGACGAACTCTGTATTCATGTCGGCTGGGGCAGCAGGCTGAACCACAGATGGCATGGGCGTATATGCCATCCCCTTCCCGGCCGGCTCAGGCATCGCCTGAAGCGATATGCTTTCCACAAGCGGTTTGGGAGGCGCTATCATCTGGGGGGCTTCCGTCAGCGCGCTTTCGCGGCCCGTGGGGGCGGCCGTGATTGTTGGCGCAGATGCAGTCAGCATCTGCCCGCCGGAAGGCTGGGAATCAGGGTAGCGAAACTGGATACGGGCGCTTGCTTTGTCGATCGGGCCAGCCATTGCCGGGGGTGCCGAAACAGCAGGCGCCTGCGCCATACGGACAGGTGCGGTCGTGTTCATGGCGTCGTTCTTGTAGACGATGGGGGCGCCGCGCGGTCCAGCTTCTGCCGTCGCGGCCAGCGCGCAGGTAAAAGCAAGAACCGAAAGGGCAACTCTGGACCGGCCAACAAAAGTCGAACGCTTGAACGGCATAACCGCAAATCTCCTCATTCTGAGTACCGGATCACATTCGGTGGTCCGGGCGGTTTTCTACCGCTTTCAGAGTGACATTTACCACGTGATGGTGGAATCCCCGTCAACGCGGGCAGGTAATCCAACAGGCATGATTAAGGGGCCGGTAACAGATTTGGCGCCGTTGCCCTCTTGCCTTCCCCGCAGGCTTCGGAGAAACAGCACCGGCCCGGAGGAGTGGCAGAGTGGTTTAATGCGGCGGTCTTGAAAACCGTTGAGCCTTCGCGGGCTCCGGGGGTTCGAATCCCTCCTCCTCCGCCACTCTCAGGATCAAGAGATTCAAAAGATCGCCCACTAATGCTGGCTCCGCTTATGCGGGCTGCGCGCCACGGTGCCGCTTGAGCAGACTGGCGGCTAGGGTCAAAAACACAATGACGACAAAGCCCGCAGCGAAGACCATCAGAATATAGGGCGCATCAAACAGAATGAGGGTGTCCAGACCAACCTTGCCCGTTTGCCAGAACGTCCAGTCACCACCAATCTCGCGCGCCAGCGTGCTGCTCCCCGTAGTCAGAACGATAATGCCATTCCCGGTGGCAGGATCGATCCGCGCCGTCGTGTTGATCGCAGGAAAATTCTCTCCGTCATGGCCAAGCACGAATTCGCCCTTTCCATTCGGCGCGTACAGGCTCACCCCCAGACCCCAGACCGGCAAACCAAAAAGGTGAGCGTGAGGTGCGCCCATTTCCTGAAGCGTGTCTGCTGTCAGCACGCCGCGACCGGCGGGCGCGTCCTGCGGCCCTGAAACCTGCGCCTGCAAGAAAGCCGTCAGGTCAGCGGCCGACGTGTAGAGCGACGCCGCCCCGGTTGCTGCAAAGGTGTAGTGTGTCGCCTCGGTGCCATCAGCCGCAAAAATGTCGGCTAGCCTCTCAGGGTCCGGGTCCACAAACGTGCTACCCGACATACCTAGCGGCTCAAGCACCGCAGCTTTCATGTAAGTATTGAAGTCGTCTTGCGTCACATCTTCGATCAACAGCTGAAGGATCAGATAGCCACCCCCCGAATAGCGCCATTCCGAACCAGGCTCAGCGCCAACACGCACGACGCCATCGGCAGAAGGCATTGCATCCGTTGTCTGCGTCAATTCCTGTACCAGCGACGGCACATCTTCTCCTGGCGCAAAGCCCAGAAACCCCAATCCATCCGTCAGACCTGAGGTATGCGCGAGCAGTCTGCGGACCGTCACTGCCTCATTGTCGTAAGCGCTGGGCGGCAGGCGCCAGCGCGTGAGATAGCGGGACACCGGCGCGTCGAGGTCGATGCGCCCCTCTTCTGCCAACGCCATCACGCCCCAGGCGGTCAGCCACTTGCTCATCGAAGCGGCCTGGAAGAGTGTCTGCTCATCTACCGGTTTGCCATGGGACGCAAAATAGCTTTGCACGGGCTCGCCCTGCTCCATAAGCACGATGGCTATATTGCCCTTGGAGTCTTGCGCGAACTTCGCCGAGGCCGAAGTGATGAAATCTGCGGCGCCGCCGGATCGCGAAACATCTGGACGCAGCCAGCCATTGCGCGCGCCAATGCCTACAAGAACTGTCCACAATACAGTTAAAACCACGCAGGCCAAAATGAATCGTCGCATTCCCCGCTCCGCACAATCGCGGCCTTCCTGATTGGACAATACTATTCTGCGCACAATGACATGAAATTCAAACGCCCTCATTTGAGGCAGCCTCAGGCGAGCAACGCTACAGAATTCGCATCATGGTAGAATTCTGAACCTATATCAAAGAAACCCGTCCGGTAACCTTAGTTTCGGGTTGAGTCGGTTTGCGAATGCCCTCTAAGACTATGCGCGGCGCGGAGATTGAGTCCGCTGTATTTCGGCCAGAAGGGCGGGAAATTGTGTCGGATTTGATACGGAAAGCCGTAGAGGCGCCGCGCGAGCGCGCATGGGTTTCGATCCCAGAATCCGGCATTCCAGAACTCGTTTCCGTGGGCCTTCCCCCGGCTGAAAAACCTGGCGCAGCCCTGCTTCCGCCTGTCTATCCTGAGTGGTTGGGTGACCGCGCCTTCACCGCCGCACACGGCGCCCGCTTCAACTATGTTGCCGGTGAAATGGCGCGTGGCATTGCAACGCCCAGAATGGTTATCGAAGCAGCCCGCGCCGGCTGTGTCGGCTTTTACGGCAGCGCAGGCCTACCCCTCGCTGAGATCAAATCAAGCGTTGAGGAAATCAAGACCGCCCTCGGTCCCGAGGCCAGAAACTGGGGCGCCAACCTGATCCACTCTCCACAGGAACCCGGTCAGGAAAAGGCGGTGATTGACCTCTTCCTGTCTCAGAATGTCTCAAGGGTGTCGGCCTCTGCCTTCATGCGGCTCACAGCGGATGTTGTTCGCTACATGGCGCTCGGCCTCTCACGCGCCGACGATGGCAGCGTTCAGCGCGCTAACCACGTCTTCGCCAAAGTCTCCCGCGCCGAAGTCGCCGAAGCGTTCATGGCGCCTGCCCCGGAAAAGATACTGAAAGATCTGGTGGCCGAAGGCGCGATAACCCCGTTGCAAGCAGAGCTGGCCAGCAAAGTGCCGGTCGCCGCCGACATCACAGCCGAATCTGATTCCGGCGGCCATACAGACAATCGCCCGGCGTCCACACTCTTCAGCTCTCTCTGCGCGGCGCGCACCAGAACGGCCAGCCGTCACGGCCTGCCCGAAAGCAGCATCCGCATCGGTCTCGCCGGCGGTATAGCCACCCCGCAATCGGTCGCTGCCGCCTTCCAGATGGGCGCGGCCTATGTGCTGACCGGCTCGATCAACCAAAGCGCCATCGAGTCCGGCCTCGCCGCGTCCGGCCGCGCGCTCCTCGCTAAAGCAGGCCCGGCAGATGTCGCCATGACACCTGCTGCCGATATGTTCGAACAGGGCGTGCAGGTTCAGGTGCTCAAACGCGGTACCCTCTTCGCCATGCGCGGCAAGAAGTTCCACGCCTTCTATCGCAGCGGCGCCTCTTATGAGACCCTATCCGCAGCAGATCAGAAGTGGATTGATGATGTGCTGGGAGAACCCTTCGCGGCCGCCTGGAGCGCCACACGCGGATACATCCAGAAGGTCAATCCTTCCGAAGCCGCGCGGGCCGATGAAGACGGCAACAAACGCCTCGCGCTCGTCGCCCGCCGCTACCTCTTCATGGGCGCCCAATGGGCCCGCGAGGGCGAGCCCCGCCGCGTCGCTGACTATCAGATCTGGTGCGGCCCCGCGATGGGTGCCTTCAACGAATGGGTCGCCGGCAGCTTCCTGGAGCCTGTCGAAGCGCGCACCGTTCGCCAGATCGCCCTCAATCTGATGGAGGGGGCCGCGCGCGTCACTAGAGCTGGCCAACTCCGATCCATAGGCCTGACGGTCCCCGCCGAGCTCTTCTCCTACCGGCCCGTTCCTTTTGAGTGAAGCCATGACCGAAACACGTAAACCCGCCACCTTTGATCCTGCGGCGCCCATCGCCGTCGTCGGCATGGGCGCCATCTTCCCGGGGCGCGGGGATACGACCGGCTTCTGGCGGGACATCTTCGAAGGCCGCGACCTTCTCAGTGACACCCCGGAAACACACTGGCTGATCGACGACTATTACGACGCGAGCCCCCTCACGCCCGACCGCACCTACGGCCGGCGTGGCGGCTTCCTCTCGCCCGTCGCTTTCGATCCGATGGCATTCGGCATCCCGCCCGCCGCGCTGCAAACAACCGACTCGGCCCAGCTCCTCGCCCTTATCGCCGCCAGGATGACACTGGACGACGCCGAGCGCGACAGTGGCGGCAAGTTCGACCGCACCCGCACCAGCGTCATCCTCGGCGTCGCCTCCGCCACAGAACTCACTGCCCACATGGCCGGGCGGCTCCAGCGTCCCGCCTGGGTCAACGCCCTGCGCCAAGCGGGCCTTCCCGAAAACGAAGTCCAGGACATCTCCCGCCGTATCGAGAGCCACTATGCCGAATGGAAGGAAAGCACCTTCCCCGGCCTCCTCGGCAACGTCGTCGCCGGCCGTATCGCCAACCGGCTGGACCTCGGCGGCAGCAACTACGTCACCGACGCCGCCTGCGCCTCCAGCCTCTCGGCCCTACAGATCGCCATGCATGAACTGCGCGCCGGCGATTCCGACATGGTGCTGACCGGCGGCGTTGATGCGCTCAACGATATCCTGATGTTCATGTGCTTCTCGAAGACACCGGCCCTCTCGCCCACTGGCGATTGCCGCCCCTTCTCGAACGCCGCCGACGGCACCATGCTCGGCGAAGGCATCGGCATGGTCGCCCTGCGCCGCCTCGATGAAGCCCAGCGCGACGGCAACACCATCCACGCCGTTATTCGCGGTCTCGGCGGCGGCTCGGACGGAAAGGGCACGGCCATCTACACGCCCCTCCCCTCCGGCCAGGCCCGCGCCCTGCGCCGCGCCTATGACCAGGCCGGCTATGGTCCCGAAACGGTCGACTACCTCGAGGCCCACGGCACCGGCACCAAGGCGGGCGACCGCGCCGAAATCGAAGGCCTGCACCTCGTCTTTGGCGATAAGGCAACGCAAGAGGGCCCCTGGTGCGCCGTAGGCTCCGTCAAATCCCAGATCGGCCACACCAAAGCCGCCGCCGGCTCAGCCAGCCTCCTCAAGGCGGTCGAATCCCTCCGCCGGAAAATCCTTCCGCCCACGATCAAGATCGAAGAGCCCGCCGACGCCATCCGCGACAGCGCCTGCTTCTACATCAACACCGAGGCCCGCCCCTGGATCAGCGCCGACACCCGCCCCCGCCGCGCTTCGGTCAGCTCCTTCGGCTTCGGCGGCAGCAATTTCCACGTCACCCTTGAAGAATACACCGGCCCCGGCGCCGCAAAGCCGCCCCGCGTTTTCCCCGCCGAACTCTTCCTCTACAGCGCCAGCGATGCCGCCACCCTCGCCCAGCAGCTTGGCGCCGCCACACAAACCGCCCTCTCCGAAGACGCCTTCGCCGCAGCCTCCGAAGTCACCCTGAAGCGCTTCACCGCTGACGCCCCCGTCCGCGCAGCCATCACCGCCACCAACCCCGAAGATCTCGCCGCAAAGGCTGGGCGCCTTGCCGCCCAGATCACCGATGGCTCCGCCGGTGTTGCCCCGGTTCCGCAAGGTTGCAGCCTGTCCCTCCATCCCGCCACCCCCGGCAAGATCGCTTTCCTCTTCTCCGGCCAGGGCAGCCAGTACACCGGCATGGGCGCAGACCTCGCAATGGCCTTCCCCGCCGCCCGTGCCGTCTGGGACAAGGCCGCCAGCCACCCCGTGACCGGCGCCCTCAAGCTCCACCGCATCGCTTTCCCGCCCGCCGCCTTCGATCAGGTCGAGTTCGGCAACCAGACCAAACGCCTCACGGCGATGGAGCACGCCCAGCCCGCCATCGCTGCCGTCGCCCTCTCCCACCTCGCCCTGATCGAAGCCCTCGGCCTTGAGGCAGACATGGCCGGCGGTCATTCCTTCGGCGAGATCATGGCCCTGCATCATGGCGGCGCCTTTGACACCGAAACCGCGCTCACTATCGCCGCTGCGCGCGGCCGCGCCATGGCAGACGCCGCCGCGTCCAATGAAGGCGCGATGCTCGCTGTCCAATGCGAAGCAGCCGCCATCCGGTCACTCGTCGAACAGATCGGTGGCGGCCTCGTCATCGCCAACG
>JBKBIZ010000076.1:0-13056 GCA_046293975.1 Hyphomonas sp. | reverse complement strand
GATCGACGCTGCGATCAAGATGATCAAAGGCATCACGGCGGAAGCGGAGATCGGTGAGATCTACGAAGGCAAAGTCGTCTCGATGAAAGACTTTGGTATCTTCGTGAACTTCTTCGGTCCCAAGGACGGCCTCGTCCACGTCTCCCAGATGGCCAACAAGCGCATTGGCCACCCCAAAGAGATGGTCAAAGAAGGCGACACGGTCTGGGTGAAGCTGATGGGCTTCGATGAGCGCGGTAAGGTCCGTCTCTCCATGAAGGTCGTCGACCAGGAAACCGGCAAGGAACTCGCGGACGTCGCCGGCGACGAGGCCTCGGAAGACTAGTCTTCCGGCCAATTGCCAAATGAATGAGGGCCGCTCCTTGCTGGGCGGCCCTTTTTCGTGGGAAAGGCTGCTGAAGGGCAGCCGGGTCAGGCCGAAGAGGGCAGAGACGATGACGAAGAAGAAATCATTCCTGATCGCGATGTCGGGCGGCTCGGGCTCGGGCAAGTCGACGCTGGCTGAGGCGCTGCTGGAGCATCTGGGCCCGGGCAAGGCGGTGATGTTTGGCGAGGACGCCTATTATCACCCGATGCGCTTCTACGGCACGCCGGAGTCCGACGCTGAGCGCCACGCGCTGGTCGCGGGCATCAACTATGACGATCCCAAGTCCAAGGAGGTCGATCACCTTGTCTCGGACCTGAAGGCGCTGAAAGCCGGCGAGGCGGTTGAGCAGCCGATCTATGATTATGAGCGCCATGACCGCTCGAGCGACACGCGCCGGATCGAGTCTGCCCCCATCCTGATCCTGGAAGGCATCCACGCCCTCTCGATGCCCAAGATCCGCAACTTCATTGACCTGTCGGTTTATGTCGATACGCCGGACGATCTGCGCCTGGCGCGCCGCATCCGGCGGGATGTGATCGAGCGCGGCCGGACGGTCGATTCGGTACTGATGCAATACATGTCGACGGTGCGCTCGGCGCATTATCGCTGGACCTATCCGGCGAAGTTTGATGCCGATCTGGTGATCGCCGATGAGGGCCTGCCGGCTTATGGCAATGTGAAGCCGACCGGCGAAGCCATCGAGCGGATGATTGCGCCGGTGCTGGCGCGGCTTCAGACGGCTGGCGTCATCTGAGCGCCGGGTGAACTGGCAAGGTGAATTGCCGAGGTGAATCGGCGGGTCTTCCGTGATAGGAAGGCTTCATGCGCCGGGTGATCGCCAGTCTCGCTTTCCTCATTTTTCTGCCCGTGCAGGCGTTTGCCTGCGATCTACGGATTGAAGGCCGCCCGCTCGCGGTGGCCTCTTATGTCGAGATGGCCCAGCCCTGTCTGGCCCGTCCGCCCGGCGGATTTTCCTTTGAGGCGGCGCTGGAGGCGCGGTTTCTGGACCTCGTCAACAAGGAGCGCGCAGGGGCCGGGCTTTCGCCCTTGCAGATGCGCCGGGATCTGACAGACGCTGCGCGCCTGCACAGCCTCGACATGGCGGTGAACGGTTTCTTCGGCCATGTCGGCCCTGATGGGCGCGGGCCAGGCGACCGGATCGCCGCGCTCGACCGGACGGCGCTGGCGGATTTCTCGGCGGAGAATGTCGCCACCGTTTCAAAGACGGGCGGGCGTATCGGGCCGAGTTTCGCGGTGCGGCGGCTGCATGCCAATCTGATGGACAGCCCCGGCCACCGCGCGAATATTCTCCACCCCAAGGCGACGCATGTGGCCTTTGGCGTGGTGCGCACGGAAGGGGGCGTGTGGGTGACGCAGCTGTTCATGCGCGTCTCGGGCACCCTGCCGCGCGCCGTGCCGCTGCGGGTCAGCGCCGCGCAGGCTGTGCAGGGCCGGCCCCTTGGCCTCGATGGCTGGCGCTTCGTGCGGTATGATATGGTTGCTCCGTCCGGTGATCCGTTCCCGGCGGCGGGGGACGCACGGCCGGGGCGCGACGCGCGGCTGGCAGCGTATGCGACCCAGCCGGGCGATGATCCGCTCTCCTATTACTGGATGCGGTTTCCCGGGCCTGCGGTGACGATTACGCCTTAGCGAGCTTTTTTGCCGCCGCCGCGCCGCGCGCCTCTGCCTGTTTCAGCCAGTGCTGGATTTTTTCCGGGCTCGCGGTTTTTACCGTGCCAACTTGCAGGGTGCGGACGGGTTTGATGCCGGCAAATTTCAGGACGAGCTTTTCCACCTGCAACTTCGCCGGGCGGCCATAGCTGAGCTGGTCAAACCAGGCAGGGCCATCGGCGGTCATCAGGACATCGGCGGAGCGCCCGGTGAGCAGCTTGTCCCACCAGGGGCCGGTCTCGTGATAGCGCATGGCAAAGCCGGGCAGATAGGCGCGGTCGATCACGCCCTTCATCTTGGCGGGCATGCCGCCCCACCATTGGGGATAGGCCCAGCAGAGATGGTTTGCCCACAGAATATTCTCCCGCCATTCCTCAAGACAAGGCTCCAGGACTTTACGGGAAGTGTAGCCCTCGGTGAGGTCCGGATCGAAGCTCATATCGCTGAGATGCATCCGGCGGATTTCTGCGCCGTGCGCCGTAGCGCCGCGTTCATAGGCGTCCGCCATGCCGTGGCAGAGCGAAGTGTCGCGCGGATGGGCGACCCAGAGGAAGATACGCGCTGTCATGAGGCCCCCGTCTTTGGCGCTATAGCTGAGCGATCTGGCGCGGATTGGCAATAGGTATCAGTCCGGCTTGCCGCGCAGGTCGAGGCTTGGTTGTTTCTGCGCGCCCGCCGATGTTGTGCGGGTCACATCCTCGCCTAAAATCTGCACCCAGGCATGGCGGCGGTCGTCATAGACGGAGAATTTCGGGGCGGGCATATCCGTCCCCGCAAATGCGCCGAGCGGAATGGCGGTCACGCCGGGCCAGTTCTCGATTGTGTAGGCGATTGTCGAGCCGCAGTCAGGACAGAAGCGATAGGTGACGCGGTTGCCGCTGTCGGCGGCGCGGGTCCATTCTTTCGCGTCGCCCGCCACAGTTACATTCTCATCGGGCCAGCGCGCCTGCGCGGCAAAGGCGCTGCCTGAGCGTTTCTGGCATTCCAGGCAATGGCAGACCGAGACCCGCACGGGCTCTCCCCGGCAGGTCGCGGTCAGCTGGCCGCATCGGCAGGATGCTACACGCTCGGTCATGGGTGGCCCCTTCGGCTGTCCCTTATGAGGTTAGCCGAAGGGGCCGGTAGGGGCTAGCAATTGTCCGGCTGTGACCGGACGAGTTGCAGGCCTCGCCGTGTAATCCGGTAGGCCGCGCCGCCGCTTGAGGCGATGGCGCCGCGCCGTTTCAGCTTGCGGAAAAGGGCGAGGTCGAGCCCGCCATAGCGCCACCCGTCGCGGGTGATGCATTGGGCTTCTGAAGCTTTTCTGCGGTCGTCACGGATAAGGTCGATCCGCCCGCCCTGGGCGAGCAGGTGGAGGATGCGCTGTTCAGCGCGGGATATGTCCATTTGGGGTATCTCTGATCCCGCATCCCCGGGCGGGCCGGGGACGCATGAAAACGTCTCCAGCGCCTTGCGGCGCCGGGCTCTACGCTTTCGCCGGCCTGCCTTGCACTTATGTCAGTGCGGGAACGGCAGGCCCTCTAGCGGGACTCAGACAGGATTCGGAACATACTACCTCGGGCGGGTGAGGCGCCTATTTTGGACCGCCTTGGCTTGAAGTCAAGGTTTGGCGGGAAGTCTTACTCTTCCTCGCCCGCATCCGGCACGCCGACGACATGGAAGCCGGCGTCGACATGGATCACTTCGCCCGCGATGGAGCGACCGAGGGGGGAGAGGAGGTAGAGCGCGCAGCCGGCGACGCCTTCCATGCTGGTGTCTTCTTTCAGGAGCGACCAGCTGCGGCCGGTGCCCATCAGGCTCTTGCCGCCGCGAATGCCGGCGAGCGAGAGCGTGCGCATGGCGCCGGCGGAGATTGCGTTGACGCGGATGCCCTGGGGGCCAAGGTCGCGCGCGGCATAGCGGGTGGAGGCTTCCAGCGCCGCCTTGGCAACGCCCATAACGTTATAGGAAGGCACGGTGCGCTCGGCGCCGAGATACGTCATGCAGATGATCGAGCCGCCATCGGGCATGATCTCCGAGGCGCGGCGGGCGCAGTCGATAAAGCTGTATACGGAGATGTCCATCGCGCGGCGGAAGCCTTCGCGCGTGGTGTTGGCGACCATCGAGCCTTGCAGCTCGTCCTTGCCGGCAAAGGCAATAGAGTGGACGAGGAAGTCGATCTTGCCCCATTTTTCCTTGATCGCGGCAAAGGCGGCGTCCATCGAGGCGTCATCGGTCACATCCGCCGGGATCATCGTGTCCATGCCGAGGGATTCGACGAGCGGGCGTACGCGCCGCTCCAGGGTTTCGCCCTGATAGGTGAAGGCGATCTCGGCGCCTTGGGCGGCGAGCTGGGTGGCAATGCCCCAGGCGATGGAATTCTGGTTGGCAACGCCCATGACGACGCCGCGCTTGCCCTTCATCAGGTCACCCTTGGGCATGTTCCATTCGTCGGCCATGATCGCTCACTCCCTGATGGTGGCTGTGTGTGTGTCTTCGGCAACCGGGCTAGGCGCGCCGGGGGGACTCGTCAAGAAGCGGGTAGATCGCTCTCGCCGCCAAGCACGTTCTTGAGGCCAACTTTCATGTCGAGCGCGGTGTAGACATGCTCGCCATCGACATAGACCCGGCCATCGGCGATGCCCAGATTGAGCTTGCCGCGGCGCACGCGCTTGATGTCGATGACATATTTCACGAGCTTCTTGTCCGGTGTGATCTCGCCGGTGAACTTCACCTCGCCCACGCCCAGCGCGCGGCCCTTGCCGGGGCTGCCCGACCAGCCGAGCCAGTAGCCGACGATCTGCCACATGGCGTCGAGGCCAAGGCAGCCGGGCATGACAGGGTCGCCGGGGAAGTGGCACTGGAAAAACCAGAGGTCCGGGGTGATGTCGAGCTCGCCGATGACGTGGCCTTTGCCGAAGGCGCCGCCATCCATGCTGATCTCTGAGATACGGTCCATCATCAGCATCGGCGGGGCGGGCAGCTGGGCATTGCCCGGGCCGAAATAGCCACCTTTGCCGGATTCGAGCAGGTCTTCCTTGGAGTAGGAGGATTGGGGGGTGTGAAAGTCGTGCGGACCCTGCATGTCGGGGTGTCCTCAATCAGTTTGGATCACGCCTTCGAGCCGACGCCCCGCGCCTTGTCAACCATTTGTGCCTGATGGGCGGTACTGGCCAGAGCCCGCGCCCCAGAGGCTGGACCGGGGCATCCAGCCGCGATACCCGGCTGCTTCAACCTCGCAGAGGGCGGAATCACAGCCGCTGACTTCCACCAGAACGCCCTTGCCGATTTCGGCGACGCTTTCGGCATCGCGGGCGGTACTGTTCGCCAATATCGCTGTACGGGTGACCATTGCGGTCGAGCCTTCGGCCAGCATGCGCTTGTGAACCCATACTTCATCTCCAGCCGGATCGCGGACGCGGTACCATTCGCCGCTTTCCTTCACGACCATCACGGGTAGACCCTTGCGGTTATACTGCCAGGCGATGGGGGAGGAGAGGCTGGGCCCCGTCCGGCCGTTCACCTCGGCCCAGCGCAGCGTTTCAAAGCGCGGCACCGGCTTTTTTGAGAAGCGGCTGATGATCGGGTCGGTGCCTGGCACGATCACGCGCTCGGTGGCGGGGCCGTTGATGGGCGCGGCGACCGGCGTGGCGACCTGCTGGGCGCCAGCCCCCGTCGAGAGGGCAAGGAGGATGGCCAGAACGAGGGGTGCCCGTTTCATGTGCAAAGCTTCCATCAGGAGGGGAAGAGGCATTCTGGCATCACTCCATGAATCCCCAGTAAAGCTGTGGGAGATTGGCGTGACGGTTTGGCTCTGCTAAGCCCCGGAGAAATAATAAAAGCACCGATGGGAGTCCCATGCCGGCCAGCAAACTGAAAGTCGTCGTCACCCGCAAGCTTCCGGCGCCCGTTGAGCTTCGGATGAAGGAACTGTTCGATGCCCGGCTGAACGAGAGTGACCGGCCATTTTCCGTTGAGGAACTCGCTCAGGCGATGCAGACGGCAGATGTGCTGGTTCCGACGGTGACCGACAAGATCGACGGCCGCCTTATGGCCCGCGCTGGCGAGCAGCTGCGCCTGATCGCCCAGTTCGGGGCAGGGGTGGACAATATCGACGTTGCCAGCGCTGTTCAGCGCGGCATCACGGTGACCAATACGCCCGGCGTGCTGACCGATGATACCGCGGATGTGGCGATGGCGCTGATCCTGGCTGTGCCGCGCCGGCTGCACGAAGGCGTGCAGATCATGGAGGCGGGCAAGTTTGATGGCTGGACGCCGACCTGGATGATGGGCCGCCGCCTTTCGGGCAAGCGCCTCGGTATCATCGGCATGGGCCGTATCGGCCAGGCGGTTGCCCGCCGCGCCAAGGCGTTTGGCCTGCAGATCCACTATCATAACCGCAAGCCGGTCAGCTCCCGCATCGAGGAAAGCCTGGAGGCGACCTATTGGGACTCGCTCGACCAGATGCTGGCGCGGATGGACATCGTTTCCATCAACTGCCCGCACACACCGGCAACCTTCCACCTGATCAATTCCCGGCGCCTCAACCTGATGAAGCCTGAAGCCTACATCATCAACACCGCGCGCGGTGAGGTAATTGATGAGGCGGCGCTTGCGCGCGCTATCCGCGCTGGCAAGATCGCGGGCGCAGGGCTGGACGTGTTCGAGCGCGAACCGGCGGTGAACCCCGAACTTATCGGCCTGCCCAATGTGCTGCTGCTGCCGCATATGGGCTCGGCCACGATCGAGGGACGCACCGAGATGGGCGAGAAGGTCATCATCAACATCAAGACCTTCGCCGACGGCCACCGCCCGCCAGACCGCGTGATCCCCGCGATCCTCTGAATTTACAGATCCAGCTGGCAGATCAGTTTGTCGGCAGGGCGCTCTCTTCAGCGAGGGCGCCGCCGTGCACGCGGCCGTCCAGGAAAGCGCGCAGGTCAGCGAGCGACTGGGCGGCGATTTCCTCATGCGGCAGGTGACCGGCATCTGAATAGAGCTTGATCTCTGCGCCCGGGATGGCAGCCGCAAACTGCTCGCCATGCGAAGCGGGGATCACTTTGTCCTGCATGCCATGCATCACCAGGGTGGGGGCCGAGATTCCAGAGAGGCGTTCCGGAGTCGCCTCAGCGCGCGTCCCGCGCCCGGCCGACAAGGCGAGCAGGGCTTCGCGATGACACGGCGCCCGCGCGAGTGAGCTATAACGATCAACCATTTCGTCGGTCACGAAAGCGGGGTCTGCAAAACTGTCTTCGAGACCGGGGCGGATCAATGAAGACATGTCGAGATCCTTCACCAGCTTGCGAGCAAGCCCGATTTCGAGAAGGCGGAACACGAAGGGCCGGCTGTCGCTTTCCCCCTCGGCGCGCGGCCAGCCGGCAGCGTCAACCAGAACAAGGCCTTCAAGGCGGAGAGGGTGGGCGAGCGCATAATTCCAGGCAGCGCCTCCGCCCATTGAGTTGCCAGCCAGTGTAAACCGCTCGACTTTGAGGGCATTCGTCACCCGGTCGATGACATCTACAAACTGATCCGTGCCAATCTCGTCATTGTCGAGACAGCGGGAGAGGCCATGACCGGGCAGGTCAAGACTGATGACACGGTAGTCGCGCTTGAGATCAGCTACCCAGGGCTCCCATGTATGGAGCGAAGCGGAAAAGCCATGCACGAGAACAATGACCGGCGCGTCGCGTGGGCCTACATCCCGGAAATGAATCCGCTTTTCATCGTCGAGTGCGAGAAAGCGGCTGTCGGAATTGGCATAGATGGTTTCAAGCTGCTCATAAGGAATGTCATCGCGCTTCAGAGACCACCAGCCTGCGAAGAGGATGACACCGAGCGTAATGACGACAGCGAGAAAGCGGGACAACATCTGGCGTGGAGAATCCGATCAAGAAAACTGCTTCGCGAATAACGCGCGCAGAGGCGCACATGTCAAACCTTCTGTTCAGATCGAACAGACAGGACACTGAGAATCCCGGCGTAAGCGCACAGTTCGTATTTCACTTCTCAACCCGTCGATGAGAAGGATGCGCCCGATCAGTGGATCGCCCGCGCCCGTGATCAGTTTGACCGCTTCCAGCGCCATCGCAGAGCCGGTCATGCCGGTCACCGCGCCGACAACGCCGACTTCATCACAGGCCTCGGCGGCGGGCGGCATTTCTGAAATCCAGCAGCGATAGCAAGGCGCCTGCGGGACGAGGCCCGAAGCAAACACGCTGACCTGTCCGCTCCAGCCGCTCGCGGCGCCGGAAACAAGATAGCGCCCGTTCGCATGTGCGAAGGTGTTGAGCGCGAAGCGGGTTTCAAAATTATCGGTCGCGTCAATCAGGATGTTTCCAGAGGGTGAGGCGCTTTCGTCAAACCGCGCATGCTTTACGCAAACCTTGATCGAAGGATCGAGCGCATTGATCCGCGCGGCGAGGCGCGCGCCCTTTTTCGCGCCTGTGTCAGCGTCTGTAAACTGTATCTGCCGTTGCAGGTTCGAGCGTTCCACATGATCGTCGTCCCAGAGCTCGATTTGACCCACGCCAGCGGCGGCAAGATAGAGCGAAGCAGGGCCGCCAAGGGCTCCCGCGCCAATGATCGAGACCGACGCGGCGCGCAGTTTTGCAACGCCGGGCCCGCCGATTTCCTTGAGCAAAATGTGCCGTCTGTGCCGGTCAAGGTCTTCTGAAGACAGACTCATGCGCCTGCCCTTAGTGCAGTTGAGGAAAGCGAATTTTCCCGTACACGGAGGTAAACCCAGGCGGGCGCCTGCGCACTGGAAAGGCTTGCGGCCTCGGTCTCAGGAAGGCGACCGCCAGAAAACTTCCGTGAAAAGAATGTAGCCTGCGTGATCGGCGTGCCCGGCCGCGCGATCACGGCGATGGGCAGTGTGCGGGCGATGTCTTCCCAGTTTTTCCAGCGGTGAAGGCTCGCAAGATTGTCCGTGCCCATCAGCCAGACAAAGCGGGTATCTGGCGCCGCCTTGATGAGCGCGCGCACCGTGTCTATGGAATAGGTGAGGTCGAGCTGGTCTTCAATGTCGGTGACGCGCATGCCCGCGCCGCGCGCCACGGCGCGGGCTGAGGCAAGGCGCTCTGCATAATCTCCGTGTCCGGATTTCAGGGGATTGCCGCGCGCCACGATCCACCAGACTTCGTCAAGCTTCAGGCGTTTCAATGCGGTCTGCGCAACCAGAAGGTGGCCCTCATGGGCGGGATTGAAGCTGCCGCCAAAGAGCCCGATGGCAAGACCCTTGGCGGGGCCGGGCAGGCGGGGGCGTATCAAGGGCGAACCTGGCCTGTGCCGCGTACGGCATATTTGTAGGTGGTGAGCTGCTCGGCGCCGACGGGCCCGCGCGCATGGATACGCCCTGTGGCGATGCCGATCTCGGCGCCAAAGCCAAATTCGCCGCCATCGGCAAACTGGGTGGAGGCGTTATGCAGAACGATTGCCGAGTCGACATTCGCGATGAAGGTTTCAGCCGCCGCCGTATCCTCGGTGATGATCGCGTCCGTGTGGCCCGATGACCAGCGCGCCAGATGGGCCAGCGCGCCGGGCAGGCCGTCGACAACCGCGATGGAAAGGATCGCATCGAGATATTCGGTCGCCCAGTCTTCCTCGGTGGCTTTGGCGATGTCGCCCAGAATGGCGCGCGTGCGGCCGTCCCCGCGCAGCTCGCAGCCTGCCTCGGTCAGCGCTTTTGCGATTGGCGGCAGGAGGGTTGCGGCGACGGCCACATCAATCAGCAGTGTCTCGGTTGATCCGCACACGCCCGTGCGCCGCATCTTGGCGTTGAGAACGATATCGACGGCCTTATTCGGGTCGGCGGCGGCGTGAACATAGGTGTGGCAGAGGCCTTCAAGATGGCCGATCACGGGCACGCGGGCGTCGGCCTGTACGCGCTCAACGAGGCTGCGCCCGCCGCGCGGCACGATCACATCCAGGGCGCCCTCAAGGCCGGCGAGCATATGGCCCACGGCTTCGCGGTCGGTTGTCGCCACAAGCTGGATGGCGTCGACGGGCAGTTCTTCAAACTTCAGCGCGCCGCGCATGGCGGCGGCGAGCGCGGCGGAGGACTTGGCGCTCTCCGAGCCCCCGCGCAGGATCGCGGCATTGCCCGAGCGCAGGCAGAGCACGCCTGCGTCCACAGTCACATTCGGGCGGCTTTCATAGATAATGCCGATGACGCCGAGCGGCACGGCGATGCGCGCAATGTCGAGCCCGTTGGGCGGGGTCCAGCGGGCGAGTTCCCGCCCCAGCGGATCGGGCAGGGCGGCGACGGTCTCGACCCCGGCCGCGATGCCTTCCAGGCGCGTCTCGTCCAGCGCGAGGCGGTCCAGCATCGCCGGGGCAAGGCCCTTGGCACGGGCTGCGTCCATATCCTCGGCATTGGCGCGCAGGATTTCCGGCGCAGCGGCGCGGAGGGCGGCGGCGATGGCGTTGAGGCCGCGTGTGCGGTCCTGCGCGGTCAGGAGGCCAAGCTCGCGCGAGGCGGCGCGGGCGCGCCGGCCCATGTCGAGCATCGTTTCTGCAAGCGCAGCGCTGGGCGGAGAAGTCTGAACGGTCATGGCGCCATCAAGTGCCGCAAAAGGGGGTGTGCTGCAAGGTTTGGCTCAGGGCAGGGAATTGAGGAGGGCGAATGCGCCGCTTGCCACTGGCTCATAGGTCGCCTCATTGCTGGCCCTGGCGCTGACATAGACCGAATGGGAAAAGGCGCGCAGATTGTGCAGCTTCGCCAGAGCGGCCTCTGAGCTGTAGGCCCTTTCCCGCAGCGGATCATCAGCCGGCCAGAGGCTTTCAAACCAGGCGGTCCAGTCCGCCTCGGTGAAGAAGTCCTTCCGCGCCAGATACATCACCGGCGCGGCCAGCCGCTCGCTCTCCCCGAAAACATAGGCGTGATCGGCCGGGCCAGCTTTCAGCGCCACGGCGGCGAGGATTGCCTCAGCCTGTGGCCTGGTAAGCTGCCGATTGAGCGAGAGCTGCATCAGGAGGTCGGCGGTATGGGCAACCCCGTGGCGCCAGCCTGCGGTATCACTGAAGCCGCGATAATCGGTGAGGCCGGCCAGATAGGCATGGGCGGCAGTGATCAGCTCGCTGCGCTCATCGCCCGTCATCCAGGGCGACACCCGGTCGGTGCGCGCCACTTCGGCCAGCGACAGCGCCGCAAAAGGCCGGGCAAAGCCACCGGGATCATCCTCTGCCGCCAGTATACCCAGAAGCTCATCCGTCAACGCGGCCACCGTCCCGGCCCCGATCAGATCGCTGCGCATCATCTGGGCGAGGGCAGTATAGGTCACCCCGTCTCGCAGGGCAGGATCAGGGTCTCCAAGGCAGGGCAGGAGGCCAAGCGCCAGCGTCTCCCGCTCAGCCTGCGCCATATCAAGGATCGCTTCGCCCCGGGCTCGCTCATCGCCGCGTGTGGCAAGCTCTGCCGCAGCCGGGCAAGGCGTGTAAGCGCTCTGCGAAGCAGGCGCGGGAACCCCTGCGCAGGCGCCCAGCAGAAGGGGTAAAATCAGGTAGCGCAGCATGGTCAGGGCCTCCGGGCGCGTGCCGGGCGAAATTGCGCCCAGCGGGCGGGGCTGACAAGCGGCGCGAAGGCACTATTGTCCCCCTCAAGAAACACGCCCAGCGGAGGAACCCCATGATCGACATCGACGCGATGCCCTATATTGCCGATATTCCGCCCGTTCAGGCGAAGCTGCGCCCGGGGGAAACCGCGCTCTGGTTTGAAGGCACAGCTACCAGCTTTGCTGATCTGGAGACGCGCACAAACCAGATCGCCAACGGCCTTCTCGGTCTTGGCCTCCAGCCGGGCGACCGGGTCGGCTATCTGGCGAAGAATACCGACGTCTATTACGAAATCCTCTTCGGCTGCGCCAAGTCGCGCACGGTGATGACCGGCGTCAACACCCGCCTCGCCCCGCCGGAAGTAAAGTTCATCCTGTCGGACGCCCGGACGCGCGTACTTTTCGTCGGCAGGGAATTTTACGCCATGATCGACCAGATCAAGGCCGAGCTGCCTGATCTTGTCCGCATCATTACCCTCGATGGCGACCGCGAAGACTGGGACTATTTCCCCGCCTGGCGCGACTCCAAATCCAGCGCGGCGCCCGGCATTGAAGTGAAGGGGGAGGATGATGTCATCCAGCTTTATACGTCGGGCACCACCGGCCAGCCCAAGGGCGTGCAGCTGACGAACGACAATTACCGCGCCTTCTTCACCCAGGCGGGCATGCTCGAATGGTCGAGCTATGACGCGGGCGAGGCGATCATGAACGCCATGCCGCAATTCCATGTGGCCGGCGTCAATGTCGGCATTCTGGCATGCTTGCAGGGCGCCAAGACGGTCATCCTGCGCGAGATTGATCCGGGGCTGATCCTGAAGCTGATCCCCGAGCACAGAATCGCCCACGCCTTCTGGGTGCCGGCTGTCATCCTGATGCTGACGCAGCAACCGGCCATCCGCGAGACCGATTTCTCCAGCCTCAAACAGGTCTTCTACGGCGCCTCGCCCATCTCCGAAGCGCTGCTGCGCACGGCGGTCGAGATCATGGGCGCCCGCTTCACCCAGCTTTACGGGCTGACCGAAACCGTTGGTGCCGGGACATTCCTGCCGCCTGAAGCGCATGATCCAAGCTGGGGGAAGCTGCGCTCCTGCGGCGTGCCCTGGCCGGGCGCGGTGGTGCGCGTTGTCGATGGCGAGGGCAAACCCGTGCCGACCGGTGATGTCGGCGAGATCGTCATCAAGTCCGGCTTCGTCATGAAGGGTTACTGGAACCGCCCGGAAGCCACGCAGGAGGCCGTGCGGAACGGTTTCTTCCATACTGGCGATGCGGGCTATTTCGATGAGGACGGCTTCCTCTACATCCATGACCGGGTGAAGGACATGATCGTCTCTGGCGGGGAGAACGTCTATCCGGCCGAGGTCGAGAACGCCCTGTTCAGCCACCCCGCCGTCGCCGACGCCGCCGTCATCGGCGTGCCCGACGACCGCTGGGGCGAGGCGGTGAAGGGCATCGTCGTGCTCAAGCCGGGAATGGCGGCGACCGCCGAGG
>JBKBIZ010000075.1:0-14090 GCA_046293975.1 Hyphomonas sp. | reverse complement strand
GGTGGCCAGCTCGATGGCGCGTTCCAGCGCGCGCTTGAGGCGCGGGGCGGCCCGCTGCACGCGCGGATCTTCCGAGGCGGCGAGGCCATCGGAAACCAGCTGCGCCGAAGCAAGCGAGTTGCGCAGATCGTGATTGATCTTGGCGACCGCGCTGCCGAGTTCTGCCAGATGGGCGCGCTGGCGGAAGGCGTCCGCCACGGCTTCTTCCATCCCGGCAAGGGCGTTCTGCGCGCGGCCGATCTCATCGCGCCGCTTTGTGGGGGAGAGGCGCCGCGTCCAGCTTCCGGGGTCGCGGCTGAATTGCTCGACACTGACGGTCACGCGCCGCACCGGTCGAACGACAAACACATCCAGCACCAGATAGATCACCAGCGCCGCCACCAGCGCGATGATCAGCGACAGGCCCGTCACACGCCAGGCGAGGTCTACCATCGTCTTCTTCAGGGGCGCCTGGGGCACCACCACTTCGATCACGCGGCCCACGCCCGAGCCTTCGGCAATGATCACCAGCATCTGGCCTTCAGGGGCGAAATACTCGCTCAGCGCCGCTGCGCTCTGGCCCAGCATGGTAGGCGCGCGCAGGTCGACGATCCGGGTGGGCGCTTCTTCCACCGGCCAGGCGGGGGCGAGCAGCTGGAAGCGCATATCGTCTTCCACCTCGGTGACGGCCAGAACTTCGGCCTTTTCCAGCAGGTTTTCGGAGAGCTCTTCGGAGACCTCCCGCATGGGGGCCGCTTCCAGGGCGAGGGCAGCAATCCGCGCCGCCTGCACGCGCTCGCCCAGCCATTGCGTGCGGGCGCCGCTGGCTGTGGGCACGAAGATCAGCGCTTCGGTCAGGAGGATCGCGCCCAGTGTCAGCGCGAACAGGCGCGCAGCAAGGCTTTCCGTCAGCTGCCGGGCACGGCGCTGCGGGGCAGGGCTTGGGGAAGGGGCAGGCTCGCTCACGGGCGGAGACTTATGCCAAAACCGCCCCAAGGGAAACGGGGCCAGAAAGTGAGCAATCCTCAGGGGATTTTTTGCAGGATGCTGACCAGCGTGCGGGCCGGGGCGCCAAAGACGCTGGGCGTGAAATAGGCCGACGCCGCCCGTTTCACCACTTCGGTGCGCGTGGGGTAAGGGGAGATGAAATTCGTCAGCGCCGTCAGTTTCAGCCCGTTGGACATGGCCAGCCCCACCATCTGGATGATGTCGCCGGCCCCTTCGCCCACGATCGAGGCGCCCACCAGCTTGCCCTTGTGGATCACGAGCTTGGCTTCGCCCAGCGTCTTGGCCTCGGCAATGGCGCGGTCATTGTCATGGAACGGGAAGGCGGAGGTTTTCACTGCCGCGCCGAATTTCGCGCGCGCCTCTTCCTCGGTGAGGCCGACCTGCGCCACTTCGGGCGAGGTATAGGTCACCGCCGGCAGGGGCAGGCTGGAAGCCTTCGAGCCCTGCTTGAAAAACGCCCGGCGCACGAACACGGAAGAATGCCAGCCGGCAAGGTGAGTGAACTGGCCGTGGCCGGCAATATCGCCCAGCGCCCAGACGCGCGGATTGCTCTTTGAGCGGAGGGTATCGCCGACAGTCACGCCCTTGTCTGTGAAGTCCACGCCGCCTTTTTCAAGCTCGAGGCCTTCGGTCACCGCGCGGCGGCCTGTGGCGATAAGCAGGTGGCTTCCCGATAGCATTACGTCGCCATCCTGGCCTTGTGCCTTGAGGCTTATATCCCCCGGCCCGCCCGAAATGCGTATCGCCTTGTGGCCTTCCAGAATGGTCACGCCTTCAGCGCGCAGGGCGTCCACGGCGATCTTTGCATGGGCGGCATCCGAGCGGGGCAGGGCGCGGCCCATTTCCACCACTGTCACCTTCGAGCCAAGGCGGCCGAAAGCCTGCGCCAGTTCAAGCCCGATTGGCCCGCCGCCGAGAATGATCAGCTCATGTGGAAAATCCGGCGCCGAGAAGATCGTCTCATTGGTGAAATAGGGCACGTCTTCCAGTCCCGGTACCGGGGGAATGATCGCCCGGCTGCCGGTGGCGATGATGATGCGCCGGGCTTTCACGCGCGCGCTGACGGAGACAAGCGTGTGCCTGTCTTCAAAGTGGGCCGCTTCGCGGATCACCGTGCAGCCAAGGCCCTCGAAGCGCTCCTGGCTGTCGACCGGGGCGATGGCCTCGATGGCGCTGCGCACATGCGCTTTCACCGCGTCCCAGTTCACGACCGCCGGCGGCAGGGAGATGCCATACCGCAGAGCCTCTTCGGGTACATGGGCAATCTTTGCTGCCGAGATCAGCGCCTTGGAGGGCACGCAGCCAAAGTTCAGGCAGTCCCCGCCCATCTCATGTTTCTCAAAGAGCACGACATCAAGGCCGAGCATCGCGGCGCCCGCCGCCGCAGAGAGGCCCGCAGAGCCTGCGCCGATCACGGCCAGGTCTGCCTTCAGGGTACGGATGTCAGACATCGCCGGGAACTTTCTTCGGGAAGAGTTTCTTGTAGACCGCCGGGATCAGCGACACCACGCCCAGCGCAATGAAAGCGGGCAGGAAGTTTGAGGCGAGCGAGCCGATGTCCGGCGTGCCCCCTGCCAGCAGGGTGCCTTTAACCGCCGCGCCGATCCAGGTGTAGGCGAGCGTGCCGGGGATGATGCCGAAGAAGGTGGTGATCAGATAGTCGCGGTATTTCGCCCCCAGCAGGGCGGGCGCAATGTTCACCGCCGCAAACGGGAAGAGGGGAATGAGGCGCAGGGCAAACATGTAGGAGAAGGGGCTCTCGGCAAAGCCTGCCTGCATCTTGCCCAGGAACGGCCCGGCGACCTCGCGCAGCACCGCGCCGATGGAGGTCTTGGACGCAAAAAAGAGGATCGAGGCGCCCATCGTGGCCCCGATCACGGTGGCGGGCGTGCCGAGCGCCAGACCGAAGAGAAATCCGCCCCCGATGGTCAGCGCGCTGCCCGGCACCATGAAGGTCGTCGCGGCCGCATAGACCAGAACATAGGCGGCCAGCGCCAGAAGAAGATTTTCGCGCACCATGGCGTCCAGCGCCACGGCGTTATCGGAGAGCGACTGAAGGCTGAGATATTCGTGCCAACCCTGAGAGAGGGCAAGGCCAAGCCCGGCGAGGATGATGTAAATCGGCCAGAGGCGGCGCCAGAGGGGCGCCGGGCGCCTGGGTTCGGGATCGTTTGCCGGGGTCGGAAGGTCGGTCAATTCAGGGGCTCTTTTCGTTGGAGGATCGGTCTGCGCCGTTGGAGTTTTTCAGCCCCCCGTTGGAGGAATCGTTGGAGTTTTTATAGGGGCTTATCCCCCATTTTCAGGGTGTCTGAATATCGTTGAGTGACCAGTCATAGCTGTCCCTTACGATCTTTGGATTGGCGCGGATGTCATCTGCGAGACTCGGGGCAGCATATTTCACAAGATGCGCGACCACAGCCTCCTTTGATCCGCCGAAATCGGCCTGAAACCAATCATAAATAGACGAGACGGTCAGGCCCTTGGCCGTCACGGTCACGCCGCGCGCATGGTTCACATAGTCACGCGCTGCCTGGTCCAGATCCGCCGCCAGTGTGGCCGCTTCCCAGGCTTTCTGGGGCAGGTTCGGGCAGCTGTAGGAGGCGCAGTTGATGGCGTAATGCACTTCGGGCGTGCCCCACACCTTGCGCAGGATCTTGTGCTCGATCGCGTCGAGGCTCACTTCCTGGCCACCCGCGCGCAGCTTGATGTCTTTCCACGGGCCGCCAATCAGGAACCCGTCCTTGATCGACTTCACAGGATATTTTTCAAGGATGTAGCGAACAGTGACGGCGTTATAGAGATTGGCCCAGCTGGCAAAGTTGGCATCTGTCCGGGCGGAAAGATCGGCCTCCGCAAAGCGCGCGATATAGGCGTCGAGCGCGGCACGGTCCGGCGCGCTGGCCGCAAAAGCGGCGTAGTCGACCCGGGTGATCCCGTCGGGCGAGGCCGTCACATATTTGGCCAGCAGGCGGGTCCAGTCGGCATGCGCGGCCTTGGCCATGACGGTATCCCCTGCTGCCGTTCGCGTTGAGAGAGGCGGTGTGTCAGCTGTCTGGGCCGCCGCCGCAAGGGGGCTCCCGGCGATAGCGAGGGCAAGCAGGCAGGCGCACACTGCACGGAAAGGTTGGGAAAGGGTCATCGGCGCGGCGTCTTCGTATGCTGGTTTGTACGCCGTCATATAGCGCGCCCGCGCCAGAAAACCGCCTCACAAACCGGCGATCTCAATTCAAAGCCGTGTGATCAGGCGGCGACGCCTATTTTGCGCCCCCCGCGGGCCCGCCATCGATCTTCATCCAGTCGCGCGGTGGCAGACCATAGACCATGTCCATGACTTCCAGCTCGATGCCCACGGGCCGGCGGGAACTGGAATTCCAGAGCGCAACCACGCCGGTATCAAGCTCGGGATCGAACAGCATCAGCGAGCGATACCCCTCCACCGCGCCCCGGTGGCCGACGACCCGGTTGCCGGTGACGTCGTATTTGTAGACGCGCCAGCCAAGCCCATACCGGGCGTCCTGCATCCGGCTCTCGAACTGGTTGCGCAGCCGGGCCTGTTCGCGCGGTGTATAGACGCGCGGGGTGTGCAGGGCGGTCAGCGTGTCGGGCGTCAGAACGCTCGGCGCCAGGCCCATCTGGGCGCGCGCAAACTGGGCCAGGTCGAGGATGGAGCCATTCACTCCGCCGGCTGCCGGCACCTTGTAATAGGGCTCCTTGACAGTCTGGCGGATGGGCAGGGTTGAGCCGCGCCGGGTCTCATAGGGCTTGGCCCAGGAGACTGAATCGATCAGCGTTGCCCGCCCTGTGCTGGCCGTGGTCATCTTCAGGGGGCGGAAGAGGATTATTTCGGCCGCTGCCGCATAAGGCAGGCCCGTTGCCCCCTCGACGATCTCGCTCACCGCATCAAAGGCGACATTCTGGTAGGAATGACATTCCCGGATCGGGCAGGAGACCTTGAGGCTGCCGAGGCGATGGCGGATGTCGGCCGGGTCGCCGCCATCTTCCAGCATGGTATCATAGGCGTTGGAGACCACGCCCACCCGGTGGGCCATCAGGTCTTCCAGGGTCGCCAGGCGCTCGCCCCCGCCCGGCAGGCGCAGGCTTGTATGGAAGGAATCAAGCGTATCAGTCAGCGCAAACCGGCCCTCCATGGCCAGCTTGGTGACAAGGCTGGTGGCCACGCCTTTTGAGAGGGACGCCCAGCGGAAAACGGTGTCGCGGGTGACCGGACCCTCGCCCTCTGCGGTGACGCCATAGCCCTGCGCAAAGGTGATTTCGCCGCCCTCGATCACGGCAACCGCCAGGCCGACCATGTCATCTTCACGCGAAAGCTGGGTCAATCGCTGGTCAAGGCGTTCATAATCAACGCCCTGCGCGGAGGCGCCGCCGGCCGCCAGAGAGAGAAAACTCAGCAAAAGTGCGAAAATCCGGGCCATAACTGCTTTCCACCTCGCCGCTGATGTTTCCCTGATTAGGCTATGTGTGGCATCAAGGTGTAAAGGTCATTGCGGCAGTCCGGCTGTATTCTGCGCACGAAGGCGTGCGGAATTGAGTACGCCCCGCTTGACCTGCCCGCGCCCGGCCTGTATTGGCCGCGGTTTCCAGAATTCAAAGCCGTCAGGGCCGTCCGATGAAACGCACTTTCCAGCCGAGCAACCTCCGCCGCGCGCGCACGCATGGCTTCCGCGAGCGCATGTCCACGAAGAACGGCCGCAAGGTCCTGGCGCGCCGCCGCGCAAAGGGCCGTAAGTCTCTGACGGCCTGACGAGCTCTCCCGGCGCCGGTTTTCCGGCGTTGAGGTAATGCCGCCCGATCTCACCCCCATGTCAGAACTGCGCCGGCTCCGCCGCCGCCGCGAATTCACCTATGTTCGCGACGGCGTCACAGAGCGGCGCAAGACACTGGTTGTCCAGGCCCGCGCCCGTCCCGGGGATGCGCCCGGGGAACATGTGGGGGAAGGATATACGGCGACCAAGAAGGTCGGCGGCGCCGTCGAGCGTAACCGTGCAAAGCGCCGCTTGCGCGAAGCAGCCCGCCGCCTGCTGGCCCAACATGGCCTCCCCGGATGGGATTATGTCTTCATCGCGCGGGAAGCGACACTTGATACCGGCTGGGCACGTTTGCTTGACGATATGGAAAGCGCGCTGATAAGCCTCGCGCGCACTTGACCCTAAGCCTCGCGCCTGCCGACCGGCACGCTCTCAGCCTCGCGGACACCCGACATGGAACCACAAGAACAACGCAACTTCCTGATCGCTATGGCAGCGATGATCGCGTTCGTTTTCCTGTACCAGTATTTCGTGATGGAGCCGGCCCAGAAGCGCTATGAGGCCGAACAGGCTGTGCGCACGGCAACTGAGCAGGTTGCCGGCACCGATACCGGGGTCGCCGAGGTGCTCGGGCCCAAACCGCTGGAAGAAGCCCTCACCGAGGGCGAGCGGGTGAGATTCGACGCCGATGCTGTGGATGGCTCGATCCGTCTGGCGGGCGCGCGCATCGATGATCTCAGCCTCAAGCAGTTTTACACCACGGTTGACCGGCTTGCGGAAATTCGCCTGCTGCGTCCCGAAGCGTCTGAAGGCAGTTATTTCGGCACCTATTACTGGGCAGACGGTAGTTCGCTCGTGGCGGGCCGCAATTCCGTCTGGACACAGGTTGCCGGTCAAACACTGACCACGGCCGCGCCGGTGACGCTGCGCCTGGAAACGGAAGGTATGACCATCGACCGGGAAATCTCGATCGACGAGAATTTCATGTTCACCTTTCGCGACACGTTGACGAACACGTCGGCCGCGCCGCGCAGCGTTCGCGCCATCGGCTCGTTCGAGCGGCATGGCGACTGGAAACGCTTTCTCGAGATCACCGATCCTGCCTCTGCCACCAGCGGCGGCCCGGCCCATCTGGGGCTGATGGGGGTGGTGGACAGCGAACTGCGCCTGCAAAAATACAAGCCTCTGTTCCAGGCCAAGAAGATCAGCGGCGAATCGGCTGACGGCAGCTTCTTCTCTGATGAAGGCGGCTGGTGGGGCCTCACCGACATGTACTGGATGGGCGCGCTTGTGCCCGAACAATCCCGTCCGTTCACGGCCTCCGTCAACCGCGCAAGCCTTGCGCGGGGCGGCCCGCTGGAAGTACGCACCGAAGCTACGCCGGTCGAGCTTGCGTCCGGGGCCAGTGTCACGGTGGAGAACCGCATCTTTGCCGGTGCAAAACGCTTCGAAGTGCTCCAGGGCTACGAGAAGTCTGGCCTGCCGCGCTTTGTCGATGCCATCGACTGGGGCTGGGCCTACTTCCTGACCAAGCCGTTCTTCTACGTGCTGCATTGGCTCAACGGCTATCTCGGCTCGTTTGGCTGGTCGATCCTGGCCTTCACCGTTCTGGTCAAGCTGCCGCTCGTGCCGCTCTACAATGCCAGCTTCAAATCCATGGCCAAGCTGAAGAAGCTGCAAGAACCGATGAAGCAGCTCAACGAGCGCTTTGCCGGCGATCCGCAACGCAAGCAGCAGGAATTGATGAAACTCTACAAGGAGGAGGGGGCCAACCCCATCGGCGGCTGCGTGCCCATCCTCTTCACGATCCCGATCTTCTACGCGCTCTACAAGACGCTCTATGTCTCGCTGGAAATGCGCCATGCGCCCTTCGCCTACCTGAAGGATCTCTCGGCGCCGGACCCGACGGCCATCGGTAATCTCTTCGGCCTTATCCCGTTCTGGTCGGGCGCGGACGTGAAGAGCATCCCGATCATCGGCATCATCATCGGCATCGGTATCCTGCCGATCCTCTATGGCGCGACGATGGCGGCGCTTCAGTCGCTTTCCCCGCCGCCGCCCGACAAGATGCAGGCCCGCATCATCATGGCCATGCCCATCGTCTTCATGTTCGTCTTCGGCGGCTTTGCTGCGGGCCTCGTGATGTACTGGGTCTGGTCGAACGTGCTGACCTTCATCCAGCAATACATCATCATGCGCCTGAACGGCGTGGAGACCGAGATCGGCAAGTTCGTTGCCATAAGGCTTGGTCTCAAAAAGAAGACGCAGGCGGAATAGACCTTGGACGCAGCAGCCCCGGAATTCTCTGAAGAAGCCCTGGAGGCTGGCCGTCTGCTGTTTGCAGGTAAGGCCGAATTCATCATGGGGGTGGTGAGCCTGTCGGGCCTGCCGCCGGCTGACCGGTCTGAAGTCTGCTTCGCCGGCCGCTCGAATGTCGGCAAGTCGAGCCTGATCAATGCGCTCACCGGCCGGTCAAAGCTCGCCCGCTCATCGGCCGAGCCGGGCCGTACGCGCGAGCTGAACTATTTCGACATTGGCGATGAGGGAAAGCTCTACCTCGTTGACCTTCCCGGCTTTGGCTATGCCAAGGTTTCCAAGACCCAGACCGCTGCCTGGACGAAGCTGATCAAATCCTATCTGCGCGGCCGGCCCAGCCTGCGCCGGGTGTTCCTTCTGGTCGATGCCCGCCGCGGCGACCTGATGGATACGGATGAAGAGGTCATGAACCTGATGGACGGGGCGGCCGTCACCTATCAGGTGATCCTCACCAAGGTCGACAAGCTGCCCAAGGGCGAGGTCGAGAAGGTCGTCGCCAAGATCGCCGAAAAGCTCAAGAAACGCGGCGCGGCTCATCCGGTCGTGCGCATGACTTCGGCAGAAAAGGGCTTTGGCATTCCAGAGCTCCGGGCAGAGATTGCAGGCCTCGCCGCGCTCGGCTAGCGGTTCTGCCGGATACTTCCGGCGAGGCGCCCCTGCATGACCATCGACATCCGCCCTGACGATCTCACCAGCCAGGAAATGGCTGACCTGATTGCCGCCCATGCTCAGACCATGCTCGCCGCCTCACCGGCTGAGAGCTGCCACTTCCTGCCCATAGATGGCCTGCGCCAGCCCTCGATCAGCGTCTGGTCGATGTGGGAAGACGGCGCGTTGATCGGCTGCGGCGCGCTCAAGCAGATTGAAGCCCGGCAGGCAGAGATCAAGTCCATGCACACCCGCGCCCATCTGAGGGGAAGGGGGCTTGGCCGGTTGATGCTGGAACACATACTCAGCGCTGCAAAAGATCGCAGCTATACAGATATCTGGCTGGAAACGGGCTCTATGGATGCCTTTGTCCCGGCCCGAAAGCTCTACGAAAGCTATGGTTTCCGCTATAGTGGCCCTTTCGGGGAGTATGCTGAAGATCCGAACAGTGTCTTCATGCATTTGCAAATGTGACAGGCAGTTTCCACCTTAAAGGCTCGCCGTATTCAACCCGGCTTGACGCATGAATCCGCGGGGCTTTAAAGGGAGCAAGTTGAGTTAAGGGGACAATGCATTGCTGGTAATTCCGTTTGTACTGATTGCTGTATGCGTGGGCGTGCTGTTTTATTGCCGAACCCAGAAAGCAGGGCGCGAACTCGAACTGCGCCGTATCCAGAGTGAGCTTGCAGAACTCTCGCGCCTCCGCAAAACTGCCGATGAAGGGGAACTGGTTCCTGTCCCTGCGAAGCTGAGCCAGACGGGCGGCCGGCGCTGAGCGTTTCGCGGGGGAGAGTGGCATGATGATCATCGTTCCGTTCGGGATAATCTTTCTGATTATCGGCTTCATCACGTACCAGGCGAACATGAAGGCAGCGCGCGAGATGGAGCATCGGCGGATACAGAACCGCCTTGCTGAAATCGAACGCCGCAACGCTACATCTGGGGGCAGCGAAGAGACGCAGCCATCGGCCCGGACACGCCGGGTCAGGTCGCGGCGCTGACGGTCCGGCAAATTGCATAGACAAACCCGTTTCGCGTCGGTCAAAAGCGCGATATGGGGCAAGCCATGACGAGCCAATCCGACGCCCAGTTCACCGCCCGCACCCTTTCAGAGGCTCTGCCCTATATCCAGCGCTATGCCGGCCAGACCATCGTTGTGAAGTATGGTGGCCATGCGATGGGCGATGCCAGCCTGGCGCTGAGCTTTGCCCGCGATGTGGTGCTCCTGAAGGCTCTGGGCATCCATCCGGTGATCGTGCATGGCGGCGGCCCGCAGATCGGCAAGCTGCTCGACAAGCTCGGCATCGTGTCGGAATTCAAGGATGGCCTGCGGGTGACCGATGAAGCAACGATGGAAGTCGTCGAGATGGTCCTCTCCGGCCCGATCAACAAATCCATTGTCCGCGCCATCAACCAGGCGGGCGGCAAGGCGGTCGGCCTCTCAGGCGCAGACGGCAATCTTCTGAGGGCGGAGAAAGCCACGCGCACCACGCGCGACCCTGACAGCCATATCGAGCAGATCGTCGATCTCGGTTTCGTCGGCGAGCCCAGCGCGGTCGATACCAGCGTGCTCGAGGCGCTGCTGAAATCCGACACGGCCCTGATTCCTGTTGTCGCTCCGGTTGGTGTCGGCGCTGATGGCGCGCGCTACAATGTGAACGCCGATACGGCCGCAGGGGCGCTTGCCTCGGCGCTGAAAGCCAGCCGCCTGATCCTGATGACGGACGTGGCCGGGGTGCTCGACAAGCAGAAAAATCTCATCCGGGAAATCCCGGCTTCAGAGGTCGAACTGCTGATTAAAGACGGTACAGCTGTAGGCGGTATGATACCGAAGCTTGAAACGGCGGCACAATCTGTAAATCATGGTGTTGGGGCGGCGGTTATTCTGGATGGGCGTGCGCCGCATGCCCTGCTCATGGAGCTGTTCACCGAACATGGCGCTGGAACGCTGGTTTCTTAGAATTGTAGTCCTGGCGATTGCTTCGCTGGTTGCCTTGTTGTTGCCCGCAGAGGCGCAGGAAGGCGAAGGCTGGAAGCTGTGCAATCGCACCAGCTATGTAATCGAAGCCGCTGTCGGACGTCAGGAAGGCACCGGGGTTACAGTTGAAGGCTGGACCAAGCTCCACCCCGGTTCCTGCCGCATTGCCCTGCCTGGCCCGCTCAAGGTCGGCGTGCATTATCTCTATGCCCGCACCTCGACGGCCCATCTTGGCGGGGGGCGTGAATGGGGTGGCCGGCATGAGCTGTGCGTGGACCCCACCGGCGGCTTCTCGCTGGAGAGCCCGCCCGACTGCGCCGCAATGGGCCTGGAGACACAAGGCTTCCGCCCGGTCGACATCACGAAAGATGGCACCTGGACCAACCAGTTCACAGAGATCGACAACTATTCAGAAGACGCCGCGCGCAATGCGGGCCTGCAACGCCTGCTGGACGAGGCGGGCGTCGTCTCGGGGAATGTCGATGGTCATATCGGTCAGCGCACCCGCTCTGCGATCGCCGACTTCCTGAAGCTGCGCGGCCTGCCGGCAAACCTCTCTGACTCAGACCTGATCGACTATCTCGAACAGGCCGCCGAGGAGCGGGGCCGCAATGTCGGCTTCACCCTCTGTAACCGCACCAAGAACCGTATCTGGAGTTCCATTGCCCGGCGCAGCCCGGAAGGTTGGGAAAGCCGCGGCTGGTGGCGTATCGAGGCAGGCGGCTGTGCCCGTGTCATCGACCGACCGCTGCGGGGTTCGGAACATTTCGTCTATGCCGAGATGGAAGATGGCGCCCAGCTGCGCACCCTGGCCAATGCCAATGAAGCCTTCTGCGTCGGGCGCGCAAAATTCGCCATCTCCGGCCGGGAGGATTGTGAAGTGTCTGCCTATCGTACCGCGCTGTTTACCCGCACACCGGCCCCAGTTGAGCGCAAGCTGGTGTATGAGTTCTTCGCGCGGGACTTTACTCAGGCAGGCGGCAAATGAGCTGCCCCGGACCGGACAGCGCAGCCTTCAGTCACGTTGAGGACTGGGTGTTTGATCTCGATAACACCCTCTATCCGGCCGAATGCGATCTCTTTGCCGAGATTGATGTGCGCATGACCGATTTTGTCTCCCGCTTCCTCAAGATGGAGCGCGGCGAGGCTCGCACGGTCCAGAAGGCCTATTACGCTAAATATGGCACGACGCTCTCAGGCCTGATGCAGCTCCATAATCTCGATCCGGCAGAATTCCTTCATTATGTCCACGAGATCGACCTTTCCCCGCTGCCGGACCTGCCAGATCTGCGCACGGCGCTTGCCGCGCTTCCCGGCCGCAAATTCATCTACACCAATGGTTCGCGCCGCCATGCCGAGCGGGTGACCGAGAAGATGGGGCTCGCCCATCTTTTCCATGACAGCTTCGGTATCGTGGAGGCCGATTACCGGCCCAAGCCGCATCTCGATGCCTACCAGACCTTCTGCCAGACCCATCAGGTCAAACCCCAGGGCGCCATCTTCTTCGAGGATCTTGCCCGCAACCTGAAGCCCGCCAAATCCCTTGGCTTCACCACGGTGCTTGTCCACTCCGATAAAGACTGGAGCCATGAGCCCATCGAAGCCCGTCCCGCCGGGGCAGGGGACGCTTTCGGGGATGACGGCTCCGAGCACATCGATTATGTCACCGGCGACCTTGCCGGTTTCCTGAACACGGCGGTGTCGAGCCTGACTGTTAAAAAATAAGACTGAGAGAGATGCCATGACCGACGCCCTTGCCCGTGTAATCGATGCTGCCTGGGAGGGGCGCGACGCGCTCTCCACCTCGACTACCGGCGAAGTGCGCGACGCGGTCGATGCCGCCATCAGCCTGCTCGACAGCGGCGAAGCCCGCGTTGCCACCAAAGCAGCAGACGGCAGCTGGACCACGCATCAATGGCTGAAGAAAGCCGTGCTCCTCTCCTTCCGCCTCAATGCCAACGGCGTCATTGGCGGCGTGCCCGGCGGCGGCAGCTGGTGGGACAAGGTGCCCTCCAAGTTTGAAGGCTGGGGCGCCAGGGAATTTCAGGAAGCCGGCTTCCGCGCCGTGCCGCCCTCGGCCGTGCGCCGGGGCGCCTATGTGGCCAAGAATGCCGTGCTGATGCCATCCTATGTGAACATCGGCGCCTATGTCGGCGAAGGCACGATGATCGACACCTGGGCCTCGGTCGGCTCCTGCGCGCAGGTTGGCGCCAATTGCCATATCTCGGCGGGCACCGGCATCGGCGGCGTGCTTGAGCCCCTCCAGGCCAACCCGACCATCATCGAAGACAATTGTTTCATCGGCGCGCGCTCTGAAGTCGTCGAAGGCGTTGTCGTCGGCGAAGGCTCGGTCCTCGCAATGGGCGTGTTTATCACGCAGTCCACCAAGATCGTCTATCGCAGCACCGGCGAGATCATCTATGGCAAGGTGCCGCCTTACTCCGTCGTCGTCCCCGGTACGCTGCCCGACCCCAAAGGCGGCCCTTCCTTGGCCTGCGCCGTGATCGTGAAAACGGTCGACGCGCAGACCCGCTCCAAGACCGGTGTCAACGAACTGCTGCGCGACTAGGGCGCGCGCCCTTTCAGCGTGCTATAGCAGCGGCATGCGCCGCCGGCGCATGTTTTTTATAGAAATGGAGGCTTTCAATGGCCGACGAAATCACCGGAAGCGAACCGATCAAGGGGCCTGCCTCCTATTTCCCCGTGATCGAGAAGACATATGGCAAGCCGATGAGCCACTGGTTCACGCTGGTCGCCTCCCGCAAGGGCGCCAAGCATGCCGACATCGTGAGCTGGCTGAAGAAAGACCACGGCCTGGGTCATGGCCATGCCAACGCCATTGCCGCGCATATGCGGTCAAACGTTCAGGGCTGACCTGGCACGGGGAAGGTGGGCTGAAGTAATGCCGATGCCCACCTCCCATATTATCGTCCGGGTGCTGATTTATGCCGGCGGGCCGTTCAGTGTGAAGACTGTATTTGTCTCAAGGGCAGACCACGGGATCTCCGCAAGGTCCGATATTCTTCGCGGCGTATAGTTCAGGCTGCGAAGAAAATCCGGCAGATCCTCCTTGCCTGCGCCAAACCTGCTCTCGCGGTTGTCTATTTCGCAGAGAATGGAGGGGCGGTGTTTCTTCAGCGTCTCGATTCCGCCGCGCAGAACGTCCAGCTCGCCGCCTTCGACATCAATCTTGATGAAGGAGACGGGCGGGCAATCAATGTAAGTCATGATCTCGTCGAGCGAGATAAGCGGCACAATCTCGCGCTTGATCGGGAACCTGTTCGCCAGATCCGTCTCGTCGCCGATATGCGCCAGCTCGGTCGCGGGGAAATGCCGCGCGAGTTCGAGCACCGACACCTGATCCATCTTCAGCACATGGCTGGGGTCGATGACAT
>JBKBIZ010000074.1:0-14123 GCA_046293975.1 Hyphomonas sp. | reverse complement strand
GATTCTGTTGCTAGGCTCGCCCCCAGCCCCCGGTTTCCGATTCTGTTACCCGGTTCGGTCCGAACCGCGTTCTATTTGTCTAACCTTAGGCCGTGAGGCTTATCGGTTAGGCAGCCAGAGCGAGTGCTTCGTTATCGTTAGCACCTATTGGTTTTGAGCCTTGAACGGGTTACTCAGCCCGGGCAAAAACATCGTCTTTGAACACACGTCGATCCTGGTTCGGCCCCGTCAGAAACCCGCTTTTCCTTGGAGGAAGGCGGGTTTGTGGTGGAGCCGCCGGGTACCGCCCCCGGGTCCGAACCGCTTATTACACGCGCGTTTATCGCCATAGTCCGAAGACAGGACCAATATAGGGGATACCGGGCGCCGTGGTAAGCCCCCAACTCTCCAGGTTGATCCTCTATGAGGGTTCTTGGCTACACCACTGAAATAACGTAAGTTATCCTCAGACTTTCCCATCGCATCAGGCAAAAAGCCGGGCGGCGGAAGGTCGGGGGACGCAAATGACTGAAAAGATGCGGAGAAATCCGAAGCAAGCGCGTGCGCAGGCTACTGTCGACGCGATTTTAACGGCAACCTTTCAGCTTCTTGAAGCCGAGGGGGAATCCCGGCTGACAACGAACCGGATTGCGGAACACGCCCGGGTCAGCATTGGCACACTCTACCAGTATTTCAGCGACCGCGACGACATCCTCGCCGCGATGGGGGAACGCCAGGCCGAGGCGATGCGGCTCAAGGTCACCGAGATCGTACTCGCCGCCCCCGAGCAGAACGCCATCCGCACGATCGTGCAGGCGATCATGAGCGGCATCGAGGGATCGCCCGAAACGCGCATTCTGCTCATGGATGCCCTCTTCCGCGCGCGGGGGGAAAGCATCCTTAGCCAGCACCACCTCGCCTTTCTTGAATCCATCCGAACACGGAATGATCTTGACTTCGTGCTGGGCCGGGAGTCGGCCTTTGTGCTGACCCATGCTGTGATCTGTCTGCTGCGCGCGGCCGCCTCCGAACCGGAGCTGGAGCTGGACCCCCAAGCGCTGGAGGACGAACTGGTCCTGCTGATCGAGAGCTATATGGGGGCGCTTGCGGCGCGCGCTGAAGCCCAGAAAGGCTGAGCCAGCAGCGCTCTGTCAGCCACCGTTGAAATGGCCATAGATGCGGATAGCGAGGGCCTCATTGACGCCTTCGACTTCCATAAGATCAGCGACCTTGGCGCGGGAAACGCCGCGCGCTGAACCGAAATGGTGAAGCAGCGCTTTCTTGCGGGAGGGGCCGATGCCTTCGATCTCGTCGAGGGGTGAACGGGCCGCTTCGGCGGCGCGTTTCTGGCGGTGGGCACCGATGGCCCAGCGGTGGGCCTCGTCGCGAAGGCGCTGGAGATAGTAGAGAACAGGTGCATTCTCGGGCAGCTTGAAGGGCGCTTTGCCGGGACGGAAAAACTGTTCGCGCCCGGCATTGCGATCAACCCCCTTGGCGATGGAGACCAGCGTCACATCATCGGGCGTCAGACCAAGCTCGGCCAGCGTCTCCACTGTGGCGCTGAGCTGGCCAAGACCGCCATCAATCAGGACAAGATCTGGCCATTCCGAGACATTCCCGGACAGTTTCTCCTTCATCGCGCGCGCAAAGCGCCGCCGCATGACCTCGCGCATCATGCCGTAATCATCGCCCGGCGTGATCTCGGTGTCCTTGATGTTGAACTTCCGGTAGGCCTGCTTGCGGAAGCCTTCCGGCCCGGCAACGATCATGCCGCCGACAGCGTTCGTGCCCTGAATGTGGGAGTTGTCATAGACCTCGATCCGCTGCGGGGGGGCCGGCAGGTCAAACACTTTCTGAACTTCAGTCAGCAGGCGTTCCTGGCTGGCGGATTCGGCCAGCTTGCGGGAAAGCGCTTCGCTGGCATTACGCTCGGCCTGGGTGAGGAGGTCGCGCTTGGTGCCGCGCTCGGGACGGCGCAGCTCAATTCGGCGGCCCGCTTTCAGCGCAAGTGCCTCTTCGATCAGGTCGGCCTGATCGGGCGGCTCGCTGACGAGGATGAGTTTGGGCGGCGGGCGTTTGTCATAGAACTGGACGAGGAACGCGGCGAGAATCTCCGGCGCTGTCTGGTCCTTTTCATGGCGGGGAAAGTGCGCGCTGGCGCCCCAGTTCTGCCCAGCTCGGATGAAGAAGACCTGCACGCAGGAAACACCGCCCTCCATAGCGATGGCGAAGACGTCCGCCTCCTCGATCCCGTCAGGGTTTACGTCCTGGGTGGAGCGAACATGAGCAATGGCGCGGATACGGTCGCGCAGGCGCGCGGCGGTCTCAAACTCCATGGCTTCGGACGCCGCTTCCATTTCCGAAGCGAGGCGCTTCTGGAGCTCGCCTGCCTTGCCGCGCAGGAAGTCGGCCGCTTCATCGGCGAGCGCGGTATAGTCCTCCTTCGAGACGAGGCCGACGCAAGGGGCGGCGCAGCGCTTGATCTGGTGGAGCATGCAGGGGCGCGTGCGGGCGGAATACACGCTGTCCTCGCAGGTGCGCAGCAGGAACGCCTTCTGCAATGTGTCGAGCGTGCGCATGACGGCGCCGGCATTGGCGAAGGGGCCGAAATAGTCGCCCTCATCCTGTTTGGAGCCGCGATACTTCTTGATCTGGGGCGCCTCATGATTGCGGCGGATCAGGATATAGGGGAACGATTTGTCATCGCGCAGCAGCACATTGAAACGAGGCTTCAAGGATTTGACGAGGCTGGCTTCGAGCAACAGTGCCTCGGTCTCGGTCTCGGTGACGACGAATTCCATCGCGCGGGTTAGCGAGATCATCCGGGCGATGCGCTGGGTGTGGCCGCCCATACGGGTATAGCTGGAGACGCGGGCCTTCAGGTCGCGGGCCTTGCCGACATACAGCACCTCGCCCGCCTCACCGAACATCCGGTAGACGCCCGGCCGCGAGGGCAGGTGTTTCAGGTTTTCACGGATGACGTCCACCCCGCGGACCGGGGCAGCGCCGGGGGCTGCGTCGTTCATGGGCGCAGAGATAATGGAGACCGGGGACGGCGGAAAGCCAAAGGGCTGCGCATCAGAAGGAAATGCGCCCGGACAGCATCAGACCGCCGAATATGCCGGCCACCACAACGAGCACGAGAAAACCGGCAAAATACCGCCCGCTGGAATTGCCGACCCCTTCCCCGCGCCCGCCAGGGAGGAACATGTAGCCGATCATCAGCACGGCGAGGCCGCCCAGCAGGATCTTCTCAACGAGGCTGAGCGCAATGAAGAAATCAGCCACATGACCCGTCAGGTTGGATATCTCGTGGCCGGCGCGGTTAAGGGCAGCGTCAAAATTCTGGGTCCAGTTCTCCATGCTCATGGCACTTCTCCGGATGCGCGGCCTGCCAGCAGGCAGGTTTATCCGCAACATGGCCCATATTGGACCTGCTCGGTTAGCACCTTGCGAAAATACCGGCAAAATTTAGCAAAACGAGTTAATCCGGCGGGCATTAGTTTCCGGAAGGGACCGGCGCCAGGGGCGAGGAGCGCCAATTCAGCGCCTTGAAGGCCTGCCAGGCCTCCAGTAAGCGTGCCCCGCACACTGCTGACCACCCCCCAGAAAAAGGACTGCCCCATGGCCGCCGACATCCGCCTGTCCGACGCAATCAACCGCGTGAAGCCTTCCGCCACGATTGCCGTGACGACCAAGGCCAACGAGATGAAGCGTCAGGGCCTCGATGTGATTGGCCTCGGCGCCGGAGAGCCCGACTTCGACACGCCGGAGAATATCAAGGAAGCCGCCATCCGCGCCATGCGCGAGGGCAAGACAAAGTACACCCCGTCTGACGGCATCCCGGAACTGAAGGAGGCCATCGTGGCCAAATTCGCCCGCGAGAATGGCCTGACCTACAAGCCCTCGCAGGTGAACGTGTCACCCGGTGGCAAGGCCGTGCTGTTCAACGCGCTGATCGCGACGCTGAATGTCGGCGATGAAGTGATCATCCCGGCGCCGTACTGGGTGAGCTATCCCGAGATCGTGCTGCTGGCGGGCGCCACGCCGGTTGCCGTGCCCTGCGGGGCTGATACCGCCTACAAGCTGACGCCTGAAAAGCTGGACGCGGCGATCACGCCCAAGACCAAATGGCTGATCCTGAACTCTCCCTCCAACCCCACTGGCGCGGCCTATACCGGGGCTGAACTCAAGGCCCTGGCCGACGTGCTTCTGCGCCATCCGCAAGTCTGGGTGCTGACAGACGACATGTATGAGCACCTTGTCTATGACGGGTTCGAATACAAGACGATCGCGCAAGTCGAGCCTGCCCTTTATGACCGCACACTGACGATGAACGGCGTGTCGAAGGCCTATGCCATGACCGGCTGGCGCATCGGCTATGCCGCCGGGCCGGAGAAACTGATCGGAGCGATGCGCAAGGTGATGGACCAGTCCACTTCCAACCCCTGCTCCATCAGCCAGTGGGCGAGCGTTGAAGCGCTGAACGGCCCGCAGGATTTCCTGCCCGTGTTTCGCGCTGCCTATGCAAAGCGCCGCAACATGATGGTCGAGGGGCTGAACCAGGCCGCCGGGATCGTCTGCCCCAAGCCGGAAGGCGCGTTCTATGTCTATCCGTCCTGCGAGGGCCTGATCGGCAAGAAGACGGCCAGCGGCACTGTGATCGACAGCGACAAGACGTTTGCGAGCCAACTGCTGGAGCAGGAGAAAGTCGCGATTGTTTTCGGCGAAGCGTTCGGCCTGCCCGAGACCTTCCGTATTTCCTATGCGACCTCGGACGCCGCGCTGACGCAGGCGCTGGTCCGCATCCAGCGTTTCTGTGGCAGCCTTTCCTGAAGGCATAGGCGGAACCTATAGCACCGCCCATCGTTTCAGATTTGAAACCCGGCCCCGTCGTGCCCATCTTGAGGGTATGTCGGGGCTTGGCCCCTTATGTCTGTTTCAAAAGGAGAATTTCATGTCCATCGACATCGGAATGTCTGACGCCGCCCGTAAGTCCAGCGCCGACGCGCTCAAAACCCTGCTGGGCGAAACTTACGCCCTCTATGTGAAGACCCACGGCTATCACTGGAACGTCACCGGGCCGCGCTTCAACTCGCTGCACGCCTTGTTCATGACGCAGTATACCGAGCTGTGGACGGCCCTCGATGTGATCGCCGAGCGTATCCGGGCGCTGGGCCATTTTGCGCCGGGCTCCTCTGGCGAAATGCTGGAACATGCGACCATCAAGCCAGATAATGGCGTCCCCGATGCTGAAGACATGCTGAAGAACCTCGCCGCCGGCCATGAAGCCGTCAGCCGGGCAGCCAAATATGGCATCACCATCGCCGAGAAGAATGCTGACCCGGTCAGCGTCGACCTCTTCACCCAGCGCGCCCAGATTGCCGAGAAAACGGCCTGGATGCTGCGGGCGTCTGTCTAATCCTTCCAGTCTATACCCAGCCCCCGCGCCAGCGCTGACAAGGCGTCACGCATATAGGCGCGGGTGACGCGGGCCCCTGCCATCTGCATGTAGGCATGCGGCGCGCCGGGATAGACGTGAAGCTCCACAGGAACGCCCTCGGCCATCAGGCGGCGGGCGTATTCCAGGTTTTCCTCCGTGAAGAGATCAAGCGCGCCGGTCGAGATGAAGGCAGGCGGCAGGCCGGCAAGGCTTTCGGCGCGGGCGGCCGCCGCATAGGGCGACACGTCCGGGCTGCCGGGTGGCTGGCCAAGCAGTGAAGCCCAGCCGAAATGGTTGGACGCGTTGGTCCACACGAACTCTCCGAACATGGGGGAAAGGTCTGCGCGCACGGCTGTGCGGTCGTCGATCATCGGGAAGATCAGCTGCTGGTGGCAGAAGCTGTATTCGCCCCGGTCGCGCACGAGAAGCGCCAGCGCGGCGGCCAGGCCCCCGCCCGCGCTTTCCCCGGCGACCGCGATGCGGGCGGGATCAATGCATAACTCGGCGGCCTTTACATTCGCCCAGGCCAGCGCGGCGTAGGCGTCTTCGACATTGCCCGGATAGGCCGTCTCCGGGCCGAGCCGGTAAGCCGGGGCGACGACAACCGCGTCATAGGCGTCTGCCCAGAGCGCGCACATCGGGCCCATGAATTCGGGGTTGCCCATGATATACCCCCCGCCATGCAGGTGGAGGATGGTGGGGCGTGGGCCCTCTGCGCCGTCCTTCTTGCGATAGAGCTTTACCCGCACATCTGGCGCGCCCTTCGGGCCGGGGATGAACACCTCTTCCACGCTGACACTCGCCGGAAAGGGCGGCAGCTGTGCCAGCGCCGCGTCGCGGGCCTGGCGGATGACGGCGAGGTTCCCCGCATCGATGTTCACCGTCTGGAAGGCTTCCAGGAAAGGGATCAGTTCAGGGTCGACGAGGGGGCGTGATGTCATGGGGGTTCCTCCGCAGCTTTTCTTTGCCGCTAGCATTCCCCATCCTCGCGAAGGGGTCGAGCCCTGCCCCGGCGTTGCCGCAGATGAAAATCCCGTTGACAGAAATGGCAGGCATGCGACCAGTTGGATGGCATGACAGTTACGGCAATTCCCGGACGCGAGCGAAGCGACGCCCTCGAAGGCGGCGTGATCGCCCATTACATTACGCGCGCCGATGATCCGCATCTGCTGCGCTTCTACAGCGCCTATGACGCCGCCTTCATCCTGCCCGACGAGAAGGAAGACCTCGACGGCTTCCGCGCCTGTCTCGCATTGAATGAGGGTGAGGCGTATGAGCGCCTTGCCGCGCTCTATGGGCCGTACAGGGAGATGGCCATTCTGCTCACGGAAGGCGCGAACGGGCCCGTACTCGGCGCGGCGAATTTCATCGCCTTTGCGGGCGACGGGAGCGACCCCACCATTTCACTTTCCTATATCTTCGTGGATGCCACCCAGCGCCGGCGCGGCCTGTTCGGGATGCTGATGCATCTGGTGCGCGAGGAAGCGGCCGAGGCCTTCGCCTGGCCGGAGGGAACGGTTCCCTCTGCGCTGATCTTCATCGAGATGAACAATCCGGTGAAGATGAGCCCGGAAGACTACGCCCTCGACAGCGCCCATGCCGGTCTGGACCAGGTGGACCGGCTGAAGATCTGGGAGCGGCGCGGGGCGCGTCTTGTCGGCATCGACTATCGCCAGCCCCCCCTGTCAAAAGGTCAGGAGGCGGAGGATGGCCTGTTGCTGGGCGTGCTCGGCTCGCGCGGCGCGGACCTGACGGCCTGCCACCTTCTGAGCCATATGCGCCGCTTCTTCGGCGTGACTGTGCTGAAGGGCCACGACCCGGCCTCTTCGCCCGTGGCAGCCGAGCAGCTGGGCGCGCTGGAAGCTGCCTGCGCGCGGGGTGAAACTGTGGCGCTGACCGGGTTTGAAGAGATACTCGCCGCAACTGATCGGGTGCGCCGGGACCGAAGCTAGCCGGCGGGGGGCCGGCGCCAGACATCAACGGAGCAACCGGGATGGCGGAAGCGGCCAGCATGCACCACGGCTTTGAGGAATGTGAGGACAAGTCTGTCTATTTCACCCTCTCGCTTTATGTCAGTGAGAAGAATGTTACGGCGGCGCTCGGACGGCGCCTTGACCCGGACACCGTGCGCGATTTCCAGCCCGGCTATCGCGGCAGCAAACGGCTCCGCGACGCGGTGGAGCCCCTGTTCAACGACATCGCCGACCGCGAACGCCTTGGCGCGGTAGATGACTTCCTGCTGGATACGCTCTGCCCGCGCGATGGCGAGTTCATCGATGTGACCGCGCCCGATGAGATTTCATGGTCTACCGAGGGGCGCCGCTTTATCGCCACGCCGCCAGGGCTCGGCAAGACGCGCACCCTCCGGGTACGGCGGTTCTGGTACACGCATGCCAATGGCGCTGTGGGGTATCACCTCTCCTTCCGCTACAATTACGACCATACGCCTGGCGAGTTCTACTTCCTCTCCCTGTTGCAGAAAGCAGCGGCGCCAAAGGAGTTTGAGGCCAACCCCCGCCCGCCCGGCAGCCCGCCTTTCCGCGCCACCGACGAGCGCACAGGCATTGCCCCGCTGGACCTGCTACGCGTCAAAAGCCCGCGCGGCGATGACCAGAGCCTCTGGCAATATGTACAGGCATCCTTTGATCTTGATGCCGGCGACCTGTTTTCAAAACTGCCCAGGCCCGAGACGAAACGCCGGAGCGACACCCTCGCGCCGACCTTTGACGCTCTGGTGGAAGAAGCGCCGTTTATCGAGGTTCCCGGCCTTGTGATGCCAGTCTCCCGGCTGCTCTTTTTCTTTGAGGACGCGACTTTCTTCCGCCGGCTGCTCCCCGAACCAGACCCCGCTACCGGCACTCCCCCACCCCGTACACTGATGGTGCAGGAAGGGTGCTACCTGCCCTATCAGCAGAAGCTCGACGGACTGAACCCGAAGGGCCTTGTGGATGTGCCCGAAGTGCGGATGGGGGCGGACTATTGGCACTGGGTCATCAACCGGCCCGACTATGACGCGTTCAGCGACGCGCAGATCGAGGAAGCCCGAAAAACCCGTCCCGCCCTGGAAGACCGGCAGCGCCAGGACTGCCTGCAATACCTGTTCATAGCTGGCTTCAACCAGAACATTATCGACTTCATGAACCAGGACCCCTCCGAGATCCTGGACTCTACCGACCCGATCTATCCGGCAACGGAGGAACAGGCGACCGAGCGGAAGTTTGTACGCTTTGCCAACCCCCGCGCGCTGACCACCTATGTGGAGAAAGCCCGCAGCCTGGAAGCGGCCAATGACTATATCGGCACCTGCCCCTATGCCTTCATGATCCATGTTGTCTCGATGCATAACGAGTTCATGACGCGGGAGTATGAGGCATCTGCCTTCGAGCTGATTGATGCGGTGGAGCGTCTTGGCAGCAAGGGGCGGCTGAAGCGCGCGGCCGAAGCCTTCTATGCCTTCCGCACCGGCGACTATGCCGACTATTACCGCGACCGGTACATGAACGTCTTTCGCTATGACACCGAGAGCGAAGTGTTCGAGAAGATGACCCAGCTGCGCGGCATCGGCCGGCGGAACGATTATATCGAGCGGCTGATCTCCAACATGGAGAGCCAGACCCGCGACCGGGAAGCGCGCCTGGCCAAGACCGACGAAACCTCGATGAACCTGCTGCTGGGCGCGCTGGGCGTGTTCGGCTTCTTCCAGCTGGCGATGATGTGGGCCGACAAGCTGCGTGATCTCAGCCGGAATGATGAGGTGTCGGTGAGCCTTGGCTGGGCACCGCCCTTCCTGGAGCTGTCAGGCGGGAATCTCGATCAACCCTGGAACGAATTTTCGGTTTTTGTGCTGTATGGCTCGATGAGCTTCACGATTGCACTGGTGATTTTCCTGATCTGGCGACTGGCGCGTGGCTTCTTCCGGTAAAGTGTGTTTTGTAAATTTTGTAAACTCGGAAAAAGCGTTCAAAACGCTGAGTGCACGCCCGGAAAAAGAAAGCCCGGCAGCATCAAAAGACGCGCCGGGCATAAAGTGGGGTCCTGAAGGGGGGAGGAAACGCCCAATCGGAGGAATGATCGGGTTATGCCCAGGACCCTTGGCATGACGCCTAGATAGGGGATTTTCGCTGCAATGCAACATGCGGCACAGCAGCCCAAGCATGCATATATGCATGCGTTACGATAGTTTCATGATCCAGAACGCATAGAAACGCGCCTCAGAGGCTCAGTCTCAGCTGTCAGAAACTCACGGAAAGCGGCCACCCGTTTGGACCGCCGCAGGTCACTTGGGTAAATGAAGTAAAGATCGAAAGTCGGCCCAGTTACTTCAGGAAGCACCCGAACGAGACGCGGCAGTGTGGCGGCCATGTAGTCAGGCACATCGGCAATGCCAAGGCCGGCATCAACCGCCCGGAGCATGGCGAACACATTGTTGACTTTCAGGGTCGCCGGGCGCGGCGGTGCGTCATCACGCCCCACGCGGCAGGCGAAGGCCATCTCGATCAGGGGCGTTGAGGCATCGCCATAGGCGATGATCCGGTGGTTATCGAGATCCTGAGGCTCGTTTGGGACGCCGTGAATCTTCAGATATTCAGGCGAAGCATAGAGGTTTGTGCCCAGCGTACCGAGCTTGCGCTGGATCAGATCGGCCTTGTCGGCCGGCCAGAGGCGCACCGCGCATTCGGCCTCAAGCTTCAGGAGGTCATATTCAAACTGGTCGTCCAGGCGCAGATCGAGCCGCAAATCCGGATGCCGTTTCACGAAATTGCCCAGCCGGGGCACCATCCAGATCGACCCGAAAGCGACCGGGGCGGCCACGATCAGCTCGCCCTGCGGGGTTTCCTGCTGGTCGCGCAGGGCCGAATTGGCCGATTGGGCCGCCGAGGCCATCTCCATCGTGGAGCGGTAAAGCGTGTGGCCACTGTCCGTCAGCACGAGACCGCGGGCATGGCGCTGGAACAGCGACACGCCGAGCTGTTCCTCCAGCGCCGCAATCTGACGCGAGACAGCCGATTGGGAAATGCCGAGGCGCTCACCGGCAAGGGTGAGGCTGCCGGATTCAGCGGCGGCGTGAAACGATCTGAGCTTACCCCAATCCATGAGGAGGGTTTGTGACGGGAGTTTGAACCTGCGGCAAGCGGAATGACGTTTCAGGCGCTTTTTCGCGCCGCCCGTCTTGGCGCGGCGTCAACATTTCCAACGCCGCCTTCCCTGCCTAGACTTGGGAAAAGTCAGCTTTGGGAAGGAAACCCGTCCATGCACATTACCAATGATACAGCCGCCATCGTCACCGGAGGCGCCTCGGGCCTCGGCCAGGCCACAGCCCGCGCGCTCGCTAAGGCCGGCGCGAAAGTGGCCATCTTCGATATCAATGAAGAGGCCGGCGAAGCGACCGCCAGGGAAATCGGCGGCATCTTCTGCAATGTGAACATCATGGACGAGGCCTCCGCAGTCGCCGGCTTCGAGAAGGCCCGCGCCGCCCACGGCCAGGAGCGGATCACCGTTCACTGCGCGATGGCCTCCAAAGGCGGCAAGACGCTTTCCTGGGACAAGGAAAACGCTCGCTACAAACGCCTCACCACAGAGGACTATGAATTCGGCGCACGCGGCGTTCTGGTTGCCTCCTACCGCATCGCCTCGCTTTCAGCCGAAGGCATGGCTACCCTCCCGGAACTGGAAGACGGCGAGCGCGGCGTGATTACGCTGACCGCTTCTGTGGCCGCCCAGGATGGCCAGATCGGACAGGTCGTCTACGGATCATGCAAGGCGGGCGTCAATGGCCTCGTCCTGCCGATGGCGCGCGACCTGATGGATATCGGCATTCGGGTCAACTCGATCATGCCGGGCATCTTCGGCACGCCGCTGATGCTGCGCGCCTCGGACAAGGTGCTTAACAGTCTGGCGTCCTCTGTGCCCTTCCCCAAACGCCTCGGCAAACCTGAAGAGTTTGGTTCGCTGGTTCTGGAACTGGTGCGGAACACTTACTTCAACGCGCAGTGCCTGCGCCTTGATGGCGGCATCCGGATGGCGCCTCGTTAAGAGATTGCTCGCGGCGGTTTCCGTGCCTCCGGCATGGGGCCGCTGCACCTGCGACTTGCTTGTAAAGCCCCGCGCCCTCTCCGGCGCGGGGCTTTTTCATTCCGCGACCACTTGCTCCCCCATCCTCACAATCTCCGTGAGCAGAAGGTTTATATCAGATATCTGCGTGCGGTGGTTGGTGAGGTTGATGCGGATGGCGGTGCGGCCCTTGAGTTTGGTTGTCGAGGGGGCGGCGATGCCGCTTTCCTGCAGGCGGATGACGATTTCCTCGTTGAGGGCGCCGAGCGCGGCCTCGTCCAGCCCATCGGGGCGGTAGCGGAAGCAGCAGATGTTGAGCTTGGCCGGAGCGAGCAGGTCTAAGCGCGGGTCAGCGGCGACTTTGGCGGAGAGATAGGCGGCCTGATCGCAATTGCGGGTGATGGCTTCGCCCAGGCGCTGGGTTCCGAAGCCTGCGATCTGGGACCAGACCTTCAGGGCACGGAAGCCGCGCGAGAGCTCCGGGCCATATTCCACCGGCCAGGGATTGCCCGCCGCGATGCCGCGATCTGTGCCTTTGAGATAATCCGGGCGGTCTGAGAAAGCGTGGCGATGATGGGCTTCGTCGCGGACGAGGACGCAGCCGGCATCATAGTTCACATGCAGCCATTTATGGAAATCGAAGGCGACCGAATCGGCCTGCTCGATGGCCTTGAACCGTTCGGCATGGGCGGGCGAGAGGCGGGCCAGCGCGCCGAAGGCGCCGTCGACATGGAACCAGAGGTTTTCTTCCCTGGCGATGGAAGAAAGCTCCGCCAGCGGATCGGTGGAGCCGGTATTGACCGTGCCGGCCGTGCCGATGATCAGGAAAGGCGTGAGACCTGCTTCGCGGTCTGCCTGGATGGCTTTGCGCAAGGCATCCACGTCCATCTCATAGGCATCGTTGACGGGGATGCGGCGCAGGGCATCTGTGCCGAGGCCGAGGACATCGAAGGCGCGGGGGTTGCAGGCATGGGCTTCGGATGAGGCATAGCCGACGAGGCGGCCCGAGCAGATGCCTTCCTTCCGGCTACGGAATTCGAGGCGCGCGTCACGCGCGGTCTTGAGGGCGACGACGGTGGCGAGCGAGGTGCCTGAGACGAGGAGGCCGCTGGCGGTTTCGGGGAAGCCGAACATCTCGCGGCACCAGGCGATGACCTGGCGCTCGACATAGATGGCGCCGTGATCACGCCCGCCGGCATTGGCATTGATCGCGCTGGCAACGATCTCGGCCAGCATGTTCTGCGGCGTGCCCGAGCCATGCACCCAGCCGAAGAAGCGGGGGTGGGTGTTGCCCACGCCATAGGGCAGCAGCGCGGCGAGCTGGCCGGCGATCTCTGCCTCGCCCTGCCCTTCCTTTGGGAGGGGCTGGTTGAAGGCGGCTTTCATGTCCGGCGGGAACGGGGTCCAGACGCGGCCCTCATGATTGCCGGTCATCTTGTCGATGGCGGCGTCGAGCAAGTCATGCGCGGTCTGGCGGAAGGCGGCCCAGTCCTGGGGGTCGAGCCCCGCTTGAGGGACGGGCGATTTCGGGTCGGTCATGGGAGGGTGGCCTTTGGAATCGCCTGCTTACTGGCTTGCCCAGAGGATGCGCGCAATCCAGGATATGTCGGCCGGCTTGAATTCCCTCGAGGCATAGAGGGGGTTGAGGGAAGCCAGTTCAATGATCCGGGCGTTCTTTTTGGCGAGCACTTTGGCCATGACTTCGCCTGCCACGGTTTTGGCGACGACCCGGTCTCCGGGTTTTACCTGGGCGCCGGGGGCGACGATGATCCGGTCTCCGGCGCGATAGGCGGGCTCCATCGAATCGCCACTGATTTCAAGGGCGTAGACGGTCTCTGCGCCGAGCCCTGGGAAGCGCACCTCCTCCCAGCCTGCGCCGACGGGGAAGCCGGCATCGTCAAAAAACCCGTCCTGACCCGCCTGGGCAAAGCCGATCAGGGGCGCCGAGCCGCCCCGGCGCCCTTCGACGAGGGCGGCGAAATCGTCAAAGCCGGCGCCGACGGCTTCGAGAACCCGGGCGAGGCTTTCGGTGCTTGGCCAGCGGGGGCGGCCATCGGCGGCTTCGCGTTTGGAGGGGTTGAAGCTGGTGGGGTCGAGCCCGGCGCGTTTGGCGAGGGCTGAGGCGGTGAGGCCGTGATGGGCCGCGAGGAGATCAAGCCCCCGCCAGATATCCTTGTGCTGCATCGCCACGCATCCGTCTGAAATTATGGAATTTATTCCTATTGCAGGAATTTATCCCTATCGTCAACGGGTTGGCGGGGTCCAGTCTGATGGGGGGGTATGGCGGCGGCGCAGGCGCAGGGCAAGGCCGAGCCCGACGCCGACCCCGATGGCGATGGCGAGGTCTGCCACCACCGTCAGCACGAGGGTGAGGATCAGGAGGAGCCGGTCTTCCAGGGGGAGCCGGGCATAGTCGCGCCACTTGTCAGGCTCGCTCATATTCCACGCTGTGAGCAGCAAAAGACCGGCCAAAGCCGGCAAGGCGAGCTGCCCGGCGAGGTCAGACAGGGACACCATGATGACAAACAGGGTCAGAACATGGACAATTCCGGACACCGGCGTACGTCCGCCGGCCTTTACGTTCGTTGCCGTGCGCGCAATCGCGCCCGTTGCCGGCAAACCGCCGAAAAGGCCCGAGCCGAGATTGGCC
>JBKBIZ010000073.1:0-14487 GCA_046293975.1 Hyphomonas sp. | reverse complement strand
GTCTGGTCGGGCGACTTTGAAGACCCCAATGACGCAGTTTATTTCGAACGCCAGCTCAAGGGATGGACCCGCGCAAAGAAGATCGCGTTCATCAACGGAGACTGGGCGGAACTGCAATCTTTGGCGAAGTCGCGCACAGCGCCGCCAATTCATGAAAAGGGATTATTCTACCGGCTGACGCATCCGAAGGATGGCGAGGACTTGTGAGCTATGTGCAGCCCGCTCTATCCTTCGACTTCGCTCAGGATGAGCTAACAAATGTAACGCCCGAGAAGCTCATCCTGAGCGAAGTCGAAGGATGGCGGGCTCTCGCCATCAGCCCAGAGACACCCCCGCCGCGAGATCCGGAAACTCTGCGCGGAACTGGCCGAGGCGTTCGGTGGAGACGCGGATTGTGAGGTCGGTCTGGCCGTCTTCGCGTTGGGTTTCGGTGAGGACTTCGCCGTTCTGGTGGAGCCAGGCGCGGGCCTTGCCGTCGGCGGGGCCGAGCGTCAGCGAGATTTCCGTCCGTCCCCGGAGGAGGGATTTTTCGATCAGGGCCAGCAGGGCATCGAGGCCCTCGCCTGTAAGCGCCGAAACGGCAGCGGCGGGCGGATCATCCGTCATCGCAGCGAGCGCGGTGAGAGAGTCTGCGCGTTCTGGCGCGAGCGCGTCCATCTTGTTCCAGGCTTCGATCATCGGCGGCAGCACAAGACCGGACTCTTTTTCCAGACGCTCCAGCACCAGCGCGACATCTTCAGCCTGCTCCATATCAGAAGCGCTCGCGCGGTCGCGGACATGGATGAGGAGGTCTGCCTGTAGCGACTCTTCCAGGGTGGCCTGGAAACTGTCGATCAAATGGGTTGGCAGGTCGGTGATGAAGCCGACCGTATCAATGAGGGCCGCTTCGCCCAGCGTCGGCAGGTCGAGCCGGCGGATGGTCGGGTCGAGCGTGGCGAAGGGCATGTCCTTGGCGAACACGTCCGCGCCGGTCAGCTGGTTGAACAGCGTGGACTTGCCGGAGTTCGTATAACCCACGAGCGCGACGACCGGCTTGCCAGAGCGGCGGCGCCCTGCCCGCTGCACTTCGCGGGTGCGTTTCACGTCATCGAGATCACGGCGCAGACGGACAATCCGGTCGTCCAGCATCCGGCGGTCTGCCTCAAGCTGGCTTTCGCCGGGACCGGAGAGAAACCCGCCGCCGCCGCGCTGGCGCTCAAGGTGGGTCCATGTGCGGACAAGGCGTGAGCGCTCGTAAAGGAGGCGCGCAAGTTCTACCTGGAGACGCCCCTCTTTGGTGCGCGCCCGCAGGCCGAAGATTTCAAGAATCAGACCTGTACGGTCGATAACCTTCACGCCGAGACGTTTTTCAAGGTTGCGCTGCTGGACAGGTGTCAGCGCTGCATCGATCACCGCGAGCGTGGCGTTGGTTTCGGCGATATCATCCGCCATCCGGTCAAGCAGACCGCCCGACAGCAGGAAGGACGAGTTCACCTGGCGGACATGTTCGGGGCGGATGAAGCCCAGCTCACAGCCTAGCGCCTCGACGAGACCTGCGGTCTCGGACAAACGGTCCGGACCCGGCCGATCTCTCGGCGTGAACCACGGGATCACGACGCCGGCAATTTCCGGCGCCGGAAGGCGGTCTATCAATTTTTCGGTCAAATCGGGATCAGTCTCCGCCCATTTCCTCATCGAAGAGCTGGACGGGCGCGCTCGGCGCAATCGTCGAGATTGCGTGCTTGTACACCAGTTGCGGTGGGCGCCCATCGCCACGAAGCAGGACACAGAAGTTGTCAAACCAGGTGACAACACCCTGAAGTTTGACGCCGTTTACGAGGAAGACGGTGAGCGGCGTACGCGATTTGCGGACTGCATTGAGAAATGTGTCCTGGAGGTTCTGCTTCTTATCGGCGGACATCTTTTTTTCTTTCTTGTTTTGTTATCTTATCCTGCGCAGCTAAAGAGATTGCTTCCCCTGCGCAAGGGCGTTCCCCCTTTACCCCCGCCAGAAGCTGAGGGAAAGGGCTGGAAGCACGGTCAGAATTTCAACCCTGCCCAAAACCATGGCAATACTGAGCAGTATCTGGCCGACCGGTCCCAGACTATCCGTAGCCTGCCCGATCAGGCCACCGGAGCTGGTCAGCGCCCCAATCGAGAGGCGAATCGACTCCTCAAACGGCAGGCCGAGAAACGAAAACGCCGCCATGACCGAAAAGACTGCCCCCGCATACACGATGAAATAGACCCACACGCCAATGACGCTGCGCTCATCCAGTTCCCTGTCACGAAACTTGAAACTGAGGATCGAGCGGCGATAGCCAAGCTGGCGGAATTCCTGCCCGGCGCGCGCGCCCAGGACGATGAAGCGGGCGATCTTGATACCGCCCGCCGCCGACAGAGCCGAGCCGCCGATCAAGGCGGGAAGGACGGCAATCGTCAGCGGGATGTCTGCGTCCCGCCCACCTGCCGAGAGCGGGATGCCCGAGGTCGACAGGCTGGAGAGCGACCAGGCGAGGCCATCCTGGAGGGAGATGCCGACAGGGATTACAGCGGCCGCGAAGATCAGCATCAGCAGGAAGAAGACCACCGTCTCCGGATCGGTGATAGCCGCTTTGACGGCGCCGATGCGCAGCGGCAGCCAGACGGCAAGGCCCAGCGCGCCGATAGCGAGACCGGCCGCCATGATAATCCCGGCCACAGGATTAGCCGGCAGGAAGGCTTCTGAATCGGGCAGGACAAGGCCTGTGGAGATGACACTAACGGCATCTGCCAGCGCGCGGACGGGCGGCACACCGGCCATCAACAGGAGAATCAGGATGAAGCTGACCGTGATACCCAGCATGATACCGACGCCGATATAAATGCGCGGCATGGCGTCGAAATAGCTGGCGTCCGGCACGGTGAAAAGCACCGTGCGGTGAACACCCGGTCCACCCAGATTGATCGCGGCAAAGACGCCCGCCGCCATGACCACAGCGGCATAGGTTCCCAGCAGATGCAGCAGGCCCCGCCAGTAAAGCAGGCTGATGGGCCAGGAACCGTCCGGGAAGTCGAGGATGGCGTGACCGGTCGTAGTCAGGCAGGAGGCCGCTTCGAAAAGCGCTATTGCAACGGAATCGTTTGCAATTCCGAAGACGAACGGCATGGCCGCCGCCACCGGCGAGAGGAACCACCAGAGCAGCGCTACGGCGAGCGCGTCAGACGGGCGGGCGCGGCGCTGCGGCTTGGGCGCCAGCAGCAGGACGCTGGAGGCGAACACCGAAATGCCGAGCGCCGTGGCACCAAAGGAGATGATCTGAGCTGTTTCGCCAAACGCCCAGGCCAGCAGCGCAGCCGACGCCGCGCAGCCCGCCAGAATGAGCATCAGTAAAGCCAGAACACGGATGACTGACGAATAATTCACGTCAGAAATAGTCCGGGTTCACCCGGAAGAACTTCTCGACGGCGCGCACCATCTCAGCCTCATAGAAGAGAATGAGATGATCTTCCGGGCGCACAATGACATCTTCATCGGCCATGATGACCTCAGTCCCGCGCACAACGGCCGCGGCCGTCATGCCCTCGGGCAGATCGTCATAGCCGAGCGGCTTGCCGATCAGGGAGGAGGTTTCCAGGGTGACGCCCTCGGCAACTTCCGCCATGCCATCCTCCAGGGATTGCAGGCTGAGAATACGGCCCCGGCGCATCCGCATCAGGATCTGCGAAACGGTCAGCGCGCGCGGGTCGAGCACGGTGTCGACGCGCATGTCGGAGGCAAGGCCGGCCAGTTCCGGCGAGTTGATCAGGGCGAGCGAGCGCTTGGCCCCGGCGCGCTTGGCGAGGTTGCTGATCAGGAGGTTTGCCTTGTCATCGTCGGTGATGGCGATGACGAAATCTGCGCGGTCAACGCCGCCCTCGGCGAGGATGTCCGGGTTGAGACCATCGCCCTGGATGACGATGGAACGCTTGACGGCGGCGACGGCCTTGTTGGCGCGCTCGGGGTCGCGTTCGATCAGGCGGACGCGGATATGGCTTTCCTTCTCCAGCATCTTGGCGACATGCAGGCCGACATTCCCACCGCCGACGATGACGACATGATCCAGGCGGCTCTGCTCGGTATTAAAAATGGAGGTCAGCCGGCTGGCATGGGCGTCGATCACGGCCACATAGGCGCGGTCGCCCGGCTTGAGGACATCCTTGCCGCGCGGGGCATGAATGGAATCGCCGCGCCCGATGCCGATGATGCGGGCGGAAAGATCCGGGAACAGACCTTTGATCTGGTCAACGGCGACATCAATCAGCGGATTGTCGGCGCGCAGCTCAAAGCCGAGCAGCTTGACCTGGCCGCCGGCGAAATTGGCGCTCATGATCGTGCCAGGCGTACGGAAACGCTGGAGGATGGCGTCGCCCACTTCCGCTTCGGGCGAGATCACCATGTCGATGGGCAGGCCTTCTCGGGAGAAGATGTTCTTCCAGGCCGGCTCCAGATAGGAGCGATCACGCACGCGGGCGATCTTGAAGGGCACCGAGAACAGCGTGTGGGCGATCTGGCAGATCACCATGTTGATCTCGTCAAAATGAGTGACCGCGATGATCATCTCGCAATCGGCCGCGCGGGCGCGCTTGAGCACGTCGGGGTGGGCGGCGTGGCCGACAATTCCGCGAACATCCAGATCGATGGAGACCTGGTCCACAAGGTCCGCGCTCTCATCGATGATGGTGATCTCGTGCTTTTCCCGAGCAAGGCGGCGGGCGATGCCCTGCCCTACCCGCCCGGCGCCGCAGATCAGAACGTGCATATCTTCAAGCCTTCAGCGTCTGGCTCAGGTATCCTGACGAATGCCCGTGGATATCCCCAAAGCCTTTAATTTTCGGTGCAGTGCTGAGCGCTCCATACCGATGAACTCGGCGGTCCGCGAGATATTTCCGTTAAAACGGGTGATCTGGAGGCTAAGGTATTCCCGCTCGAACTGCTCGCGCGCATCGCGCAGGGAGAGGCCGACGAGCTCTGCCGAGCCTGCTTTTGCCGCTGGGGATGGCCCCCGGCCCTGATCGCGCGGCAGTTCATCCACGCTGATCGGGCGCGCGGCATCGGCGGGCGAGAGGATCAGGATACGCTCAACCATGTTGCGCAACTGGCGGATATTGCCGGGCCATTCCATCGACTGTAGCACCGCAAGCGCCTCGGTTGTGAAGGCGCGATGGGTGAGGCCGGAGGTCTCTGCAATGCGCTCGCAGAAATAGTTGGCCAGCTCCACGATGTCATCGCGGCGCTCGGCCAGAGACGGCACGCGCAGCGGAACAACGCTCAGGCGATAGAAGAGATCTTCGCGAAAATTGCCTGCCTCGATCTCGGATTTGAGGTCTTTCGTTGTTGCCGCCATAACGCGCACATCGACACTGACATCAGACCGCCCGCCAACACGCTGGAACCGCTGCTCTGTCAGCACACGCAATATCTTGTTCTGCGTACCAATCGGCATATCGGCGACTTCATCCAGCAGGAGTGTGCCGGTGTGCGCTCGCTCGAACAGACCGACCCGGATCGTGCGGCCCTGCTGGTCTTCCTCTCCAAAGAGAGCAATCTCCATCTGATCTGGCGCAATGGTGGCTGCATTGACGACAACGAACGGACCATCGGCGCGGCCAGAGTTCTTGTGAATAAGCCGCGAGGCGAGTTCCTTGCCGACGCCGGCAGGCCCCGTGATGAGCACGCGCGAATTCGTCGGAGCAACCTTGTCCAGTGAAGCACGCAGGGCAACGGCAGCCTGACTGTTTCCGATCCAGCGTTCTTCATCACCTGTTCGATTGCGCAGCGCCGCATTCTCATAGCGCAGCGCCGCCGCTTCAATCGCACGCTCGACAACCAGCATCAGGCGGTCTGCCTTGATCGGCTTTTCGATAAAATCGAACGCGCCACGCCGGATGGCGGCAATGGCGGTTTCGATATTGCCGTGGCCGCTAATGACGATCACCGGCAGGATCGGATCAATCGATTTGAGATATTTCAGGAGCGAGAGACCATCCATGCCGCTGCCTTGCAGCCACACATCGAGGATCACGAGCCGGGGTGTGCGCGAGCGGACTTCCTCAATCGCGCGCTCCGCCGTGTCAGCCGTGCGGACAGCATAACCTTCGTCCCCAAGGACGCCAGCCATCAGCTCACGGATATCCGGCTCATCGTCAACTACCAGGATGTCGAGTGCCATGTGCTACTCTCCTCTACAAACTCAAAGGGTAAGGCAAGCGGTCATCCCCGCCCACCTCATCTGTGGAATTTTCATCAAACTGCATCGCCAGCGCGCCGTTCTCCGGCAACACCACGCGCACACGGGCGCCGCGAAGCCCGTCCGGGCGGTTCTGCAAAGAAATGGAGCCGCCATGATCGACGATAATGCGGTTCACGATGGCAAGGCCAAGGCCTGTGCCCTTTTCCCGCGTCGTCACATAGGGCTCCAGCAGCCGGTTGCGAACTTCGGCCGGAAAACCGGGGCCGTTATCTTCGATGATGACCTCCAGCCCGCGCACATCCTTCTGGAGCATGATCCGGATATGGCCGGAGATATCATTGCCGATGGGTTGCCCCTCAATGGCTTCTGCGGCGTTCTTGAGCAGGTTGCCGAAGGCTTGGCCGAGCAGGCGGTCATCCCCGAGATAGGTCGCGGTTTTGAGCTCCGTTATCAGTTCAATCTCGATGTCGGGCGAGACCACGCTTTGCGAGAAGCTCGCCCCTTGCAGCAGTTCGCGCAGATCAAACGGCGCAACGCTGGGCCTGGGCATTCGGGCGAAGGAGGAGAACTCCTCAACCATGTGGGCGATGTCATCCACCTTGCGCAGGATCGTCTCGATGCAGCGGTCAAATACGCCGTCCGGATCCTCGATCTTGTGGCTGTAGCGCCGTTTGAGACGTTCCGTAGACAGCATGATCGGCGTCAACGGATTGCGGATTTCGTGAGCAATACGGCGCGCGACATCGCGCCAGGCGAGCTGGCGCTGGGCGTTCACAAGGCGTGTCGTGTCGTCGAAGGTGATGACGCAGCCACCCTCCGGGCCGAGGGCCGTTTTCAGGCGAATATTGCGGACCTCTCCACCGATGTTGATATCCAGCGTCGCGTCCACAGGCGCGTCACGATCAATCGTATCCCGCACATAGCGCTCGAACTGCGGCGCAACCATCGACAACGGCGCGCCTTCATCAATTTCGGAGAGGCCAAGAAGTTCTGAGGCGGAACGGTTTGCGAGGCTGATGAGGCCATCCGGCCCGACCCGCATGACACCCGCCCCGAGCTCAGCCAGAAGGGTCTCCAGAAACCGGCGGCGATCCTCTTCATCATTCCGGGCACGGATGAGCGCTTCACGCTGGCTCGCCAGCTGCTCGGTCATGGCATTGAAGGAATGACCCAGAGCGTGGAGCTCATCGACCGGGCCGGTAACAGGCACGCGGACGCTGAGATCACCATCCCGCACCGTATGCGCTGCCGATGCCAGCCGGCCGATGGGGCCTGTCACCCGGCCTGCGGCTTCAAGGCCAAGGCGTCCTGCCAAAAGCAGAACAAGGCCGGCAATCTGGGCATAGCCGATCACGAAAATGATCTGCAATCGTCCACCGCTCCGCTTGGCAGCGTAGTATTCCTCAAGAGCCGCTTCGGCCTCCCGAAGCGAACGGGCAGCGTTCCTGTCAAACACCTTCACGGCATAGATGTAGCCATCAGTAGGCGCCGAGATGCGAATCAGGGCCGTTGCGAGACCGCGGTTTTCATACAGCGTGGTTGCGACTGCGCCCTGGTCAGCCTCAACATAGGCCGACTTTGGCGGAAGCAGCAGGATCGGATCCTGCACACTTGCTTCAGCAATAAGATCAACGCCATCTGCGCCAAGGAGGGCGATGGTGAGAAATTCCCGGCTGGCGAGTTCCGTGCGAAGCCCATCGAAGAATGCTGTCGATGCGTAGTCATAGATCGCGCCGTCGCCATCTTCGCTTTCCGGCGCCCGTGCGAGGCTCTGGTCTACCTGGCGGGCAAAGCTCTCCACATCGAGGGCTGCCAGCCGCATGTCGGAATCAAAGGTCGTCTGGAAGTTGTCGACATAGGTGCGGAAGATTTCCGCATTCTGCTCCATCAGATGGTCGACGCGTTCGCCCAGCCACCGGTCCAGGCCGCGGGTGATGAACGTGCCCATGAAGACGGCCACGACCATCGCGGGGATCAGCGCCGAGAAGCCGAACAGCAGCACGAACCGGCGGGCGAGCTTGCCGCTGCCATCTTCCTTGCCGACGCGGATTTGCAGGTATTCGCGCGTCACGATGATGGCGAGCACGATCAGGAGGATGAAGTTCAGCCCCAGAAGCCAGGGCGTTGCGCCGGCCGTCGGGTCGTCGGGAACGACGCCGGAGATGGCAATAAACGTGGCGAACACCGCGACCAGAGCCGCGATGATGAAAAGCCCTTCGAACAGGGCCCAGCTCGCCTTATTGGCCTGGGTGGTTGTTACGGTCGACACTCAATTCCGGTTCTAGTGGGCCCCGCCCCGTTGCAAATAGGACACAGATTCAGTGTCCTACCCGCAACAGTGGTGCACTAAAGGCACAGAAAGGTCGCTCGTCAATCAGTCTTCTGCAATGCCGAGGGCGTTGATCTTGGCCCGCAGCGTGTTCCGGTTCATTCCCAGAAGCTGCGCGGCGCGGACCTTGTTGCCCGAGGTGACCGACAAAGCGAGCCGGATCAGCGGGCGTTCCACGCGGTTAACGACAGATTCGTGGACGTTGGAGCCCTCCCCTTCACCGCCGGAAACGAGGTCGCCCATCACATAGCGATGCAGGAGGCCCTCGATTTCGGCCTCGAAGCCAAGGCTGGCGCCGGTCTGTTCGGCCACGCCCATCCGCATCTCGCGCTCGACATCCATCACCGTGATGACCGAATCAGAGCTGAGCACAGCCAGGCGCAGGACGAGGTTTTCAAGCTCGCGCACGTTGCCGGGCCAGTCATAGGCAGCCATCAGGTCGAGCGCAGACTTGTCAAAGGTGCGCGCGGCGAGCCCCTGCCGCTGGGCGCGGATCAGAAAGGCGCGGGCGAGTTCGGGAATATCTTCCTTGCGCTGGCGCAGAGGCGGAATGGAAAGCCGCATGACGTTCAGGCGATAGAAGAGGTCTTCGCGGAATTTGCCGTCTTCGACGAGGCGGCCGAGATTGCGCCGCGTGGAGGCGATGAGCCGCGCCCCACCGGGCTCGCGGAGGAGCTTCACAAGCTGGGCCTGGGCTTCGGCGGGGAGATCGCCGATCTCGTCGAGATAGAGCGTGCCGCCTTTCAGATGCACCGCGCCGCCATTGCCGTCTGTGCCGAAGAGTTCGCGGTTGATCTCTGCCGGTGGCATGGCCGCAAGATCGAGCGCGATGAACTGGCCGCGCTTGGACTGGCCGAGCTGGTGGATGGCGCGGGCGGCGAGTTCCTTGCCGGTGCCGCTTTCGCCTTCGATAAGGACGGTCAAATCGGTGTTCATCACCTTGGCAATCAGGCGGTAGACTTCCTGCATCGCGTCAGACCGGCCGATCAGGGGCAGACCCGCATCAGCGACCGCCTTCTGGGCGTCGGGGTGGATGGCACGCTCGGGCGCGGGTGAGGATTTGAGCGCGCGGCGCACAAGGCTGGAGAGGACATCAATGTCGAACGGTTTGGGCAGGTAATCGAAGGCGCCATGCTCAGCCGCCGAGGCGGCCGTGAGGATCGTGTTCTGGCCGCTCATAACGATGAAGGGCAGATCCGGCCGGGCGAGCTTCATCGAGGGGAGCAGGTCGAAGATCGACGTGTCGCCGAGATAGACGTCGGTGACGACGACATCGCCTTCGCCATTGCGCACCCAGCGCTGGAGCGCGTCGGGGGAGCTGGTAGCGCGCACCTCATAGCCCGCAGAAACCAGGGTCTGGTTCACCACGAGCCGGATGCTGGCATCGTCTTCAGCTAGGAGTACAGTCTTGTCTGCCATGAGATTTTAAGCCTCCGAAAGCGGCAACAGGATAGTGAAACGGGTCGCGCCGGGCTGGCTATCGACGCGGATTTGGCCGCCATGAGCATTGACGACTTCACTGACGATCGAGAGGCCGAGGCCCCTGCCGCCAGATTTGGTGCTCTGGAACACATCAAAGATCGTGGCCTGATGTTCGCGCGGGATGCCCTGGCCATTGTCTTCAAAGGAGATCAGCATGGCGCGGCGAAGGCCTGAGCCCAGACGCGCCTGACGCACGGCAAGACCGGCGGCATAAGCGGTGCGCAGCACAACCTCGCCTTTCCGCCCGCCTTCTGAGGAGGCCTCAGCAGCATTGCGCACGATGTTCTGGAAGGCCTGCTGGAGATGATCGGGATCTCCCATCACACCCGGCAAGGAGGGGTCAAAGTCCCGGCGGAACTCAACCCGGGCACCCATTGCAGCGCGCTCGGAGGCGATCACCTTGTCGAGCAGGGCGTGGACATTGCAGGGCTGCATGCGCGGGGCCGAAAACAGCTCGAAAGCGGAGAGGCGGTTGACCAGGCGCTCGATGCGGCGGGCTTCGTCCTTGATGATGTCTAGCAGTTCGGCCTGGCCGGGATGGGCCTGGCGTTCCAGCAGCTGGGCCGCGCCAATGATGCCGGCGAGCGGGTTTTTCACTTCATGACCGAGGATGCGCCCGAACCCTGCCGCGCCTGCGACGCCTTCCCCGGTATCGCGCGAGGGCGCCTCGGAGAGAGCTAGGATGAAGTTGCCGTCCTCAACCGTGCGGATGCGGACATCACAGATGGTGCGCATCTGCATCGAGGGGCCCGATACGGGGGTCGACGGCGCGGTGATTTCAGCCGGGCCTCGCTCAGCGCGGTCGATCAGCTCAAACAGGATGGAGTCGTGAAACACCACTTCGCTCAGCGGACGCCCGACAAGCGCGCGGCGCGAGAGCTTGAACATGTCCTCGACGGCCGGGTTCACGTTCGCAATGCGGCGCCGCTGGTCGATGTGCAGCAACGCAATAGGGGAAAGATCCGCGAGGCCGGACGGCTTCTCACCTGTCAATGTACTCATGAGGACAACGCCTTCTCCAATACCTTTCCGAGATAGACCTTACGCAGCGCGGCGATCAGCTCTCCGGCGTCCCCTATCCGGCAGAGATCGGCGCGCAACTGCCGGCGGCTGGCGGCCGGCAGGTCAGTTTCAAGTTCGTCGATGGCGGCAGAGACATGCTTGCGCACCATCCGGAGGCCAAGGCTGGCCCCATAGAGATCAATCGAGTCAGAGATCTGCTCGCTAAGGCTCGCGAGCTGTTCGTTGAGGGCGGGTTTGCGCCAGGCGCGCCCGTCCAGCGCGGCGGCCACTTCGCCGACGAGCCAGGGCCGGCCCATCGCGGCGCGGCCGAGCATGACGCCGTAAGCGCCGCTCTGCGCGAGGGCCTCGCGGGCTGAAGCGGTATCAGAGATGTCGCCATTGACGATGACCGGCAGGCGTACGGCGTCGACCGTGGCGCGGACGGCAGCCCAGTTGGCGCCGCCTGTGTAGAACTGGCAGCGTGTGCGGCCGTGGACGGTGAGCATCTGCACACCGCGATCCTGCGCCATGACGGCGAGTTCGGGGGCGTTGAGGTTGGCGTCATCCCAGCCGAGGCGCATTTTCAGCGTGACGGGGCGGCCAGCGGCGCCCTGGATCGCGGCGTCGATGATCTCGCCTGCAAGCGTCAGATCGCGCATCAGGGCGGAGCCGGACTGGCCCCCGGTGACCTGTTTGGAAGGGCAGCCCATGTTGATATCGATGACATCGACGCCCGCTTCGGCCATCAGACCGGCGCCGGCGAGCATGTCTTCAGGGCGGCGGGCAGCGAGCTGGACGATCCAGTAGCCTGCGCCTTCATGGCGGCAGGTGCGGCGCACAACGTCTGCCCTTGCCTTGGCGAGCATTTCGCCCGCAACCATCTCCGAGACGACCGCCGGGGCGCCGAAATGCACCGCCTGGCGGCGCATGGGAGCGTCGGTTGCGCCCGACATTGGCGCCAGCCAGACCCGAGGTGCCTTAAAATTGGTCATATCCTTTTGTTTCTCACTTTTCATTTTTTCGCAAGCGCACAAATCATGGGCATAAATTTCCCCTTTTCGGGACATTTCGTGGAGTAGCCAGCTACCCGCGCGTCGCTTACAAGCCAGTTATGACCGAGACAGTCGCCATAATCGTTGCCGGGGGCCGGGGCCAGCGCGCAGGTGCGGAACGCCCGAAACAGTGGCAGATGCTGCTGGGCAAGCGGGTGATCGACTGGTCGATCGAGGAATTCGTGAAGCACCCGCAGGTGTCGCAGGTCGTGATCGTGGCCGGGCCCGAGCTGGGGAATTTTTCCGCTGAACCCAAAATTATTCAGGCGAATCCGGGCGATACGCGCACCCAGTCTGTGCTGAGCGGGCTGGCAGCGGCGACTGTCTCCGAAGGCGCCACTGTCCTTATACATGACGCCGCACGGCCCGGCATTGATGCGGCGACGATCTCGACCCTGATCGCGCGCCTGCAAGACCCGTCGGTGTCAGGCTCTGCCCCGGCGATGCCAGTGGCGGACGCCTTGAAGACACATTCGGGACAATCCTGGACAAATGTGGACAGAACCGGCCTCGTCCGGGTCCAGACACCGCAAGCCTTCCGCCTGGGCGAGATCCGCGCGGCGCTTTCCGCTGCCGGTCCCGATCTGGTCGATGACCTGACCGCCATCGAGGCTGCCGGCGGGAGGGTCGAGATGATCGCCGGTTCGGCGCGGCTCACCAAGATCACCTATCCGGAGGATTTCGACATGCTGGCCCGCCTCCTCTCCCCGACCGGCGCCCCGCGCATCGGCAAGGGCTATGACGTGCATGAGTTTGAGGCCGGGGATCATGTGACCCTCTGCGGGGTAGATATTCCCCACATTGCCAAACTCAAGGGCCATTCGGACGCCGACGCGGCCTGGCATGCGCTGACCGATGCGATCCTCGGCGCGATGGCGCTGGGGGATATTGGCGACCATTTTCCCCCATCGGACCCGCAGTGGAAGGGCGCTGACAGTGGTCTCTTCCTGAAGGAGGCCCAGAGGCTCGCCGAGGCGAAGGGGTACGTGATCGCCAATTGCGACATCACGGTGATCTGCGAGGCGCCCAAGGTGAAGCCCCACCGCGAGGCGATGCGGGCGCGCACGGCGGAGTTGCTCGGGCTGCCGCTGGATGCTGTCAGCGTGAAGGCGACGACGACCGAGGGGCTCGGCTTTACGGGGCGGCGCGAGGGGATTGCGGCGGAGGCTGTGGCGCTGTTGATGCCGATGTGAGGTTTGGGGGCGGTACCTGGCCTCACTCCCCCCTCCGTCCGCTTCGCGTCCACCTCCCCCGCTTCGCAGGGGAGGATAAGAGTACTTCGCCTGAAATGGCGCGCTGTAATCCTCCCCTGCGGAGCGGGGGAGGTGGCAGACGGCGTTAGCCGGCTGACGGAGGGGGAAACGCCCCCTGCCCTTACCTTGCGGCATTATTTTCAACGCTCCGCCTTCATGAGAGCCTTCCGGCAAAAGATAACCGGGAGGAAAGCATGGGCGACAATCTGATCACCGAGAAACGCGGGCACGTGACCGTGCTGACGCTGAACCGGCCCGAGGCGATGAACTCGCTCGATTATGAGCTGTATGACGCGCTGGAAAACGCGGTGCGTACCTCTGATGCGCGGGCGATTGTGATTACCGGATCGGGCACGCGGGCGTTCTGCGCCGGGGATGATGTGAAGAAGATCCTCTCCAAGGGCGCGCCGGTGACGCCGGAGCGGGCGGCGAAAGCCAAGGATACGGGCGGACTGACGCCGGCCGCCGATGCCCTTCTGCATACGGATATTCCGGTGATTGCGGCGATCAATGGCTTTGCGCTCGGATGGGGCGCGGAGCTGGCGATCATGGCGGATATGCGCGTGATGTCCGAGACGGCAAAGATCGGCGAGATATTCGTGACGCGGGGGCTCTGCTGTGACGCGCCGGGGCTGGGGCGGCTGGCCCAGCTTGTGGGCCGGGAGAAGGCGAGCGAGCTGCTCTTTACCGGCGATGTGATTGATGCGGCCGAGGCCAAGGCGATTGGCCTGGTAGGCCGGGTGGTGGCGCCGGGCGATCTTATGCCCACGGCGCTGGCGCTGGCGGAGAAGATCGCGGCGAACCCGCCCCAGGCGGTGCAATCGATCAAGGCGGGCCTGCGCCGCACACTCGATCCCGATTGGCGCGATACGGGCAAATGGGCGATCACCGAAATCCGCCGCCTGATGCAGACGGCAGACGCGAAGGAAAGCGCCGCCGCCTTCATCGAGAAGCGAAATCCAGTCTTCACGGGCAACTGATCGGGCGCTAGACAGGTCACCATGTTTCCAGATCGCCTTCGTAACCTTGCCATGCTGGTGCTCGATGATGCCGAGCGCGCCCGCCTGAAGATCGTGACCGCAGAAAGCTGCACCGGGGGGCTCGTCGCGGCGCTGCTGACCGACATTGCCGGCTCCTCCTCGGTGTTCGAGCGGGGGTTTGTGACCTATTCCAACCGG
>JBKBIZ010000072.1:0-14575 GCA_046293975.1 Hyphomonas sp. | reverse complement strand
AGGATCAGCGTTTGCCCTGCAAACGCCCGGAGCAGGCCATTGCGCAGCAATGGGAGGTGAGGGCTCTGCGCGTGCGGCCTAACCCTTCCGTTCCGGGATCTTGTCATGTTTGGTTGAGGCCATCTCCTCGAGCGCCTGCTCGGATAGGCTCTCATACATTTCGACCGAGGCGCCTTTGAGTTTTGATCTCGCCGCGCTTGGCCGACAGGGCCGCGCCGGCGGCTTTCTGCTGGGCTTCAGACTGGGCTTTCATGGGGCTCGCTCCTTGCGTTTGGCGTGCGTCCTCCCACGGAGGATTTAACGCGCAAGGGCGGGGATGGTTGCGTGTGCCAAAGTGCGAGAAGGTCCCGGATCGGCCTTTGGCCGTCCGGGATGACACGGGGAAGGGTTAGACGTCGACTTCGGCCTCAAGCGCAAACTCCTCAATGAACTCGCGGCGGGGTTCGACCACGTCGCCCATGAGTTTGGTGAAGAGTTCGTCGGCTTCGTCGGCGTGTTCGACTTTGACCTGCAGCAGGGTACGGGCGTTGGCGTCCAGCGTGGTTTCCCAGAGCTGGCTGGCGTTCATTTCGCCGAGGCCCTTATAGCGCTGGATTTTGAGGCCCTTGCGGCCTGATTCCAGCACGGCGCTGAGGAGCGTGGATGGTCCGTTCACGGCAATTTCGCCGCCTTTTTCATGGCGCAGGATCGAGGGCTCTGCATAGAGCTCGCGCAGGCCGATGGCGCGCTCGGAGAGGCGCACGGCGTCCTGGCTGGCCATCAGGGGCGGGGGCAGGACGGCGGTTTCGTCGACGCCGCGCACCGTGCGCTGAAGGACGAGGGCGCCTTCCACGAAGCGGCCGGCCCAGGTGTCTTCGCCTTCTTCGGCGAGGCGGTTGAGGCGGGCGGCGGTGGCGTCAGCTTCTTCCTGGCCGGCGCCGGGCTTCATCGCGCCGGTGAGGGCGGCGTGTTCGATCAGGTCAGCGGGCGCGCGCAGGGCGAGGCGGCGCAGGCTGGCGCGGAAATTGGCCGCCTGGTGAACCTGCTCGCGAAGGTCTGCCCCGGCGATCTGCGTGCCGTCGAAGAGGATCAGCGTTTCTCCGCTCGTGCCTTCCTCGATGAGGTAGGATTCAAGCTCAACATCGTCCTTCACATAGCGTTCGGACCGGCCACGCGTGACTTTGTAGAGCGGGGGCTGGGCGATGTAGAGATAGCCCTGTTCGATAATCTCCGGCATCTGACGATAGAAGAAGGTGAGCAGCAGGGTGCGGATGTGGGCGCCGTCAACGTCAGCATCGGTCATGATGATGATCTTGTGATAGCGCAGCTTGGCGATGTTGAACTCGTCCCGGCCGATGCCGGCGCCGAGCGCCATGATCAGTGTGCCGATCTGATCGGAGCCGAGCATCTTGTCAAAGCGCGAACGCTCGACGTTCAGGATCTTGCCGCGCAGGGGGAGGATGGCCTGATTGTCCCGGCTGCGGCCCTGTTTGGCTGAGCCGCCGGCGGAGTCACCCTCGACGATGAAGATTTCAGATTTCGCCGGGTCTTTTTCCTGGCAGTCAGCCAGTTTCCCCGGAAGGGAGGTGATGTCGAGCGCCGATTTGCGCCGCGTCAGCTCGCGCGCCTTGCGGGCGGCTTCGCGGGCAGCGGCGGCCTCGACGACCTTCTCCATGATGATCTGGGCTTTCTTGGGGTTCTCTTCGAACCACTCAGCCAGCTTTTCGTTGATCAGGCTTTCGACAACCGGGCGCACCTCGGAGGAGACGAGCTTGTCTTTCGTCTGTGAGCTGAACTTCGGGTCGGGCACCTTGACGGAGAGCACGCAGGTCAGCCCTTCGCGGGCGTCGTCGCCGGAGATCTCGACCTTGGATTTTTTCGCGGCGCCGGTTTCGTTGGCGTATTTGTTGATGATGCGTGTGAGCGCGCCGCGGAAGCCGGCAAGGTGGGTGCCGCCATCGCGCTGGGGGATGTTGTTGGTGAAGCAGAGGACGGATTCGTGATAGGTGTCGGTCCATTCCAGAGCGGCTTCGACGGTGATGCCGTCTTTCTCGCCGATGACATAGATGGGCTCGCCGATCAGCGATGTTTTCTGGCGGTTCACATGCTGGACGAAGGCTTTCACGCCGCCTTCATATTCCAGGATGATTTCATAGTGCTCGGCCTCGCGCTCATCGCGGAAGATGATCTTTACACCGCTGTTGAGGAAGGCGAGCTCGCGCAGGCGGTGCTCCAGCGTCTTCCGGTCATACTCGGTCATCGTGAAGGTGGAGGCGGCGGCGAGGAAGCGCAGGGCGGTGCCGGTATAGGCTTTGCCATTCTCGCGCTTGGGCGAGGGGCCGCGCGTGACGAGCGGGGCCTCGACATGGCCGCCATCGATAAAGCGGACGAAGTGTTCCTTGCCTTCGCGGTGGATGGTCAGCTCCAGCCAGTCGGACAGGGCGTTGACGACCGAGACGCCGACGCCGTGAAGGCCGCCCGAGACCTTGTAGGAGTTCTGGTCGAACTTACCCCCCGAATGGAGCTGGGTCATGATGACCTCGGCAGCGGAGACGCCCTCGGTGGGGTGGAGGCCGACGGGGATGCCGCGGCCATTGTCGGTGATTTCGGCCGAGCCATCGGGGAGGAGGGTGACCGTCACGCGGTCTGCATAGCCGCCAAGGGCTTCGTCGATGGAGTTGTCGACGACCTCGTAGATCATGTGGTGGAGGCCCGAGCCATCATCGGTGTCGCCGATATACATGCCGGGACGCTTGCGCACGGCATCAAGGCCTTTGAGAACCTTGATGGAGCCCGCGCCATACTCGCCTTCGCCGCCCTCTTCGGGGGCTTCGGGATTGATGTCTTCGGCCATGGGGAACTGCTTTCTCGATGATTCTTCGAAATTCCCCTTAAATATAGGGGATTTACGCGCCGCTGGGAACCGGAACGCCAATCATTTAGCAGTGCCGCAGGGGCGCTGAAAATGTCTTTAGAATCAGCGAGTTATCAAGGGCTTTTGGGGCGGCCTGGCCGCCCCGGCAACGGCTTACGCGCGCGGCTTCTTCAGGCCCTGGAAAGTCTTGGGTTTTACGCCCTTGCCGCCAGCCGGTTTGCCGCCGGTTTTTGGCTTGCCGGGGCCCTTGTTCGGACCTTTGGAAGGCCCGCCAAAGGCCTTGCCTTTGGAGCCGGTCCACGGGGCTTTTGCGGGGCGGTCGCCGTCTTCGCGGGGGCGGTCACTGCGGGGGGCGCTGCGCGTGTCGGCGCGCTTTTCGTAGGGCTTGCCGGTGGGGCGTTCGGAACGCTCAGGACGCTCTGCGCGCTCGGCGGGGTTCCAGTCGGGCTTGCGCTCGAAGCTACGTTCGCTGCTACGCTCTGGGCGGCTGGCCGCAGGGCGCTCGGGGCGGCGTTCACGTTCGCGGGGCGGGAGCGCGCCGGGGTCTTCGCGCTCGGGGATACCTTCGAGCGGGAAGGCCTGCAAGCTGCCTTCGAGGCGGCCATTGACGGCGTTCTCGAACAGGCGCTGGGCGCCTTCCGGGGTCAGCTCGACATGGGTGTTGCCGTTATTGATGCGGATCTGGCCGATCTGGTCGCGGTCGAGGTCGCCGGCTTTGCAGAGCATCGGCAGCAGCCATTTGGGGTCGGCGTTTTTCTTGCGGCCGACATTGATGGCGATCCAGACGGCGCCGTCGAGGCTGGCGCGTTCGCGCTGGGGACGGGGCGCGCGCGGTTCACGCGGCTCGCGCTCACCCCATTCGCGAGGCTCACGCGGGGCACGTTCGGCGCGTTGAGGGCGGTCCTGCCAGTCGCGCTCACCGCGGTCTTCGCGCGGCTTGCGCGCGGGTGGGCGGTCATCGACCTCGCGCAGGTCTTCGGGCGCGGTGCGGCCGGCGCGGGCCTTGCGGATGAAGGCGGTGGCGATCTGCTCGGGCGTATGCTCGGACATCAGGCGGGCGACAAGCTCGGCCTCTTTTTCCACCATCGGGTTGGTCAGCGCGGTGTCTGCCAGGAGGCGGGCATCGTCGCGTTCGATCACATCATCGGCCGAGGGCGGACGGCCCCAGCGGGCTTCGACCTTGGCGTCCTGCAAGAGGCGCTCGACGCGGCGGCGGGCCTTGGGCGCAACGATCAGTGTGCTGATGCCTTTGCGGCCGGCCCGGCCTGTGCGGCCTGAGCGGTGGAGCAGGGTGGCCGGATCGCGCGGCAGGTCTGCGTGGATCACGAGATCGAGCTTGGGCAGGTCGAGCCCGCGGGCGGCCACATCGGTGGCGATACAGACGCGCGCGCGGCCAGAGCGCAGCGACGAGAGCGCATTGGCGCGCTCTTTCTGGCTGAACTCACCCGACAGGGCGACAACGCTGAAACCGCGATTGCCGAGGCGGGCCACAAGATGGTTCACCGAGGCGCGGGTGGAGCAGAACACGATGGCGCTTTCAGTATCGGAATGGCGCACGATGTTGACGATGGCGTTTTCTTCATCCCCCGGCGCAACGACCAGCGCTTCATAGGCGATATCGGCATGGGCCGTCGTGTCGCTGTCTGTGGTGATGCGCAAGCCGTTTTTCTGGTAGCGCGTGGCGAGCGCCGCGATGCCTTTGGGAACGGTCGCCGAGAACATCAGCGTGCGGCGTTCCTTGGGCGTATCTTCCAGGATGTGCTCAAGCTCCTCGCGGAAGCCGAGATCGAGCATCTCGTCGGCCTCGTCCAGCACGACGGCGCGGATGGCGGAGGTGTCGAAGGAGCCGCGATTGATATGGTCCGACAGGCGGCCGGGCGTGCCCACGACGATATGGGCGCCGCGTTCGAGGGCCCGGCGCTCGTCGCGCATGTCCATGCCGCCGACGCAGGTGGCGATTTCAGCGTTCGTGTTGGCGTAAAGCCAGCGCAGCTCGCGGGCGACCTGCAGGGCGAGCTCGCGGGTTGGCGCGATGACCAGGCCGAGCGGGGCGGCGGCGCGGATGAGGAAGGTATCTTCGCCGCCGAGGAGTTCGTTGGCGATGGCAAGGCCGAAAGCGACGGTTTTGCCCGAGCCGGTGCGCGCGGAGACCAGGAGGTCGCGCCCTTCGAGCTCTGGCGCCGTGGCGGCGGCCTGGACTTCGGTGAGGTTTTCGTAACCACGTTCGTGGATGGCCGCGCGGAGGGCGGCGGGCAGGGTTTCAGGCAGGTTCATGGGGGAGACAAGACTTTCAGGCGTCACAATCGGTGCCCAATGGCACGAAAACGGCGTTGCGGCTATGGCAGAGCGCCACATACGGGATAATACTTACAGTGAACATCCCTAGCGAATGATATTTCGCTGGCCATGAAAGACGCATGGATACCCTTCGCCACCCGCGCGGTGCCCCGTTATACCAGCTATCCCACGGCTGCGGACTTCTCCCCCCTGGAGGGAGATGCCCAGACGCGGGCCTGGATGGAGGCTGTGGCGCCCGGCGCGCCGCTTTCGGCCTATCTGCATATCCCGTTCTGCGAAAAGCTCTGCTGGTATTGCGGCTGTGCCACCAGCGTTCCCAATGGTTACCGGCGTGTGGGCGAGTATACAGACCTTCTGCTCAAGGAAATTTCGCTGACCGCCGCCGCGATGGGGCAACATGGCGGCATTGGCCATCTGCATTTTGGTGGGGGATCGCCCAATATTCTGAGCCCGAGCGATTTCCTTGAGCTGACCGATGCGATGCGCCGCAGCTTTGGCATCCGCGAAGACGCCGAGATTGCCGTGGAGCTTGACCCGCGCACGATGCAGAAGGGGCAGGTGGCCGCCTTTGCCCGCGCCGGCGTCAACCGGGCGAGCCTGGGCGTGCAGACGCTGGCCGAAGATGTTCAACACGCGATTAACCGTATCCAGCCGCGCGAGATGGTTGTGGGCCTGATCGAGGAACTGCGCGGGGCGGGCATCGGCGCCATCAACATGGATCTGATGTACGGCCTGCCTTATCAGACGACGCAGCATGTGGCCGAAGCCGCGCGCTTTGCCGCCGAAATGGGCGCGGCGCGGGTTTCGGTGTTCGGCTACGCCCATGTGCCCTGGTTTGCCAAGCATCAGCGCGCGATTGATGAGAGCGCGCTGGCGGGGATCAATGAGCGGTTTGCGCAGGCGCGAGTGGCGGCGATGACGCTGGAGGGCGCAGGCTATGTCGCCATCGGGCTCGACCATTATGCCCGCGCAGACGACGCGCTGGCGATTGCCGCGCGCGAGGGGCGCGTGCGGCGGAATTTTCAAGGGTATACGGATGACCCGTGCGCGACGCTGATTGGCCTGGGCGCGACGTCGATTTCTCAGTTCCGCGAGGGCTTCAGCCAGAACCTCAAGGACCGCAGGGCCTGGGCCGAGGCTGTTCGGGCCGGGCGGTTGCCCGCCGAGCGGGGCATTGCCATCAGCGAGGAAGACCGGCTGCGCGCCCGCGCGATTGAAGAACTGATGTGTACGCTGCGCCTTGATGTCGATGCGGTCTGCGCCGCGATGGGCGCTGCGCCCGGCAGCCTTGACGGCGCGTTGGAAGCGGCGCGGGATCTTGAGCCCGCTGGCCTTTGTGCCGTGGACGGATCAGTGATCACCGTGCCGGAACAGGCGCGCATCATGTTGCGCACGGTGGCGCTGTGTTTTGACGCACGGTCTCCGGCCAGCGCGCAGCAGCGACACGCGAAGGCGGTTTAGCCTTTCAGCACTTTGGCGTGATGGGCGATGTGTTCGTCCATGAAGGTGGCGATGAAATAATAGTCGTGGCCATAGCCTTCACGCAGGCGATATTCCAGGCGCTGGCCCTCTTTCTCGCACGCCTTGATGAAGATCTCCGGCTGCAGCTGGGTTTCCAGGAATGTATCTGCCGTGCCCGTATCGACGAGGATGAGCGCTTTTGATTGGCGCTCTTTGACAAGCTCTGTCGCGTCATAGGCTTCCCAGGCAATCGAGAGGGGGCCGAGATAGGCGGTGAAGGCTTTCTCGCCCCAGGGCACGCGGGCCGGGGAGGTGATCGGCGAGAAGGCGGAGCAGGATTTGTATGTGCCGGGATGTTTCAGGTGCAGCGTGAGGGCGCCGTGGCCACCCATCGAGTGGCCGAAGATGCCTTGCTTTTCCATGTCCGCCGGGAAGTTTGCGGCGATGAGGGCGGGGAGTTCATCGGTGATGTACTGGTCCATCCTGTAGTGTTTGGCCCAGGGGGCCTGCGTGGCGGTCAGGTAAAAGCCGGCGCCTTGCCCCAGATCATAGGCGTCGTCATTGGGGACGTCTTCGCCGCGGGGGCTGGTGTCGGGGGCGATGATCATGACGCCGTGGCGGGCGGCGTGTTCCTGGATGCCGCCTTTCTCCATGACGTTTGCCCAGGTGCAGGTGAGGCCGGAGAGATACCAGAGCACCGGCACGGGGCCATCCTTCGCCTGGGGCGGGACATAGACGGCAAAGCGCATCGTGCAGCCCAGCAGGGGCGAAACATGATCGTGGACGGAGAGTGTGCCGCCAAAGGATTTCCAGGTGGAGACTTGGGTGAGGGCGGTCATCTTGGGTGTCCTTTGGTTTTCAGGCGCGCGGAAAGGAGACGGCAAAGGCGCCGTCGATATAGCCTTCGTGGGCCGTCGTGTGGGGTGTTCCGTCCTCGGAGTAATAGGGGAGGGCGGGCCAGTGGGTTTCGATGTCGGCTTTGAGGTCTGGCGTCAGGGGGAGGCGCACATGGGCGACGAGGGCTTTGGACCAGTCGGCCAGCGCGGCGACTTCATTGCCGGCGGCGAGGGCGCGCGCGACGATGCCGGTGATGGCCTCTGACCGGATGTGTGACAGGTCGGGAGTATCCGGCTGGGGGTAAACCATTTGCCCGGATACTCCCGTTTGCCGTTAGCCGCGCATCATGGTGCAGAGCTTGTTGCCGTCGGGGTCGCGCAGATAGGCGAGGTAGAGTTTCATGCCGCCGCCTTCGCGCCAGCCTGGCGGGTCTTCGATGGCCGCGCCGCCGGCTTCCACGCCTGCCTTGTGCCAGGCGTCGGCCTGTTCGGTGGAGGTGACCGCGAAACCGATCGTGCCGCCATTGGCGTGGCAGGCGGGCTGGCCGTCGATGGGCGGGGTGACCAGGAACATGCTGCCATTGTGGATGTAGATCAGGCGGCCCTTGGGATCGGTTATCGCCGACTTGCCGCCGAGCGCGCCGAACAGGGCGTCATAGAATTTCTGGGATTTGCCGATGTCGTTAGACCCGACCATCACGTGACTGAACATTTGGGTGTTTCCTCCGTTTGTTGATCTTGATTCAAAGTGCAGGTGGCCGCGCGCCATGATCGGCAAAAGCCGCCATGCCCGGGGCATAGTCTTCTGGCGGGGGGAATCCCTCATAGCTGAATTCTGCGCCGGTTTGTGCGTAGGGCAGGCGTTCCCGCGTCATCGTTTCGATGATGGGGCGTACCCAGCTGGCATCGTCCAGCATGCCCGGCCGGAAATTCACGAAAGGCTGGCCGGGAAGCCGCGTGAACAGCCAGTTCTTGCAGTGCGGGCAGAACATCTGCTGGTTCTCGGTATGCAGGCCGCCGGCTTCGGGCGCGCCTTCTGTTACCTCGAAACCGCTGGCCGGCAGCAGGAGTGACAGCGAATACGGGCCGCTCGTCAGTTTCTGGCAGCCTGTGCAATGGCAGGCCATCGAGACCACAGGCGGGGCCGTGATTTTCATTTTCACTTGTCCGCACAGGCAGCTGGCGGACCAGGGGAGTTTCCATTCGTCCATCAGTAAACCACCACACTGCGGATCGACTTGCCTTCGTGCATCAGGTCGAAGGCGTCGTTGATCTTGTCGAGGGTCATGACGTGGGTGATCATCGGGTCGATTTCGATTTTGCCGTTCATGTACCAGTCGACAATCTTGGGAACGTCTGTGCGGCCTTTGGCGCCGCCGAAGGCTGTGCCGCGCCAGTTGCGGCCCGTGACCAGCTGGAAGGGACGTGTGCTGATTTCCTTGCCGGATTCGGCAACGCCGATGACGACCGATGTGCCCCAGCCGCGATGGCAGCATTCAAGCGCCTGGCGCATGACGGTGGTGTTGCCGGTGCAGTCAAACGAATAGTCCGCCCCGCCGCCGGTCAGCTCGACGATGTGGGCGACGACATCGGAGACGTTCTTCGGGTTGACGAAATGCGTCATGCCGAATTTGCGGCCCCATTCTTCCTTGTCCGGATTGATATCGACGCCGACGATCATGTCAGCGCCCGCCATGCGTGCGCCCTGGATGACGTTGAGGCCGATGCCGCCGAGACCGAAGACGACGACATTCTCGCCGACCTGAACCTTGGCCGTGTTGACGACGGCGCCGACGCCGGTGGTCACGCCGCAGCCGACATAGCAGGCTTTGTCAAAGGGCGCGTCCTCGCGGATTTTGGCGACCGCGATTTCGGGCAGGACGGTGAAGTTCGAGAAGGTGGAGCAGCCCATATAGTGGAAGACGGTCTGGCCTTTATAGCTGAAGCGGCTGGTGCCGTCGGGCATCAGGCCTTTGCCTTGCGTCGCGCGAATGGCCGTACACAGATTGGTCTTGCCCGAGAGGCAGCTTTTGCACTGACGGCATTCGGGCGTGTAGAGCGGGATGACATGGTCGCCGGGCTTCACACTGGTCACGCCTGCGCCAACCTCGCGGACGATACCGGCGCCTTCATGGCCGAGCACGCTGGGGAAGATGCCTTCGCTGTCGAGCCCGTCGAGCGTGTAGGCGTCGGTATGGCAGATGCCCGTCGCCATGATCTCGACCAGCACTTCGCCGGCCTTTGGCCCTTCAAGGTCAAGCTCGACGATCTCGAGCGGTTTCTTGGCTTCAAAGGCGACAGCGGCGCGGGTTTTCATGGGGTAGGCTCCTAAATTCGAACCTTTACCTAGTCCGCTGCGCGGTCCCGGTCCACTCCCTGCGGGGCAGTCTATTCCGCCAGCGCGGCAGACCCTTCGTCCACGCGGATGCGCTGGGCGCGGTCGCCGAAGGCTTCGAAGAGGAAGGCTTCGGTGCCAGTGAGCCAGGCCTGGCCGCCCAGCACGGAGAGCTCATCGAAGAGGGCGGCGCGCCGGTCGGGGTCGAGATGGGCGGCGGCCTCATCGAGCAGGAGGAGCGGAGACGGGCCCGAGCCGCCCGCCGAGAGAGCCGTGGCCGAGGCGAGGACGAGCCCGATCAGCAGGGCTTTCTGCTGGCCGGTGGAGGCTTCGCCGGCGGGCGCAGCGGTCGGGCGGTGGATGACGGCGAGGTCTGTGCGGTGGGGGCCGGAGAGGGTGCGGCCAGCGCCGATGTCGCGGCGGCGGCCGCTGTGATAGGCATCGACCAGAAGATCGAAGATTGCGCGAAAATCCTCGCCCTTGAGGGCGGCGACTTCTGCCTCACCCAGCAGGGAGAGGTCGGCTTTCGGGAAATGGCCTTCGGGGCGTGCATCGATGGCAATCTGGAGGGCTTCCAGAACGATGGCGCGGTTGATCGCCATCTCGGTGCCGGCTTCAGCCAGACGCGCCTCGATGGCGTCGGCCCAGGCGGGGTCGACATGGCCGCGCTCTATCAGGGCGTTGCGCTCGGCGAGGGCTTTGTCATAGCGGGCGGCGGCTTTGCCATGGGCGGGCAGGTGGGCCATCACCAGCCTGTCGAAGAAGCGGCGCCGGTCAGACGCCCCGCCGCGGAAGACGCCGTCCATTGCCGGCGTGAGCCAGACGATGCGGACACGCTCGGCAAGGTCGCCGGGAGTGGCGGGGGCGCCGTCGATGCGCACGCTGCGCTTGGCGGAGCCGGCGGTGTCCAGCGTGATCGAGATTTTCTGTTCGTCGTCGAGCGTGGCAGCGAGCGCCCAGCCGCCGGGGGCGTCGCGCCGGGTCATCTCTGAGAGCTGCGCGCTGCGCAGGCCCCGGCCCGGGCCGAACTGGCTGACGGCTTCGAGAAGGTTCGTCTTGCCTGCGCCATTGGAGCCATAAAGGCAGACCGGGCGCCCATCGAGGCGCAGCGTAAGGCCCGCATAATTGCGGAAGTCCGTCAGGCTGAGGCGGGTGAGGGCGGTCATGCCGTTCTGGCCATAGGCGCGGTGGTCTCAGCCCGCCGGGGTGAGGCCGTGCCCGCCCATTGGCGTGGTTTCAGCAAGGCGTTCCATGCCCGCGATGAGCGGGCGGGCTTTCTGGATTGCTGCCTGAACCTGGGGCAGGGCGAGGGAGGCTTTGTGGCTGCCGGCATCGGTCCAGGCTTCGGTGACCCAGATGGCGTTGGCGTCAGCCGGGTCGCTTGCCACGATATAGCTGAGGCAGCCGGGCATATCGCGCAGGCCTTCGAGCAGGTAGCCGATGAGCTCATCACGCTTGCCGTCTGCCGAAATGAATTTGCCGATCAGGCCGTACATGCCCGTCTCCCTGGTTTCTGCATGGCCGGGAAATCCGGCCAGCGCGGCTGTGGCGAGCGCGCGCCGATGAAGACGCGGCGGCCAGCCTGCATGCTCTACACCCGGAGCGGCATCACCACAAACCGGGCCGAACCGTCTGACGGATCGAGCACGAGCGCGGGCGAGGCGGGATCGTTGAACATGAACTCCACTTCGGAAGACTCAATCTGGCCAGCGATGTCGAGCAGGTATTTGGCGTTGAAGCCGATTTCCATCGGATCAGCCTCATACTCGGCTTCGATCTCTTCATTGCCGGCGCCTGTTTCGGCATGGTTCACGGCCAGGGTGAGGCGGCCATTGGAAACGGAGAGCTTCACCGAGCGCGAGCGCTCTGCCGACACGGTCGAGACGCGGTCAACGGCAGCCTCGAAGGCCTTGTTGTCGACGGTCATCTTCTTGTCGTTCCCTTTGGGGATGACGCGGGCATAATCGGGGAAGGAGCCGTCGATGAGTTTCGAGGTCAGCACCGCGCGGCCGGCGCGCAGGATGATCTTGGTGTCGGAGACTTCGATCTCGACGTCTTCGTCCAGCCCATCGACCAGGCGGCGGGCTTCGCCGACCGTCTTGCGCGGCACGATGACGCCAGTGAGTTTCTCGGAGCCCTTGGGGGCCTTGAGCTCAGCCAAAGCGAGGCGGTGGCCATCGGTGGCGACGGTGCGCAGCACGGGCGAGCCATCATCGGCCTTGGCGGCGTGCAGGTAGATGCCGTTGAGATAATAGCGGGTTTCTTCGGTCGAGATCGCAAAGCGCGTCTTGTCGATCAGGCGCGCGAAATCCTTGGCCGGGATCTTGAAGCTGACGGCGCCTTCGTCGGGCGTCATCGTCTGGAAATCGGCGGCCGGCAGGGTCGGCAATTCGAACATCGAGCGGCCGGCGGTGATCGTCAGGCGCTGGGACTCCGGGTTCAGCTCCAGCTGCACTTCGGCGCCGGAGGGCAGCTTGCGGACGACATCAAACAGCGTGCCGGCCGGGGCGGTGACGGCGCCGGGCTGGGACACTTTAGCTTCGGCGGAGTCGACGGCCTCGATGTCGAGGTCGGTCGCGGTCAGCTTCAGCGCGCCCGCGGTTGCCTCAAGCAGGACGTTTGAGAGAATTGGAATTGTCGTCCGGCGCTCGACAATGTTCTGAACATGGCTGAGGGCGTCCAGAAGGTCTCCGCGTTCGATCGTCAGTTTCATCGTCTCATCCATTCATCATGGGACCGGCAAGGCCCCGCTTCGTCGTCATCGCCGGGTTGTGTCTGGAGTCTGTTCCGTCAGGCAAGACGGGAATCAGCCCACTCCGGGCAGGAGCGGGCTGATGAGCCTTAACGAAGTTGCAGGAAAAGCCAAGCGCCCGGCAGCCCGCACGCTGAAATTGGCTCAGATTTGTCCGCTTTCCATCAATTCAAGAACCACGGTCTGGACGCGCGCAATGTCTGCCGTCAGTTCCTGATCCTTTCCGAGATCCCCATCCATACGCCGATAGGCGTAAAGCACAGTCGTGTGGTCGCGTTTGCCGAAGGCACGGCCGATCTGGGGGAAGGATTTCCGCGTCATGGTCCGGCAGAGATACATCGCAATCTGACGGGGATAGACGAAGCCGCGCATCTTGCTCGGGCCTTCAAGGTCGGTCTTGGCGATCGGGAACACTTTCAGAGTGGCGCGTTTGATCACGTCGATCGAGGGTTCGCGCTGCTCGCCGGCATGGCGCCGGATGATGCGGTCCAGCATCTCCATGGTCGGGGCCCGCTCGCCGAAGCCTGCCTCGGTGTAGAGGCTCCACACCGCGCCGGTCAGCTCGCGGCCGGGGCCACGAATGCCATTGTTGAGGCGCTGCATCATCTCGTCGGTCAATACGAAAGCCGGGTGGTTCTCGGCGATATGACCGGCAAGGCGCGTCAGGATCTCGCGGCGCATTTCTGCGTCGGGCGGGGCGACCTCTACAGCCGTCGCGCCCTTGATCTCGCTGCGCATACGCTGGCCAAAGCCGGCGGCGTCGCCGGGCGCCGAGTCGCCGACCAGAACAACCTGACCGCCATTGGAGGTCACTTCGCGGATGTTCTGATAGAGTTCTGCTTCGGTGCCGGGCTTGCCGGCAATGCGGTGCAGGTCGTCAATCAGCAGGATCGAGGCGGCCCGCAGGCGCTTTTTCAGGTCGCTCGTATCGCGGGCTTTAACGCCGTCCAGATAGGCCGACATGAATTCCTCGGCCGTCAGATAGACGATCCGGCGGGAGGTGTCCCGGCGGGCGGCCTCCAGGCGGAGGGCCTGCATGAGGTGGGTCTTGCCAGTGCCGGGCGGGCCATAGATCAACGTGGTTGCCGTGCCGGCCGGAAGGCCCGCCGCAATGCGCTTTGCCAGCGTCACGGCGATCTCGTTGGAGGGGCCGGTGACCAGCGTATCGAAGGTCATCGCCGGGCCAGCGCCAGAGGATGTGGCAGGCGCCTGCGGCTCTATTGGAGCTGGCGCAACGGCAACAGCCCAAGGGTCATCGACGAGATCACGCAGATCTGCCGGAGCATTCCGCCAACAGATCAATTTGAGGGCGCGGTCAGCCGGGTCTGCGGCTGCCCACAGCTTCTCGATCATGCGCAGATGCTGGCTGCTGACGCGGTCAAAGGCCAGGGGATCGCGGGCGGCGACAATCATTTCGCCATTGTGCTCTGCTACAACGCGGAGATCTTCGATCCAGCGTGTAAATTCAGATTCTGCGATTTTGTCCCGAAGGACATCGCGTACATCGTTCCAAATCATTTGGCCTGTCGTTTCAAAAGCGTCACTGCCTTGTGTCGCCTCTAATTCAAAAGGCGAGACAGTTGTTTCGTATCGGTCCATCACCGAGCCCCGTTTCTAATTATGATCGCTCATTCCAGCCAGTACACGACACACCCGGCAGGCCCCCGCCTGAAACACAAAAAACTCTGTACCGGGACTAAATTGGCTGGTATGGAGAAATTATTCCGAGGGGATTTTTCTGGCAAGTACTAACTTTTTTTGACAGCCGCATTTCCCGTGTTGACACCCCGGTCTGCGAAAAAAAATCAGCGGAAATTCATCTGACTGGCCTTGTGAATCTTTTTTGAAGTGATTGCCCGCTTACTTTCGTTCGCTTCTGTTCTGTCAATACGGACAGCCGACTCAACCCTGTGGAATACACGATTGTTGATGCCGGTCTGGCAGGGATGCAACAGAGGGAGGCAGGGGTGTTGAAACTGCACAAAAAAGCGTCCCTGAGCCGCAAGCGCAGGGATCTGACGATATAAACCAGAGGTGGG
>JBKBIZ010000071.1:0-16050 GCA_046293975.1 Hyphomonas sp. | reverse complement strand
GGCCCTTCTGATCAGGGGTGAATCTGGAAAACGCGCTTATTGACGAGCCTGCCGGGGGAAGTCAAGCGGTCTGAGGCGGTCATACGCGGGACAAATTGGGACACTTCAGGACAATCTGGGACAGTTGCGGGACACCGCCGGGTCACAGACGGTCGGTCTGATGCCCCGTTCGGGTCCAGCGCAGATAGGGCGGCCGGTGATCCTCGCCCGGCTTGGCCAGACGCTCCCCGATCTCTTCCAGCATGAACCGGGTGACCGAAGGCAGGTCGAGCTTCATGGCGTCGGCGAGCGTCACCCATTGCAGGTCAGACAGCTCCGCCCCGTCCACCGGAGGGCGCTCGTCGATCAGGGCTTCTTCAGCCTCGGCCATGAAGAAGCGCGCATCAAAGCGCCGGGGCCGGTAAGGCGGGGTCACGGCCCGGCCGATGAAGGTCAGCGGGGCAAGGTCGGGCGCAATATCCATCCTGTGGAAATCTTCCCAGCCGATGGGGCAGGCGTCGGGCATCTCGGCCGAGCGGCCCATGATCAGGCCGGTTTCCTCGAAGGTTTCGCGAATCGCCGTCAGCGCCATCGAGCGGGGCAGGCGTCGGGACTGGAGCCGCAGCTTGCCCTCGACTTCGGGGCGCAGTTCCTGCCAGGCAATCGCCTTGCCGTCATGGGGGTCAACGCGCCCGCCGGGGAAAACGTATTTATCCGGCATGAACGCGTTGGTGCCAGCGCGCTTGCCCATCAGCACACGCGGCTGGGTCTGATCGCGGCGCACGAGGATCAGCGTCGCTGCATCCTTGGGACGCAGGCTCGGCTTTCCCCGGATGATGACGTCGCCGTCTTCTTCTTTATCGAATGCGGATTTGAGCATGCCTGACATGGGGCAATCCTACAGGCGAATCATGACCTCTGAAACCGTGACGTTGGGGGAAGTCAGCCTTGTGATGTAGCAAGGCGAAACAGGCGGCAAGGGTAGAGAGAACGGGAGGGATAATCCGTCACAGATTAGATATCCTGACAGTCTTCGTCGAATCCAAGAGATCAAAAGATCAGTAAACGATCAATCGTCCTTCAGGGTATTGGCCTTCCCAGCCACAAGGAAGATGGCCCTTCAAATACCAATGCCCCAGCCCCTGGAAAAAGCCCGGCGGATTGAAATCAGAAAACTCAGTCTCCAAACACCAGTGCAAAATATCCCATTGTACGCACGCCTCAATCACCTTGAAGCTGCGATCATTCCGGAACGGCTCAATTTTACGCTCAATCATGGGGAGAATGATTGGCTTCAAGAGCTGAACTTGATCATTCCATCTCCGGTAATCCGGTCGGGATATGCTCTGTATTGCCAGTCCAATTTGATTTGCAGCTTCCAGCGTCACATCTTCCCAATACGGATTATTGATGGATTCTGTAACGTCTTGCCAGTCCTGCGCCGTTTTTACCGAATGATCATTGTGGGCTTTTCCCATGCGAGAAAACCATTCCTGCGCTTCAAGCTCCAAAAGCAATTCATGAGTGACAGGCTTCAGCTTGGCCATATCTGTTCACCTGACTTGTTCAGCCCCTAATTTCCAGTGCCAATTACCGCCGCTTTGGCTTGCCCTTCTTGGGCAGCGTGCGCTTGTCGAACTTCGGCTTGCCTCTGCGGGGCGGGCCACCGCCGCCTCCGCCACCCCCACTGCGCCCGCGCGGGGCGCCGCGCTCGCGCGTGATCGCCTGGCGGGCGGCCTTGCGGCCCGGCGGCGCAGGCAGGGGCTCTGACAGCATCTCCAGTAGCAATCCGCCCTGAAGCGGGGTCACTTCGCGCAGCTTTACACGGACGATCTGGCCGATGGAGAAAGTTTTCCCCGAGCCGCGCGCATAGACGGCCACAGCCGCCTCATCATGTATCCAGTATTCATCCGAGATCGAGGAGATCGGCACGAAACCATCCGCGCCCGATCCGGCCAGCGACACGAAGAGGCCCGCGGGCGTCACGCCCGTAATGCGGCCATCAAATTCGGCGCCCACACGGTCTGACAGGAAGATCGCCAGATACCGGTCGGTTGCGTCCCGCTCGGCGGCCATCGAGCGGCGCTCGGTGGTGGAGATGTGCTCGGCGATTTCTTCAAGGCGCGCGGCGGACCGCTCCGAAAGCCCATCGGGGCCAAAGTCATGCGCCCGGATCAGCGCGCGGTGAACGATCAGGTCGGCGTAGCGCCGGATGGGCGAGGTGAAGTGGGCATATTTGGGCAGGTTGAGGCCAAAGTGGCCGAGATTTTCTTCCGAATAGATCGCCTGCGCCTGCGTGCGCAGCACCATCTGGGAGATCATGCCTTCATAATCCCCGCCCCGGATTTCCGCGAGCAGCTTGTTGAACTTGTGCGTCTGCGGACGTTCCCCGATATTCCATTTCATGTCGAGCGTCTGCAGGAACTCGGCAAACGCCGCCACTTTCGCGTCAGACGGCGTATCATGCACGCGGTACATGACGGGGCTGTTCTTCTGCTCCAGCGTTTCGGCGGCAGCGACGTTGGCCTGGATCATGAACTCTTCGATCAGCCGGTGCGCGTCGAAGCGTACCTTCGTGACGATGCCGTCAAGCTCGCCCTCGGGCGTGAACATGATCCGGCGCTCGGGCATGTCGAGATCAAGCGGGCTGCGCACATCGCGCGCCTTGGAGACCGCCGCATAGGCGCCCCAGAGCGGTTTGAGCACCGTCTCCAGCATCTCCTCGCCCTTGCCGCCGGGCTTTCCGTCAATGGCGTCCTGCGCCTCCTCATAGGAAAGCTTTGCCGCCGAGCGCATCGTGGCGCGCAGGAAGCGGTGGCGTTTCTTGTGGCCATCGGCAGAGAAAATCATCTCCACCGCAAGGCATGGCCGGTCTTCATTTTCCCGCAGCGAGCAGGCGTCGGCCGAAAGCTCAAATGGCAGCATGGGGACGACCCGGTCGGGGAAGTAAGTCGAGTTGCCCCGCTTCTCCGCTTCCTTGTCGAGCGCCGAGCCTTCGGTGACGTAAGCGGCCACATCGGCAATCGCCACGATCACCTTCCAGCCGCCATCTTCCATGGCCTGCGCCCAGACGGCATCGTCATGGTCGCGCGCGTCATGCGGGTCGATGGTGATGAGGGGGGTGTTGCGAAGGTCCGTTCGCGGAGCGTCGGCCGGTTCCTTCTCGCGCGCTTCGGCCAGCGCGGCTTCCGGGAAGTCTACGGGAATATCATGCGCATAGATCGCAATGAGGCTCGCCGAGCGCGCGTCAGTGATATGGCCGATGACTTCCTTCACCACGCCCAGCGGCGGGCCAAGCTGGCGCCGGCCTTCCGGCTTGGGCTCTGCCACAACGAGATCGCCATCCTTGGCGCCCTTGCGGTCGCCTTCCTGGATCAGCAGCTCGCGCCGCTCCTTGCGGCTGGCGGGGATGACCCGGCCGCCGCGCGGGCCTTGTTCAAAGAGGCCGACGATACGGTCGCTGAGGCGTTTTTCCAGCAGCGTGATGACATAGGCGCGCCATTCGCCATCTTCGCGCGGCACGATCTTGCAGATCGCCCGGTCGCCCTTGCCCGGCGCGCGGCCACGGCTCTTGCCCGAAGGCCCGCCATAGACGAGTTCGGGCCCGAAGAGGCCGCTCTCGCTGACGCATTGGCCGACAAGATCGCCCTCTTTGGTGAGGCGGGTAAACTCGACGAGGCCGGACGGGGGCGGGCGGTTGGTCTGGGCAAAGCTGCGCTTGCCGGTGCGCTCCAGCTTGCCTTCTTCCTCAAGCTCTTTGAGCACATCGCGCAGGATCGCACGCTCCAGGCCCTTCACTTTAAGGCCCCGGGCAATATCGGCTTTCGTGGTGGCGTCCGGATTTTCTTTCAGAAAATCAAGGACAGTCTGTCTATCTGGAAAACTCATGGACCCGGATATAAGCCAGTTCGCGCCCGATTGCGCGGCCTTTTATGCGAAATGGCGTCCTAGCGTACGAGTTGTACCAGGATTGCCGTGCCGGCGCCCTCAGAATTCGTCGTCAGGCGCACCAGCCGGGCGGAGATGAACACGCATTGGCCGGGCACAATCACGGTCTCGATGGTCTCGGCCTCGTCAAAATCCGGATCGCCCGAAAGCACCACCGCGTTTACCGCGCTCCCGCCACCGTGGCACACCTGCAGCACCGGCATGGACACCACCTGCGCCCCCGCCGGCAAAGGCGGGCTGACCAGCACGGGCACGACCTCCTTGCCCTTGGCCGTGACGCGGATGGGCGGGGGCACCTGGGCGAGCGCGGAAAGCGGGAACGCCAGCGCGGCGGCGAGGATTGCCAGCAGGATTTTACGGATCATGGCGGCTCCTTGGCATTCCCTCAGACTCAATCTTCGAGGAGGTTGCTTGAGGCTCTGCCGCTGTCAATCTCAACGCAGCAGCGTGACGCTCGCGCGCACCGTGCCATCGGCTTTCCAGACGGACAGGTCGATCTGGTCACCGGCGAAGAAGCCGCATTTGCCGCGGGACAGTAGCTGCCTTCGGGCGCCAATGTGGACGCTGAGCGTTTCCGGATTGGGGATGGAGGCGGGGCTGTGATAGCAGATGCGGAAGACCGGCAGTGTGCCGGCATCGGTCAGGCCGGGCGGCGCCATGAATACGGTCTCGCTGACCTTGTCCCGCACGTAGATTTCCATCTCGTAGGCGCTGGCTGCGCCTGAGGGCGTTCCCATAAGGGTGATCGCGGAAAACAAGGCAGGCAGGAGCATGGCGGGAGCCTCCGATCAACTTCCTCCGCATACGCGCAGAGGGAAGCTGAAGGGAGGGTGAATGATCACTCTTCCGCTTTTTTCACCGCAGGTTTCTTCTTCGGCGCGGCTTTCTTCGCAGCGGGCTTTTTTGCGGCTGTTTTCTTCGCAGGCGCTTTCTTCTTCGCGCTGCTGCCCTTGGCGTTCACGAGTTCGATGGCCTGCTCCAGGGTCACCGCGTCCGGCGTGATTTCCTTGGGCAGGGTGGCGTTGACCTTGCCCCATTTCACATACGGGCCATAGCGGCCTTCGAACACTTCGAGGGCGCCGCCATCGGGGTGGTCGCCGAGGGATTTCAGCGCCGTTGCCCCTGCGCGCGCTGAGCCACGGGCTTTCTTGTCTTCGATCAGGGAGACGGCGTGGTTGACGCCGATGGTGAACACGTCGCGCGGGTCTTTGAGGTTTGCATAGGTCTTGCCATGCTGAACGTACGGCCCGAAGCGGCCGAAATTGGCGAGGATCATTTCGCCATCTTCCGGGTGCAGACCAACTTCGCGCGGCAGGCTCAGCAGTTCGACGGCCCGGTCCAGCGAGAGCTCGGCGGCATTGTCTGCCTTGGCGAGGCTCGCGCGCTTGGGCTTTTCGCCATTGGCCATTTCCACATAGGGGCCAAACCGGCCCGATTTGAGGAGGATCATGGCGCCGGTATCCGGGTGCAGGCCAATCTCGTTGCCGTCCGGGCTGATGGCGCTGCCTTCTCCGCCCTCGGAGGAAAACTGGCGGGTGTACTTACATTCGGGATGGCGCGAGCAGCCGACGAAGGCGCCGAACTTGCCGAGCTTCATCGACAGCTCGCCCTCCTTGCAGAGCGGGCATTGGCGCGGGTTTTCGATGGCGTTGCCTTCGGCGTCCGTGCGCGGGAACACATAGGCGCCCAGCGCTTCGTTCAGCGCGTCGAGCACGGCGGAGACGCGCAGATCCTTGGTGCCGTCAATGTCGGCGGCAAACTGCTGCCAGAACTCGCGCAGGAAGGCTTTCCAGTCGAGCTTGCCATCGGAGATGACGTCGAGCTTTTCTTCCAGGCCCGCCGTGAAATCATACTCCACATAGCGGCTGAAGAAGTTTTCGAGGAAGGCGGTGACGAGCCGGCCTTTGTCTTCCGGCACCAGGGCCTTGCCTTCGATGCGGACATAGCCGCGGTCTTCCAGCGTCGACATGGTGGAGGCATAGGTGGACGGGCGGCCGATGCCGAGTTCCTCCAGGCGCTTGACCAGCGAGGCTTCGGTATAGCGCGGGGGCGGCTGGGTGAAGGACTGGTTGGCGTCTGCTTTCAGAAGGTCTGCATGCTGACCTTCTGCCATCTTGGGCAGGCGGCCTTCAGCGTCATCGTCATCATCCCCGGCGTCATGGCCTTCGGCATAGAGCTTGATGAAGCCATCAAACACCAGCACCTGGCCGGTGGCGCGCAGGCCCGCGCGCTTGTCCCTGGAGGCAAGGTCGATCGTGGTGCGCTCGAAGAGGGCGGTTTCCATCTGCGAGGCAACGGCCCGGCGCCAGATCAGGGTGTAAAGCTTCTTCAGGTCGCCGTCGCCGTGATAATCTTCCGGGCGCAGATTGAAGTCGGTCGGGCGGATGGCCTCGTGGGCCTCCTGCGCATTCTTCGCTTTGGAGGAATAGCGGCGGGTATTTTCCGGCAGGTAGCGCGCGCCGTAATTGGTCTGGATCATGCTGCGCGCGGCGACATAGGCCTCCTCGGCCATGTTGACGCCATCGGTCCGCATATAGGTGATGCGGCCTTCTTCGTAGAGTTTCTGCGCCGCCTGCATGGTGCGTTTGGCATTGAAGCCGAGCTTGCGGCTGGCTTCCTGTTGCAGCGTGGACGTGATGAAGGGCGGGGGCGGGTTGCGCTTGACGGGCTTCGCTTCAACGCTGACGACCGAATAGCCGCCAACCTTGACGATCTCCAGCGCGCGGTTTGCGTCGCCCTGATTGCCGAGGGTGAACTTCTTCAGCGTCTCGCCGTCGAGGCTGTGCAGGCGTGCTTCGAAGGCGGTGCCATCGGGGGCGCGCAGCTGCGCCAGGATGTTCCAGTATTCCTGCGCCCGGAAGCTCTCGATCTCGTTCTCGCGGTCGCACACGATGCGCAGCGCCACAGACTGGACGCGGCCGGCCGAGCGCGAGCCCGGCAGTTTGCGCCAGAGAACGGGGGAAAGGTTGAAGCCGACCAGATAGTCCAGCGCCCGGCGCGCCAGATAGGCGTCGACCAGCTCCGCGTCGATGGCGCGGGGGTGCTCCATTGCCTGGGTCACGGCGCTCTTGGTGATGGCGTTGAACACGACGCGCTCGATGGCGACATCTTTCTTGAGCGCCCGGCGCTTTCTCAGCGCCTCGACCAGGTGCCAGGAGATGGCCTCGCCCTCGCGGTCGGGGTCAGTCGCCAGGATCAGCGTGTCAGCGTCTTTCAGGGCGTTGGCGATGTCGGAGATCCGCTTGGCGGACTTGGCATCTGCTTCCCAGACCATTTCGAAGTCATTTTCGGGGTCAACAGAGCCGTTTTTCGACGGCAGATCGCGGATGTGACCGTAGGAGGCGAGGACTTTATAGTCCTTCCCCAGGTACTTGTTGATCGTTTTGGCCTTTGCCGGAGACTCTACGACGACAAGTTTCATGCAGGGGTCCACCTCTTCAAGGGCGGCAGAGATGGTCTGTAGCGGCGGGGGCTGTCAAGGCCGCTACGGTTCAGCCGTCTTCCCGGTAGGCGATGAAAGCCAGGCTGACGAACAGCACAAACAGCGGCGGAGACCAGGCCGCCACGATGGCGGGCGCCGCCCCGGTTGCCCCCAGGCTGGCGGAAAATTGCGTGAAGAAATAAAGCCCAATGGCCGCCAGCACCCCTGTTGCGAGCAGTCTGGAGGTGCCCCCGAGACGCTGAAGCCGCAGGCAGGCGAGGGCCCCGATCAGCGCCATCGCAGTAAAAAGCACCGGAGTCGCCGTAAGGGCGAAAAGACGCATCGTATAACGCGAAGTGTCGAGGCCAGCCGTGCGTGTTTCATAGATGAAGCGCGGCAATTCCCAGAAACCGATAGTATTTGGCGAGGCGAACTCGTCCAGCAGCCGTACGGCATCCAGCGAGGTGGGGATGGCGAGTGTTTCGCGCCGTTCGGGCATCTTGTTGGGCAGGTTCTCGACCAGGTTCTCCAGCTGCCAGAACCCGTCATTCAGCACAGCCCGCTCAGCATCAATCCGGCGCACAAAGGCAAAATCATTGGTTGGCTGGCGGCCATTATACAGGCGCTGCTCCTCGATGATCTTCACATCGAGCAACGTTCTGCCACCGTCCTCGAGCCGCCGCGCATGGATCACATACTGGCTGGCATCGTCGCCCTGGCGCAGCCAGATGCCCGTTTCAGCAACGGCAACCGTCCCGCGCCCGATGTTCAACAGGCGGGCGCGCTCCGCCTCATAGGACTGGTTCAGCCGGGCGGCAAACGGGTTCAGTGCCATTGACGAGAACAGTCCCAGCACCACGCCCAGCACGATCACCGGTGTCAGGAACCGCCAGGCCGACAGTCCGCTCGCCCGGATAATCGACAGCTCCGAGCGCCGGTTGAGGCGGGTAAATGCCATCATCGTGGCCGCCAGCAGCGCAAAGGGCAGGGTCTGCTCGACAATCAAAGGCAGTTTCATCAGCGACAGTCTGAAGGCATCCAGAAGCGTGATCTGCACGTCCCCCCCGATATTTCGCAGCTGCTCCACAACGTCGATCATAATGATGGCCAACAGCAGGATACCCAGCACCAGAACCAGGCCCGAGAGGCATTCGCGCAGAATGTATCGCTGGATTCGGGAGAACATAGGCATCAGGTGCGGGCTCCCGGGGTGTAGTCCGGTGAGGGCTGGGCAACGCGCTGCTTGCGGCCTATCCGGGCGCCGCGTCCGAAGTAGATCCAGCTCAGAACGCCGCCGGCGAGTATCGGCACGCCCCACAGGGCGATATTCATCTGTGGGTCACTCCCCGCCGCAGTTTGCAACGCCAGGTGCACCACCAGTAAAAGGATCGCCCCTCCGGTCGCCAACCCGATACGCGTGCCGTATCCCTGCCGGCTGAAATCGCCTCCAAGCACCGCAAAAATCGCCAGCAAAGCCATGACAATATTCAGCATAGGGGCAGTCAGCCGCGCCACCGCTTCCGCCAGAAAGCTATCTGCTTCCTTGTTTTCAAAGTAATTTTTTCGGTCAACGAACAGGAGTTCATGCAGGAATTTGTCGGATGCCTTCAGCACCAGCTCAGAATCCTCTTTCATGAAGTCTGTCAGGTCGAACATGTACTGGTCGAACTCCAGCACGGAGAGTTGCTGGTTGGCGTCCAGCTGTTGGCTCAGCGCGTCGCGCAGCAGCAGGGTCGGCCGGCCCTCCACCGTCACCAGCGCGGCGGAGCGCGCCAGGATGTCGGTCGGGAAGTCAGGATCGGTCATGTCGGAGATCAATACACCGCGCAGTTCCCCGCCGATCTGGTCCCGGGCGTAGAATGTCAGCCGTTCGCCGTTCGACGTGAACTGCCCGGCGCGGAAAACCGCTGCGGCCAGGTCTGCCCGCGCCTCGGCGACGGCCTCGCGCATCGCCCGCTGCGACATGGGCTGGACCCAGAGGTTCACCCCCAGATTCACCACCATGCACATCACTGCCAGGCGCAGAACCGGCGACGCCACCTGCCAGCGGGTCATGCCCGCGGCCTGCGCCACCACAATCTCCGAATCCTTGTGGATCCGGTTCAGCGACCAGACACCCGCCACAAACAGCGCCAGCGGCAGAAGCAGGGCAATCACCTGAGGCGAGCCCAGCATCACGATGTAGAAATAAGTGATCGCCGACTGCCGGTTTTCGAGAATCAGATCAGTACGCGATAGCCCCTGCGCCAACAGGGCGACCATCACCAGACTGCCGACGATAATCAGCACGGCCTGAAGGACCTGCTTGAACAGATGCAGCTGAATCTTGGTCATAAGAGGGGTGCAGGCACTCTATCGTCCACAAAACGAACCGGTATTGGCAGCAATTCCTTAGCTAACGAGTTGCGCTTGGCGCGTCGATGCTTAGTTTCCGCTTCAAACGGAGTTTCCACACATGAAGATTACATTCGCAGAAGCCGCAAAGGCCGATATTGCCGCCTTCATCGCCGATGAAGGGGCAGGTCTGCCCGGCAGCGCAGAAGCGCTCGACAAAGCATCCGGCGGCCTGATTGCCGAATCACTGGAAGGCGGCCGCTTTGACGGCAAAGTGGGCCAGCAAGTCTCGGTTGTGCTGCCAAAGGGCTCGGACGCGCGCCGCGCAATCGTCCTGGGCGGCGGCAAACCCAAGAAGCGTGACGCCCGCGCGATGGAAAATATCGGCGGCCATTTTGTGAAGGCGTTCGCCTCTTCGGGCTTCAAGTCTGCCTCCATCGCGGCTCATACTGCGGAAGAAGCCGCCCGCGTCGCCGCTGGCGCCAAGCTCGCTGCCTACCGCTTCGATACCTACTTCACCAAGCTCAAAGCCGACCAGAAGCCGAGCCTCTCGACCCTCACCCTCGTCTGCGACGATCCCAAGGCCGCCAAGGCTGCCTTCACGCTGCTCGATGCGGCAACGGACGGCACCTGGCTGGCGCGTGACCTTGTCAACATGCCGCCCAACGACCTCCACCCGGAAAGCTTTGCCGAGAAGGTCAAGGAACTCGCTTCCCTGGGCATTGAAGTCGAGATCCTCGGCGAAAAGCAGATGGCAAAGCTTGGCATGGGTGCGCTCCTGGGTGTTGGCCAGGGCTCGGTCCGGGAAAGCCAGCTTGGCATCATGAAATGGAATGGTGGCAAGCCCGGTGAAGACCCGGTCCTGCTGGTGGGCAAGGGCGTCTGCTTTGATACCGGCGGTATCTCGCTGAAGCCTGGCCCCGGCATGGAAGAAATGCGCGGTGATATGGGCGGGGCCGCTGCCGTCACCGGCACGATGCGCGCCCTCGCCCAGGCCAAGGTAAACGTCAACGTTGTGGGCCTCGTGGGCCTCGTCGAGAACATGCCTGATGCCAACGCCATCCGCCCGGGCGATATTCTGCGTTCGGCCTCTGGCCAGACCATCGAAGTCCAGAACACCGATGCTGAAGGCCGCCTCGTCCTCTGCGACATGCTCTGGTACGCGCAGGAGCATTTCAAGCCCAAGGCTATCGTTGACCTGGCCACCCTCACCGGCGCCATCGTCATCTCGCTCGGCCACCACCATGCCGGCCTCTTCTGCAATGATGATGACCTTGCCGACGAACTGACCAAGGCTGGCCTCGCCGAAGGTGAGCGCGTCTGGCGCATGCCGCTGGGCCCGGAATACGACGCGCTGATCAAGTCGAAGTTCGCCGACATGCGTAATATCGGCGGGCGCTCGGCTGGCTCGATCACGGCGGCGCAATTCCTCAAGCGTTTCATCAAGGACGGCGTCCGCTGGGCCCACCTTGATATCGCCGGCGTCGCCTGGGTCGAAGGCGACAAAGCCCCCACCGACCCGAGCTGGGCCTCAGGCTACGGCCCGCGCCTGCTCAGCCGCTGGATTGTGGATAACTACGAGGCGTAACCGCCACGGTCCTATCGCTCGTCACCCTCGACGGGCAACGCCCGTCTGAGGGCCCATCTCCGAACCCGGACGCGAGCGAAAGCGGCAATGGCAGGAGATGGGCGCTCAGATGGCTTTCAGCCATCGAGCGTGACGAGCGGATGGGGCTCTCTATCCACCGCAACCGCTTGCCACTTGGCTCATCCTGAGCGAAGTCACGCACTCCGAAATAAAGTTGCCACTCTTTCGCTATGACGCCCAATAAGCCAAAACTTCTGGATACGGTTCGCCTGCTTGAAGCTGCGCTCGATCACGGATTAACGGCTGGCGCGACGGGTGTAATAGTGGAGATATTTGATCGTCCCCCTGAAGCCTACGAGGTGGAGTTCTGCGATAGGAACGGCGCCACGGTGGCACAGCTAACTTTGTCGCCGGAGCAGTTTGAATTGGTTTGACGCACAAGTAAGCGGAGACGGAATTGACCATGCAGCCAGCAGCCCCCGAATGGTGGTTCTACCATCTCTCGCGCAGCGCGCTGGAGGAGGCGGCCGCGCCGCTTATGGTGAAATGCCTGGAGGCTGGATGGCGCGTCCTCGCCGTCTCGCCAAGGGCCGAACGCCTCGCCAAGCTTGACGCCGTCCTCTGGACCTTTGACGAGGCCTCCTTCCTCCCGCATGGCCAGGCCGACGCGCCGGGGCTCGATCTTGCCCGCCAACCCGTCCTGCTGTCAGCAAAAATCGCCAACGCGAACGGCGCCGAAGCGCTAATGCTGATGGACGGCGTGGAGGCGCCGGTAGACGCCCCGTTCCGTCGCTGCATGGTGATGTTCGAAGACGCCGACACCGGCACCCGCAACAAGGCCCGCGCCCAGTTCAAGGCGGCCAAAGATGCGGGATTGGTCACGCGCTATTTTCAGCAGACGGACCGTGGCGGCTGGAAAGAGGCGGGGGTTTAGCTTATTTTCTGCGTCATCTCGACAGCTCATCCTGAGCGCGGCGTGTTTTCCGTAGGGTGGGTTGAGCGCAGCGATACCCACCAACGCAAACCCCTCCGTGTACGTCACCCTCGACGGCCGAAGCCCGTCTGAGGGCCTATCCCCGAACCGCTACGCAGGCGCAAATGGTGAGGTCAGATGCTGGGCACTCAGATGGCCTTTGGCCATCGAGTGTGACGAAGGTTGGGTGGGTTCAAACCCTCAAACCTTCTTCACAAACTCCGACTTCAATCCCATCGCGCCCACGCCATCAATCTTGCAATCAATGTCATGGTCCCCGTCCACGAGCCGGATGTTCTTCACCTTGGTGCCACGCTTCACGACCAGCGATGAGCCCTTCACCTTCAGATCCTTGATCACGGTCACCGTGTCGCCATCGGCGAGCGGGTTGCCGACCGAGTCCTTGACCACCTTCGGCCCGTCCGCGGCCGCTTCGCCCGGCGCCCATTCATGCGCGCATTCGGGGCAGACCAGCATCGCGCCGTCTTCATAGGTCAGGGCCGAGCCGCATTTGGGGCAGGGGGGAAGCTCGCTCATGGTTATCGCGCTCTCACTTATGGATAAGGCCGCCCTACGCCCTGCCTCCCCTCTGCGCAAGCGCGCCTATCCGCGCTTGCCCCGGCGGGCAGGCGCCGCTATAGGCCGCGCAAATCCACAGAAACAACGAATGACTACAGGAAGCCCCTCATGGCCGCGCAGCGCACCTTTTCCATCATCAAGCCCGACGCCACCGAGCGTAACCTCACCGGCGCCATCAATGCCGTGATCGAGAAAGCCGGCCTGCGCATCGTCGGCCAGCGCCGCATCCAGATGACCCGCGCCCAGGCCGAGCGTTTCTATGCCGTCCACTCCGCGCGTCCTTTCTTCGGCGAGCTCGTTGACTTCATGATCTCCGGCCCGGTCGTCGTTCAGGTTCTCGAAGCCGAAGACGCCATCACGAAATACCGCGAAGTGATGGGCGCCACCAACCCGGCCGACGCCGCTGATGGCACCATCCGCAAACTCTTCGCCAAGTCGATCGGCGAGAACTCGGTGCATGGTTCGGATTCGGCCGAGAATGCCGCGCTCGAAATCGCGCAGTTCTTCTCCGAGGCTGACCTCACGAGCTAACCCCAATTTGGTTGCCCTCGGGCACCAGATCAGAGCCGGAGGCAGGGACGCCCGCCTCCGGCTTTTTTGCGTCCGAAAGTGTCCTGAGATGTCCCGATTTGTCCTGGATTGTCCCGAAGTGTCCCGGTTTGTCCGGCTTTTGACGCGCAAATGCTTAAGGTGGGTATGGAATTTACCAATTAACCTTCACCTAAACACAACCCACATCTGATAGGTAACATCTCTCGAATTTGAGTTTCAGGTGACCTGTCGTATGTCCAAAGCACCCGCAAAAACCGCAAAAAAACAAGGTACCGCAGACCTTGAGGCCCGCCTGGCCGCGCTCCGGTCAGAGGTTGACGAGATCATGGCGGCCCTCGCCGAGAAGGCTGAGGCTGAAATGGATGAAGCTGAGCAATCAGCAGAGGAAACCGTGAAATCTGTAGCAGACACAACAGAAGACATAAGTGAGGAAATCCTCAAGGATGCCCGCCGCGCGCTAAAGCAGATCCACAAACAGGCCGCCTCCCTGGAGAAGACGCTGGGGGTACAGACCCGCTCCAATCCCCTGCAAACGCTGCTGATCGCCTTTGGCGCCGGCTTCCTTGCCTCGCTGTTGATCCGCCGCTGATGCTGTCGGCCCTATCCTCCCTTTTGCAGAATAAGGTCGAGGCTCAGGTGAGCCGCGGCATCAAGGGCCTGGGCGCTGTCGCCGTGGTCGGCCTGATGCTGCTGACCGCATATATTGCTGCAGTTGCCGCGCTTGGGCTGTTCCTCGTCGAGCGGATGAGCCCGTGGGAAGCGGCGGCGTTTATTGCGCTCGGGTTTGCGCTGATGGGCGGGGCTATCCTCGTTTTCATGTCGCTTAAAGCCAGCGCTGACGAGCGCGCGGAGGCTGCTGCTGCGGCCGCCCGGCAGGCCCGTCAGGACACCCAGAGCAACATGCTATCCGCCCTGACGGGCGCCGAAGGCGGCGGCAAACAGGTGGTGGCGATTGCGACGATTGCCGGTCTTATCCTCTCAAGCTTCCTGAACAAGGATGATGATGAGGACGACGAGGACTAAACCTCGCTATTCCGCGCCGACCTTGACGACCCTTCGGCCGGTGTTTTCCCCCCGGAAAAGTCCGCAGAAGGCTTCGGGCATGGCTGCGATGCCCTCGAAGCGGTCTTCCTGGATTTTAAGAGCGCCTGAAGCGATCATTTTCGCCATCGAACCAAGGGCTTCCGGGAAACCGCGCGCAAAATCAAACACCACCAGCCCCTGCATATTCACCCGGTGGGTGATGAAGGGTTTGGTGTGTACAATGCCCGGCGTTTCCTCGGGTTTCAGGTTGTAATCGGCCACCTGGCCCGAAATACATATCCGCCCGTTAAGCGCCATCAGCGGCAGCACGGTGTTGACCATCGCATTCCCCACATTGTCGAACAGCACATCGACCCCCTTGGGGAATTCGGTAGCAATGGCGGCGGAAAGATCGCTCGCCGTCTTGTAATTGATCGCCGCGTCAAACCCCGCTTCGGAGACCAGCCAGCGACACTTCTCGTCACTGCCGGCCACGCCAACGACCTTTGAGGCGCCCCAGGCCTTGGCGAGCTGTCCTGCAGTGGCGCCTACAGGACCGGCGGCGGAGGTGACGAGCACAGCGTCGCCTTCTTTGAAGCGCGCCACATCCTTCAGGCCAAACCAGGCCGTCAGCCCCGGCACGCCCAGCACGCCGATCCAGGCTGACAGCGGGACGCCCGGAACGTCCATCACCTTGCCGATGAAGCCCTTGCCGGACTGGATCGAATGGCTCTTCCAGCCACCGGCGCAGAACACCTTGGTGCCCACCGGCCAGTCAGGATTGCTGGACGCGTCGATGATGCCGACGCTGAACCCGTCGATGGCTTTGCCAAGCGGCAGGGCAGCGGCGTAGCTGTCCCCGCCCGAGAGACGAGAGCGGGTGCCGGGATCAACCGAGCACCAGACATGAGCGACGCGGAACTGGCCGTCCTTGGGCTCTGGGAGGGGCTGGGTTTCGAGGCGGAAATCAGAGGGTTTTGGCGGGCCGTCGCAATAGCTGGCGAGGACGATCTGCTGCAATTCGCTCATGCGTTCCGGGCCTCCCAGCCCCCTGTTATATAGCCCTTTGTGTTCAGGCAGTTTTTATCGTCTCGCAGGCTAGCGCGAGGGCGCGGGGATAGAGCTTGTGTTCTTCCGGCAGGGTGCGGGCGGCAAGTGTGTCTGCGGTATCGCCTGGCAGGATGGGCACGGCGGCCTGCGCGATGATCTCGCCTTCATCGACCCCGGCGCTGACCCAGTGGACGGTACAGCCGGCTTCTGCGTCGCCTGCATCAAGGGCGCGCTGATGGGTGTCGAGGCCTTTGTATTTGGGCAGGAGCGATGGGTGGATGTTGATCATCCGGCCTTCCCAGCGGGTGACGAACCACGGCGTCAGCACGCGCATGAACCCGGCCAGCGCGATGATCTCAACGCCTGCCTCGGTCAGCGCCGTATCCAGCGCACGCTCGAAGGCCTCGCGGTCCTTGCCGTAAAGCTTGTGGTCGATGGCGAGGGACGGAATGCCGGCGGCGGCAGCGGTTTCCAGGCCTTTGGCGTCGGGGCGATTGGAGGCAACCAGCACGGGCTTTGCCGGATAGGCGGGGTCTTCCGCCGCGCTCAGCAGCGCCTCCATATTGGAGCCGCGCCCTGAAATCAGGATCGCCAGATTGAGGC
>JBKBIZ010000070.1:0-16111 GCA_046293975.1 Hyphomonas sp. | reverse complement strand
GCGCCGGTCTATCTTGCGAAAAATGCGTGGGATGTCGGCTATGCCCAGGAGAAAAACCCGGACATCCGCTTCACGGCGACGAAGGAGCGGGCGCTGGCGTAGCGCCGGTTTCGCCGCCCGCAAGGCCGCCCTGCAACTGGCCAGGCTCCGTTACGGGGCGATAGGCGGGCGCCGGCGTTTCGCCCATCATGGATGTTTTCAGCTTCGTGGCGATGCCCGATGTGGCGAGGCGGTTTTCTTCCTTGCGCCCCTGGCCGCGTTTGAGTTCGCAGCGGGCAGGCGAGGCGCCATAGGTGTCCACAAATGACCAGGCCTGGCAGCTGAGATCACCGTCACACGCCGCTTCACAGGCGAGGGTCGAAGTGCTCTCCACAACGGCATAAGTCGCGCCAAAAAGGTAGATATCGCGCTCATGGCCCGGCGGCAGGGCGGCAGGCTCATACATGGCTTCCGTGTCCGTCGCTTCCAGCGGAGCAACCGGAGGCACCGACAGTGTCTTCCCGTCTTTGCCATCAGCATGGGCACTGGCAGCAAGGCCAAGACAGGCGGCGGCGATCAGCATGGCAAAGCGCATCGGTTCGGACTCCCGGCATATATCCGAGGGGCAAGGTAGCCCGGCCGCGTTAACGAAGCGTTTGCCTTGGATTACGCCGGCTCAGCCGCCAAGGCCTGCCCGCTTCTCCTCGATTTCCAGCCATTCCATCTCGGCTCCGTCAAGCTCGTTGCGAGCCGCGCCGATGCGGGCAGACTTCTTGTTGAACGCGGCCGGATCGCGGGCATACAGCGCCGCATCGGCGAGTTCTGCCTCCAGCCTGGCGATCTCCGCCTGAAGCTTCGGGATCAGCCCGTCGATTTCCTTCTGCCGGTGCTCATCCTTGAAGGAGAGCTTCACCTGCGCCTTGGGTTTTGGGGCGGACGAGGCCGGAGAAGCGCCCCTGGCCGGCGCCGCTTTCGGCGCGTCTTTCCGGCGCACGTCTTTCAGCTGTTCTTGCGCGTCGCTCCAGCCGCCAGCGGTCTGTATCCATTCGCCCCCGCCAATCGGCGAGAGACAGCTCGTCACGGTCGCGTCCAGAAAAGCGCGGTCATGGCTCACCAGGATCAGCGTGCCCTCATAGTTCAGCAGCATGTCTTCCAGGAGGTCCAGCGTCTGCATGTCGAGATCGTTGGTCGGTTCGTCCATCACCAGCAGGTTAGACGTGCGCGCCAGACCTATGGCGAGGGCGAGCCGGTTGCGCTCCCCGCCCGACAGCGCGCCAACAGGTTGGCGCAGCTGTTCAGGCTTGAACAGGAAGTCCTTGGCGTAGGCGGCCACGTGGCGCTGATGGCCCTGCACGGTGATCGAGTCCCCGCCTTCGGGCGCGAGCGCTTCCCAGATCGTATCTTTCGGGCTCAACGTCTCCCGTGTCTGATCCTGATAGGTCACCTGCAACGTCTTGGAATGGACGACCGATCCGGCATCAGGCGGTATCTCTCCGAGCAGGAGACGCACCAGCGTCGTCTTGCCCGCGCCATTGGGGCCGATGATGCCGATCCGGTCTCCGCGCAGAATACGCAGCGAAAGATCGGTGGCGATAACGAGGTCGTTACCCTCCGGGGTCTGATAGGTTTTTGACAGCCCCTTGGCCTCGATCACCTTCTTGCTCAGCGAGTCGCCCGCGTCTGCCGTGATGGTCGCCAGAGACTTGCGGTCATTCAACGCGCTGCGCACCTGCGCATGCTCCACCTTCAGCTGCCGCAGCCGGGCAAGGCGGCCCTGATTGCGCTTGCGCCGCGCCGTGACGCCGCGTGCCAGCCAGTGCTGCTCGTCCTTGAGGTGGGTCGTCATGCGTTTGAGCTTACGTTCATCCTCTTCCTCAATCTGCTCGGCCCACTGATCAAACTTAACGTAGCCTTCCGGGCTTTTCAGCACCTTACCCTGACGCAGCCACAGCGTGTTCGTCGAAACATTCTCCAGGAAGCGCCTATCGTGACTCACCACGAGCACAACGCCGTTGAACGCCTTCAGCCTGCCTTCCAGAAACTCGATCATCGGCACGTCGAGATGGTTCGTCGGCTCGTCGAGCAGCAGGATCGTCGGCTCCTGCGCAAACGCCTTGGCGAGCGCGGCGCGGCGCATCTGCCCGCCCGAAAGCGTCTTGGGGTCGGCGGCCGGATCAATGCCGAACTCCATCAGCTCGGCCTCGGCCATATACGCCGCTTCCAGCCCGTCGGTCGCGTAATCGAGCACTGTGGCATAGCCGGTAAGATCAGGTTCCTGCACCACATTGGCGAAGGTTACGCCGGGCTGGCGCCAGACCGCGCCGGAATCGGCCTCCGCCTGCTGCGAGATGATCTTCATCAGCGTCGACTTGCCCGCGCCATTGCGCCCCACCAGCGCCGCCCGCTCCCCCTTGGACAACGCCAGCGTCACCCCCTCAAACAGGGGCGAATTGCCAAATGAAAGGCGTACATCAGTGAGCGTAATCAGAGGGGGCTGTGCCATGACCGGGGAGATAGCCGCTGACGCCCGCGGGCGCTAGGGGGCAAGCCCCGCCCGCTCCGCCTCCGTCAGCAGCCGCCACGCCCCCTCCGCCAGGTCGCCCAGCTCCAGCGGACCGAAGCGGCTTCGGTGGAGGGCCTCAACATGGTTGCCGGCGGCGGCAAACATGCGGCGCGCCTGATGGTAACGTCCCTCGCTCAGCGTCAGCCGCGCGGTCCGCTCGCCCGTCACTTCAAGTTCAGCGGGCAGGCAGGGCTTCTCCTCGCCCCGCAGAATGAGCGAGCCCGACGCAAAAAGCTCCCGTTCAGATCCTTCCAGCGGCCGGGCGAGCGTCGCTTCATAAGTCTTCGGAATGTCGGATTTAGGCGAAATCAGCCGGTGGAGCAGGGCGCCGTCATCCGTAAACAGAAGAAGCCCGGTCGTGTCCGCGTCCAGGCGCCCGACTGAGGAAATCTTCGGGTCACGCTTCAGGAAGCGCGGCGGTAGCAGGTCATAGACGAGCTTCCCCTGATCCTGATGCGAGCAGGTATAGCCCGCCGGCTTGTGCATCAGGATGACCATGCCGGGCGCCGGGTCCAGCGGCTCGCCATCAAAGTGCACGTCCTCGCCCCAGCCGCTCACCCGGCCGCGCCGGATGGCCACTTCCATCTCCTTGCGAGAGCCATAGCCCAGGCTGGCGAGCTGTTTTGCGAGTTTGCGGGTTTCCGTCATCGCCGGCTCATTTCGGGCGCTTGGGTTTTTCGGCCTTGATGATCTTGTAGCCGTCTTCGTCTTCCAGCATTTCATGGCCGCGGAAACAGGCGGTGAGTTCGCCCTCATACGGAAGATGCCGGTTGGCCACCAGCCACAGCGTGCCCGAAGGTTTCAGCGTCAGCGCCGCCGCGCGGATGAAAGCCCGGCCCAGCTCTGAATTGTCCGCACGCCCCGTATGGAAGGGCGGGTTCATCAGCGCAAAATCATAGGTCGCCCGCGGCATATCTTTCAGCGCGTCGCCCCATTTGATCGAACAGCGCGCGCCAAACCCTTCCATCGTCTGTTCCTGGCAGATCAGCGCGCGATAGTCCGCCTCGATCAGGTCCATCCGCTCCACCTTGTCGCAATTGTTCAAGATCTCGCGGCTGAGGAAGCCATTGCCCGCGCCGATATCGACACCAATGCCCTTGGTATATTCCGGCACGCTGTCGGCCAGAAGCTCGCTGCCCGGATCAATCCGGTCCCAGCTGAAAAGGCCCGGCCGGCTCCAGAGGCCCGGCTCGATCTCGCGCGGCGCGTCTTCTGCGATCCAGTCTTCCGCCAGCTCAGTATTCATCAGGCCGGCATGCTTGACCGTCCAGAAGGCCCGGCATTTGTGCTTCGAGAGGCTACCCGCGTCCCCGGCGATGTCGGCCAGCGTCTTCTCGGCCGTCTTGCCGCCCAGCGTATTGGGCAGGCTTGCGAGCACATAGCCGCCCTCGGGCGCCGCCAGCAGGGCGCGGGCATAGAGCGCGCGCGCAAAGTCGCGCTGGCGCGGAGGCACCACAATCGTCAGCCGCGCCTCGGGGATATCCACCGAATCCGGCGCCAGCACATTATAACCCGCCGCTTTCAGCGCATCATGGGCCGGTTTCAGGCTCGTGCGGCAGACGACGCGCTCCTTGGGCAGTTGCGCCAGCCAGCTCCCCGGCTCGGCGTTCAACACCAGGATCGGGCCGTCCTCCGGCACAGGAACCGCCCCGGTATCGAGGGCCATCAGCAGCGTATCAAAAACAACAGTATCCATCATCCGGGCACCGTTAGCCGCCTGAGCGCGCCGAGGAAAGCCACCTCGCGCGGAAGGTGAGGTTCAAATTACATCTGCCCGGGCCAAAGAAAAACCCCGCCGGCGCGAACCGGCGGGGTCTTATCTTCTATCCCTTGCGGGAAGATCAGGCTTCGATGCGCTCGATGATGATCGCAGGCGCCATGCCGCCAGCGGCGCACATGGTGACGAGGCCATACCGGCCGCCCGAACGCTCAAGCTCGTCCAGCGCAGTGCCGATCAGGATCGAACCCGTTGCGCCGATCGGGTGGCCCAGCGCCATCGCGCCGCCATTGATGTTCACTTTCTCGCGGTCGAGATCGAGATCACGGATGAATTTCTCGGCAACCACCGAGAAAGCCTCATTGATTTCGTAGACGTCGATATCGGTGGTTTTCAGGCCAGCTTTCTCGAGCACTTTCTTGGCAGCGGCGACCGGCGCGTTCAGCATCAGCGTCGGGCAGTCGCCCATGTTTGCCGTGGCAACGATACGGGCGCGCGGCTTCAGGCCGTGCTTCTTCATGTAGGCTTCCGAGGTGACGAGGATGGCGGCGGCGCCGTCAACCACGCCCGACGAGTTACCGGCGTGGTGAACATGGTTCACCTTGCCTTCGATCTGCGGGTATTTGCGCGTCACCATGTTGCCATAGGTGTTGCCCTGATCGTCGACCGGGATGTCCATATACATGCCGAACACGGTCTTCAGGCCAGCGAGGCTTTCCATCGTCGTCTGTGGACGGGGGAATTCTTCATGGTCAAGCGCAAGTGTTCCGTCCACGTTGTAAACCGGAACAAGAGACTTGTTGAAACGGCCTTCCGCGATGGCGCGGGCGGCGCGCTGCTGGCTGACGACAGCAAGGCGGTCAACGGCTTCGCGGTCGATGCCTTCCAGCGTGGCGATCGCGTCGGCGCAGACGCCCTGCTGCGATTGCGGGTGCTTCTCGCGCAGGCGGGTGTTGCCGGCGTCCATCGTGGGCGGGTTCTTCGGGTCAGCGGTCGAGGCGGTGTAGCTCATCATTTCGCAGCCACCTGCGATCACGCAGTCTTCCATGCCGGACATGATCTGCGCAGCGGCGAGGGAAACCGTCGTGATGCCCGAGCCGCAGAAACGGTCAAGCGTCACGCCCGAAGCCTTGATGTCGAAGCCGGCATCGAGCGCAGCCATGCGGCCCATGTCGGCGCCTTGCGCGCCGCGCTGGCTGGAGGTGCCCCAGATGATGTCGTCGACGGTGGCGGTGTCGAGCTTGTTGCGCTCGGCGATGGCGCTGAGAACGGTTGCGGCCAGATGCTGCGGGTGCATGTGGGCGAGGGCGCCCTTGCCGACTTTGCCGATGCCGCGAGGGGTGCGGACAGCGTCGATGATATAGGCTTCAGCCATGAAATAACTCCCTGTCTATAGGATAGGCGCGCTCAGGCGGCGTCTGTAATTCCGGCTTACGCGCGCGTAAGGAGCATGGGAAGCCGTGACGCCGGGGCAGTCGGCTGTATCGATTTTCCAGCCGTTAAATCCTCCGGGCCCTGAGTGTAATAACAGGACGGCCATCCGGTATCAGGCATTTGTTCATGATCCGGCGTCTCAGGAAACGGATATCCCTCACTGATTTAATTCAGTTTTTCCCGGTGCCCGCTACCGAAAGCCCGTGGATGATGCCCCTTAAGATTGAGGCTTTGATTTTACACACTGTAAACGGCGTGCCCGGCATCATGGCCTGCATGTCCTGGATCGCAGCATTAGCAGCAGGATTATCAGGATTGGGTAAGGAGGAGATTGCCCGACCAGGCGACGGAGCAGACCGATGATCTACAAAAGGTTGAAAAGCGAGTCGGGCACGGCCGCGCTGGAGTTTGCAATCATCTCGCCGGTGTTTCTGTTTATGATTGTCGGTCTCCTGGCATACGGCATCTATTTTGGCGCCGCCCACACAGTCCAGCAGATTGCCGCCAATTCTGCCCGCGCGGCCCTTGCCGGCCTCGACATGGCCGAGCGCCAGCAGCTTGCTCAAATCACGGCTTATGCCTCGATTGGCCAGAACGGTCTCATCCTGGCAGACGATCTTGATATTCACGTCGTAGCGGATGCTGACGAACCGACGCTGATCTATGTCACCGTCACCTACGACGCCAAAAGCCTGCCGATCTGGAACCTCGGCCCCCCTCTGCCTATGCCAGACAAGACGATCCGCAGCGTCTCCGTCATCCGCGCAGGTGGGTTCTGAGGTGCTGGGGTTGCGCGCATCCCGGGCCGCTTGCGGACGCTGGCTGGAGGATGCCTCCGGAAATGTGGCAATCCTGTTTGCGCTCATTGCGCCGGTCGCGTCGCTGATGATGGCGATGGCCATCGATCTTGGCATGGTCAATCTTCAGCGGCGCGAGTTGCAGTCGATGACAGACCTTGCCGCCATTACTGCCGCCGGCGATCCCCAGAAGGCGGAAATGCGCGTTCTCACACTGCTTACCGAAAATGGCTTCGGCGATGTCCAGCTTCTCACAGAAGCTGGCAGGCCCACACGCCTTGACCCGCGCTTCCCCTCCCGCGCGTGGGTCGAGGTGGTCAAAGGGCACTATGTCGCCGATGCCACGCTCCCCCCGGCCACACGTTTTGAGGCCGGGGGTGAGCCTCTGAATGCGGTCATGGTGACCGTGGTCAGGTCCGGTCAGTACTTCATCATGAGCGGCGTAAAGGAGCCCTCGCTGATCACCACCACAGGCGTTGCCTACTCGACGCCCGAAGCGGCGTTCTCTGTCGGCTCGCGGCTTGCGCGGGTCGAGGGCGGGGTGCTCAATGCCCTCCTCGGCAGCTTGATAGGCAGTGAACTGAACCTCACCGCAATGGACTATGACGCCCTGCTCAATACGGATATCTCATTGATCCCTATGCTGGACTTTCTGGCAGCAGACCTCAATCTGACAGCGGCTACATACGAGGATATCCTCGATACACGGATCAGCGTGGCGCGGCTTGCAGCGATCATCCGCCAGTCCGGCGCGCTGGATGTCCAGACACGCGCCGCGCTCGGCAAGATCGAGCAAAGTGCAGGTGCACTATCCACCCGGATCAGGCTTTCTGACGCGATTGATCTTGGTACGGCAGGAAGGTTCAAGCCGGCAGATACGCGCGCGAAGCCCTCCCTGCATGTGCCGGTAATGGGGCTGCTGACTGCCGCGATCACATCCTCTAACGGGGACCACCAGGTTGCGCTCGATCTTGGGGGGGCGATTCCGGGGCTTCTCAAGACCAGCGCTGAACTCAGGATCGGAGAACGCCCGCAGAATTCGCCCTGGCTGCGTATGTCCGGCTCCAGCGCGGTTGTGACAACTGCGCAGACGCGTCTGAAAATGGATATTGAAGTGCCCGGTCTTGCGCTTCTTGCCGGATCGAAGGTCCGTATACCGCTCTATGTCGAAGTTGCTTCTGCCCAGGCCCAGCTCAAGAAGGTTTCCTGCCAGGCAGCGGGTTCCGGGGGAAGCGCGGTAACGGTTGCTGCCCAGCCCGCGGTGGGACGCGTGATGATTGGCGAGGTCGGCCGGAATGACTTCGAGCAGATGGAGCGCACGATGCATGTCTCCCTGACCAGGATTGCCGAAACGCTGCTTCTGCGTGTGCGCGCAAAATCCGATGTCCGTATGGGGAATGAGCGGTCCACGGACCTTTCCTTCACCCGCGCCGACATTGACGCTGGCCGCGCGAAGACGGCCACAACACGCAACTATACGTCTTCGCTGCTCGGGTCAGCGCTGAGGGATCTGGAACTGCGCATTGATGCGGGCCCCTTGTCTCTGGCAACACCGTCACTGGTCCAGGCCGCGCTGAGTGCAACCCTGACGCCTGTGCTCGAGCCGGTTGATGGGGCTGTCTACAATCTGCTCGCCGCATTGGGCGTGCACCTGGGCGAGGCGGATGTCCGCGTTCATGGCATCAGCTGCCAGGTTCCCGTTCTCGTGCAGTGAGCCTATGTCCGTTTACGGATAGAGGCAGCGGATCCGGGAAGGCTTAGACCGGGCGTTTCTCGTCGCCTTCGCCGCCCCAGAAACGTTTGATCCGCCCGAGGAAGCCTTCGCTTTCGGGGTGGCAATCGGCGCCCGAACAATCACAGAACTGGCGCAGCAGATCCTTTTGCCGGGCTGTGAGGTTCTGCGGGGTCTCCACGAACATTTCCACATAGAGGTCGCCGGTCTGGCCATTGGCGCGCACGCTCGGCATGCCCTTGCTGCGCAGGCGCAGCTTGCGCCCGGTCTGCGCGCCTTCGGGGATCGCCACGCGGGCGCGGCCGCCATCGATAGTCGGGATTTCGATTTCCCCGCCGAGCGCCGCCGTCGCCATTGGCACCGGCGCGCGGCAATAGAGGTTGGGCCCGTCGCGCTCGAAGATGTCATGCTCGACCACTTCGACGAAGATATAAAGGTCGCCCTTGGGCCCGCCCGCGCTGCCCGGTTCGCCTTCGCCCGAGAGGCGGATACGCATTCCGCTCTCGACCCCGGCAGGGATCTTCACCTGTAGCTTGCGGTCTTCCTTGACCTGGCCATGCCCGCCGCAGGTCTTGCATGGCTTGCGGATGATCTGGCCGCGCCCCTGACAGATATGGCAGGTACGTTCCATCGTGAAAAAGCCCTGCTGGGCGCGCACGCGGCCGTGGCCGCCACAGGTCTCGCAGGTTTCGGGCTTGGTGCCCGGCGCCGCGCCCGTTCCCTCGCAGGGGCGGCAGGTCACGGCCTGGGGCACATGGATGGTTTCATCCTTGCCGTAGAAGGCTTCTTCCAGCGTGATTTCGAGATCATAGCGCAGGTCTGCCCCGCGCTGGGGTCCGCTGCGCCGGCGGCTGGAGGCAAAGCCCCCGCCAAACACCTGGCTGAACAGATCCTGGAAGATGTCGTCAGGGTTCCCACCCTGGCCGAACGGGTTGCCGCCCATGCCGCCATTTTCGAAGGCGCCGTGGCCATAACGGTCATAGGCGGCCCGTTTCTGCGGATCGGAGAGGACGGCATACGCTTCGCCCACTTCCTTGAACTTCTCCTCGGCCCCGGCATCGCCGGCATTCTGGTCCGGGTGATATTTCATCGCCAGTTTGCGATACGCCGATTTCAGTGCCTTTTCGTCGACACCGCGTTCGACCCCCAGCACTTCATAATAGTCGCGCTTACTCATGATATCGTCGCTGCCTGAACTCTAGTATCGCCCTGAGACGGACATTTGGGGCGCCCCCCGGCGCCCCGCAAGGGCCGGAGTCAGGCCCGATTCAGGTCAGTTAGCTACCGCCGGGCGGGAATTGGGTAATACCTTTCTCCACAACAGAGGCGCCCGAGCCGCCAATCTGCTTCACGGCGAGCCCGCGTTGGGCGGTTCCATCAAGGCGATACCGGAAGAGGCCGTTTACGCCCATGAAGCCGTTGGGATCGGTCACGCCGGCATGCTGGATCGCCCCGGCAGTGGAGAGGTTCACGGCCATTGCCGCTGCGTCATAGGCGGCTGCGGCCAGATCGGTGGGCGCGCGGCCATAGATCCGGCGATAGGTCTCCCGGAAGGTCGCCATATTGTCCGGATCGGGGGTGGCAAAGATGCCGCCTTCCAGCGCCGGTTCCCGCCAGATCGCGCTGTCGTCCCAGGTGCTGGTGCCCATCAGGCGCACCCGGCCAAGATTGACACCATTGTAGGGAAGCAGCGGCGCCACCGCGAGCAGCTTGTTACCGCGCTCGGGGATCATCACGCCGATCCGCTCGCTGGAGCTGGTATATTCTGCCTTCACCACGCTGGCGATCTGGCGCGCCTGGTCGCCTGCGCCGCCATCGGCCGGATAGAACGCGCTCGACGCCATGCGCCAGCCATTCTTTGCCGCTTCAGTCCGCATTGCGCTTTCCACCTGGCGGCCATACGGGCTGTCGGGGCCCAGAAATACGAAGGTGCGGGTGCCACGGCTGGCGGCATAGCCCATCACGCGGACGACTTCCTCTTCGGGCATGATCGAGGCGAGATACGCCCCGCCACCGGCCGCCGTCGGGTCATTCGAGAAGGCCACCACGGGGATCGACTTGCGGTTGGCCGCCTGCTTCACACCGCTCACATTGGCCGCAAAGAGGGGCCCGAGAATAATGTCAGCGCCTTCCTTGAGGGCTTCATCGGCGCGCGCTTGGGCGGTCGAGGCGCGTCCGGCCGTGTCCATCGGCATGATCAGGAAATCGGTCCCGGCCAGCTCGAACAGCGCCAGCTCAATCCCCGCCAGCATGCTTTCGGCTTCAGCGCGCACATTTGTGCTTGGGTGGGTAAAAGGCAGCAGCACAGCCGCGCGCTTCACATCTTTCCCACGCATGAACTCCGGCGTCAGGCCGCCATCTTCGCGGAAGAAAGGCTCCAGCTGAGTTTCCTCAAAGGTGTCGCCGGGCCGGGCCTGTAGCGGCTCCCCGGTCACCGGATCAACGCGCGGCTGACCCGTTCCGATCGACACCGGCGGCCGGGCAGGCGCCGAGGCGCAGGCGGTTGCCAGAAGCAGCGAGGCCAGCACAAGGCTTGGCGCCGGGTTTTTCCTTATTACGGGTGCAAAAATTTTCTTCTTCCGATCCTCCCGACGCATGTTCTTTACCCCCAATGAGCGACTCTATGAGCGCCGCAAGTGGCGGGCAACAGCCCGTAACTGTTTCTCCGGGCCTGTATGTTGTTTCCACCCCCATCGGCAACCTCCGGGACATCACCCTTCGCGCGCTGGACATCCTGTCCGCTGCCGATGAGGTGCTGGCCGAAGACACCCGCGTGGCGGGAAAGCTTATGTCCGCCTACGGGATTAAAGCCCGCCTCAGCCCTTACCATGACCATAATGGGGCCGAACGGAGACCGCAGATCCTTTCCCGCCTCGCTGAAGGTGGAAAGATTGCCCTGATCTCGGATGCCGGCACGCCGCTGATCTCCGATCCGGGCTGGAAACTGGTGCATGATGCGCTCGAAGCTGGCCACAAGGTCTATCCCGTGCCCGGCGCCTCAGCGCTGCTCGCGGGTCTTGTCGCGTCCGGCCTGCCGAGCGACCGGTTCATGTTCGCCGGCTTCCTGCCGCCCAAATCGGGCGCCCGCAGATCCGCGCTCGAAACCCTCAGACACGTCCCCGGCACGCTCGTCTTCTATGAAAGCGGCCCGCGCCTGGCTGAAAGCCTCGCCGACCTCGCCGCCGTTCTGGGGGGCGGGCGCCACGCCGCCGTCGCCCGTGAGCTCACCAAGATGTTCGAGGAAACAAGGCGCGGCACGCTCGCCAGCCTTGCCGCGCATTACGAAACCGCCGGCCCGCCCCGCGGCGAAATCGTCATCCTCGCCGGCCCGCCGGAGGAAAAAACCTCCACGCCCGGTGATCTCGACGCCGCCCTGCGCGACGCGCTCCTCACCATGCCGACAAAAGACGCCGCCACCAGCGTCGCCGAAGCCCTCGGCCTGCCACGCCGCGAGGTCTATCAACGCGCCCTCCAGATCAAATCGGAAAATGCCGGCTAAGCGCCAGATCGCTGAGGCAAGGGGGCGTCAGGCTGAGCGCCGCGCCGCCCTCTGGCTACGCCTGAAGGGCTATTCCATCCTCGCCGCGCGCGTGAAACTCCCGGTGGGGGAGATCGACCTCATCGCCCGCAAGGGCCGCCTTATCGCCTTTGTCGAAGTCAAGGCCCGTGCCCGGCGCGACGACGCCCTCGGCGCCGTCAGTGTCCAGTCCTGGCAACGCATCTCCCGCGCCGCCGAAGCCTGGATGGGCCAGCGCCCGGCATTCGTTGACTATGGCTGGCGCTACGACATCATCGCCCTCGCGCCGGGCCAGCTCCCCCATCACCTGAAGGATGCCTGGCGTCCGGGGCTGGCCTGAGGCCTCACTCCTCCAGCGCCGGGGTCTCCTGAATGCTCACCAGATAGGCCAGCAGCACATCCATCCCGAGGTCGCCGAACACAAAGTCAGGCATGTCCTCATGGCCGACATGAATGCCCGCCCGGAAATCCTCGCCGAGGTTTTCCGGCGAATAGAGCGAGAGCACATAGCGCAGCGGCGGCGCGTCGCCCCGCAGGCTCGTATCCTGGTCCAGGCCGTGGCAGATCGCGCAATGCGTCTCGGCAATCGCCTTGCCATCGGCGATCGAGGCCTCATCCATCGGAATCCCAAGCGCCTCGACATCAAACACCGGGCCCGCCGGCTCCGCGGGAAGCGTCTCGGCGCTGTCCGCAGGCGGCACATGGGGCGGATCAGGTATTTCCTGTCCGCAGGCCGTAATCAGCAACAGGCCGGTGGCGGCGAGAAGCGCGGGCAGGGCAAAGGGCCGGGCAAAGGGCATGGCAGGGCGCATCGGTAGGTTCCTCCTGGCAGAATCGCAGGCGCCCGGTGCAGGGCTGACGGCATCATCACTCTGCAACCGGGCGGGAGCAAGGCAGACCCCGTAGATTTCCCTATGCCAGCAGGCGCCTTCACCCTGCCGTAATCTTCTATCAGTTAGGCTCCAGCTTTTAGGCAGCTTCAGAGATCAGGCCGGGCCATTCATAAATGACCGACAGCCATCAACCGCCCCGCATGCCGAGGGTCATCCGCGTGCCCGCGCAGGCCATTGCCGCGCGGCGCCTCAGCCCGTTGCGTATCCTTCTGATTGCCCTCCTCGCCATTGCGTTCTGCGGCGGCGCCTGGGCGCTGTGGAAATGGCAGAGCCTGCACAGCGGCATGCCCCGGCTCCCCGAAGTGTCCGAGCTCTGGCAGGCCCAGCGCGAAGCCGCCATCGAGTTCATCGACAGTGACGGCACCACGCTGGCGGTTCGTGGCCCCCGCTATGGCCGCTCCATCACGGTGGCAGAGCTTCCCAAACACGTTTCCCAGGCCTTCATCGCGGCTGAAGACAAGCGCTTTTACGAACATGACGGCGCCGACGAAGCTGCCATTGCCCGCGCCGCCATTTCCAATGCGGCGGCCGGTGAAACCGTCTCGGGCGCCTCCACCATCACCCAGCAGCTGGTGAAAAACCTCGTGCTGGACTCGCGCCAGACCATGCAGCGCAAGGCCCAGGAAATCACCCTCGCCCGCCAGCTTGAGAAGAAGATGACGAAGGATGAGATCCTTTCGCTCTATCTCAACCGCATCTATTTCGGCGCCGGCCTCTACGGCATCGACGCGGCCTCCCGCTTCTATTTCGGCAAGCCCCCGGCTGAGTTGCAGATCCACGAAGCCGCCCTTCTGGCCGCGCTCCCCAAGGCGCCGTCAAAGCTCAACCTGCGTGACAATCTCGAAGGCGCAAAGTCTCGCCAGCTCTACGTGCTCAAGGAGATGGAAAGCGAACGCTACATCTCCAAACAGGAAGCTGCCGCTGCCCGCACGGCCGAGATAAACATCATCGAGCCGCCCAGATACGACCCCCAGCTCGGCTATGTCCTGGATATTGCCGCTGAGCGTCTCAAGACTTTGCTGCCGCGCGTTCCGGGCGACGCCGTTATTCAGCTCACGATCAATCCGCAGATCCAGCAGAAGACGCAGACCCTGCTGTCGGAGCGTATGGCCAAGGATGGCAAGGCGCTCGCCGCCAGCCAGGTCTCCGCCCTGATCGTTGACCGGAACGGCCGCGTCATCGCGCTCACCGGCGGGGTCGATTACGCCGTCTCGCCCTTCAACCGCGCCACCCAGTCCAAACGACAGCCCGGCTCGGCCTTCAAACCCTTCGTCTATGCCCTCGCGCTGGAAGACGGCTACTCGCCCTATGATGTCTTCAACGACCGCCCCATCAGCATCGGCAAATGGCAGCCGGTCAACTATAGCGGCGAATATCACGGCCCCATGACGCTGTCTGAAGCGCTCGCCCGCTCCACCAACACCGTCGCGGCCGAGCTTGGCAACGAAACCAATCCCGAGCGTGTCGCCGCCCTTGCCAAGCGTTTCGGCATCGCCAGCGAGATGAAGCCCTTTCCCTCCATCGCCCTGGGCAGCCAGGAAGTCAGCCTCTGGGAACTCGTGCGCGCGTTCGGCGTGTTCCAGTCGGGCGGCTACCGGACCGAGCCTTTCCTGATCGAGCGGGTCACGGATTCGCGCGGGGCGGTCTATTATGAGCACCCCGCGTCGCAGCAGGACCGTGTGTATCCGGAAGATCTGACGGCTGAAATGAACGCCATGATGATGCGCGTCGTCACGGCCACCTATGGCACGGGCGCGCGCGCCCGTATCCCCGGCTGGACCATCGCGGGCAAGACCGGCACCAGCCAGGAGTCGCGGGACGCCTGGTTCGTCGGTTTCTCTGCCGCTTATCTCGGCGGGGTCTGGGTCGGCAATGATGACGACACCCCGATGAAGCGCGTCACCGGCGGCGGCCTCCCGGCTGAGCTCTGGTCGGAGATCATGAAGGTTGCCCATGAAGGGCAGAAACCTGAAGCCCTCTTCGGCGCCAATCGCGCAGTCGTCCTTGATCCGGCTGCGGAAGAACGCATCACCTTCTATCGCGGTATGGCCCAGGCCTTCGCGGCGGCCTCAGGTTCCTCCCGCACCGCCAGCCGCGGCGGCCCTGTTCAGCAGGCGGAATAGGGCCTGGGCCCCGCCCACTTATCATTTAGGCGTGTATTTCCGTAGGCTGATCTGCTCAGCCAATTCCCGGCGCGCAGACGCGGTTGCGGCCTTTGGCCTTGGCGTCATAGAGGCTGGCATCGGCCTTCTGGATTAATTCGCGTGCGGTCATGCCGGGCTGGTATTTCGCCACGCCGAATGAGGCTGTCACCTGGGGCAGGGGCCCCGGCGTGCCCTCGGCTTCGTGCACGGTCTTGCTGAGGGTGTGCTTGATGTTCACCAGCCGGTTATAGGCCGCCATCAGATCGCTGCCGGGGAAGATGAGCGCAAACTCCTCGCCGCCATAGCGCGCCACCAGCCTGGGCTCATTCGCGCTGCTGGCGATCAGCCGCGCAAAATTCTGCAACACCACATCACCGGCCGGATGGCCAAAGGTGTCGTTGAGCGCCTTGAAATGGTCGAGGTCGGCCATCGCCACACAGAGCGGCTCATGCGTGCGCGCGGCATGCTCCATCGCCTCTTCCAGCGTCTTGTCAAAGGCGCGGCGGTTGGGAATGGAGGTCAGCGGATCACGCAGGCTCTGCGTGCGCACTTCATCCAGCTGTTCACTGAGGGTCGAGATCAGGTTCTGCGACCGGGCAAGGCCCTGGTTCAGCTCCTGGGTCATCGCGTTCATGCGCCGGTTTTCCTCGATCAGCCCGGTAACCAGCGTATTGAACTGTTCGGGTGAATTGGCCTCGGGCAGATCCTGCTCCAGCGTCGAGAGCGCTTCGGAAAAGGCCGAGTTCTGTTGCAGGCTCGTCCCGATCACCGAGAGCACTTCTTCAATCTCGTCGCCAATCGCCTGGCTGATATCATGCGTGGCAAACACGCTCTGCTCCTGCGCCAGATAGGCCTGGAAGAGGAGTTCGATATCATAGGCTGAGATCGCATCCTGCCCGAGCAGCAATTCGTCAATTTCCGCCACCAGTCCGGCATCGGTGTTGGTGGAATAGGCAAACCACACGGCATAAGCATTGGGGTAGGGCGCCGTCTTGTATTTCTCGCTGAGCTGGAAAACGCGCACGGCTGCCTTGCAGGCCTCCCGGAATTCCAGTTGGGCCCGTTGCTCGGAAGCTGTTGCCAGCGGTGCTCGGTCGATCAGTTGCGCGCCCATTTTGGGTCCATTCATGCCATCTTGTGTGTCAGTTTCTACCAAAAGAGGGTTTGAGGACCGTTAATACCGGCTGGCTTGTTTTTTTGTGCGTGGACTGTCCCCGTTTGTCCCGAAGTGTCCCGACTTGTCCGGGAATGTCCTGGTTTGTCCCAATCTGTCCTGATCTGTCTCACCCGCGACAAGACCCTCACCTCCCGCGAAGTGGGAGGTGAGGGCCGCCC
>JBKBIZ010000006.1:0-74847 GCA_046293975.1 Hyphomonas sp. | reverse complement strand
CGCGCCGGCGGTGCTGGAGAGCGCGAATGCTGTGGTCTGGTCGCCGCGCAAGGAAACCGACGCCGAAGCGTCCAAGCGGGCGCGGGCAATTGCCGAAGCCAAAGCGCGGGAGGAGCATCGGCGGCTGCTCTATGTGGCGCTGACGCGGGCGCAGGACCGGCTGATCATTGCAGGCCACTGGCAGGGGCAGGCCGGTGAGGGGAAAACCGGGTTTGAGAAGGATTCCTGGTATGCGCTGTGTGACGCGGCGATGGAGCTGCTTCCCTATGATGAGATTGAGCAGGGGCGGCGCTACGGGAAGGTAGCCACGGCTGCGCGAGGCGACGCCGCAGTCGCGCTGAGCATGGGCGGGCTTCCGGACTGGGCGTTGAGACCGGCGCCGGTTGATCCGGTTGCCCGGAAGCTTTCGGCGCCGACAAGCCTTCTGGGGCCGAAGACCCGGATCGTGGCGCCGTTTGATGCGGCGCGCGAAGAGCGCCTGAAGCGCGGCCGTGCCATTCACGCCCTGCTGCAATACCTGCCGGAACTGGCCGAGGAGAAGCGGGAAGCGGCGGCCGATGCCTATCTCTCGCGTGACGCTGAACTTACGGGCGCGCAGCGGGCTGAGATGAAAGCTGCGGCGCTGGGCGTGATGCGCGATCCGGCGCTCGGCGCGATCTTTCAGCCGGGCGGACGCGCGGAGGCGGCGATTATCGGCAAGGCGAAAGAACTACCTGAAGGCACCGTGATCAATGGCCGGGTCGACCGGCTGGTGGTGACGCCAGGCCGGGTGTGGGTGATTGACTTCAAGACCGATCAGCCTGCGCCGGACGATCCGGCGGATGTTGCGGAGACCTATGTGGCGCAGATGGCGGCGTATTGGGCGGTCCTGCGCTCTGCGTTTCCGGACCGGGAAGTGGTGGCGGCGCTCTGCTGGACGGACGGGCCGCGCCTTATGCGCCTGCCGGAGGGGCAGCTTTTAGCTGTGCTTACAAGTGCGCGCGGGATGGTTTGACTCGCCCGAAGAGTTCCTATGTATCCCTCTAATCTGAATGACGGCAAAAGGAGCCGACGATGGCAGCGATCAATGTAAATGAAGACGATTTCGATGGTGTCGTCACCGAGTCCGAGACGCCTGTTGTCGTCGATTTCTGGGCTGAATGGTGCGGACCATGTAAACAGATGTCACCGCATCTGGAGGCTGTGGCCGAGGAAATGACCGGCAAGGTCAAGATCGTAAAAGTGAACGTTGACGACTATCCGCTGGTTGGCGCCCGGTATGGCGTGCGCGGCCTGCCGACGCTGCTGATGTTCAAGGGCGGCAAGGTGACGGCCACGCGCAATGGCGCGATGAACCGTCAGGCCCTGACGGACTGGATCAAACAGAGCCTTTAAGGCTCTGTTTTTCCCTGCGTATCAGGCAGTTTCACTCGTCAGAGAGATAAACACGTCTTCCAGGTCTGGCGCCTCGGTTGAGAGGTCACCAATGCTTACGCCGGCTGTGCGGACACGCTCCAGCAGGCGACCAATCCCCGTTTCACTCGTCCGGAAGGTGATGGCGAGGCCGCCGTCTTCCCGGATTTTGGCGTCCATCCCGGCGAGATCTGCGGGGACGGCGCTGAGGGGCTCTTTGGGGTAAATCACGAGCGTCTTGTAATCGAGGCGGGAGAGGAGCTGGTGGGTTGGCTCGCAGGCGACGATTTCTCCGTGATTGACGATCGCGATGGTGTCGCAGAGCTCCTCGGCCTCTTCCAGATAGTGGGTTGTGAGGATGATGGTTGTGCCATTGGCGTGCAGCTCGCGCACATACTCCCAGAGCAGGCGGCGCAGCTCGACATCCACGCCGGCGGTAGGCTCATCGAGAATGAGAACCGGCGGATTGTGGACGAGCGCCTTGGCGACCATCAGGCGCCGTTTCATCCCGCCGGAAAGCTGGCGCACATAGGCGTCTTTCTTGTCTGCGAGGCCCAGCGCGATGAGGATTTCGACCGTGCGGCGCTCCGCTTTCGGAACGCCGTAGAAGCCTGCCATCAGCTCCAGCATTTCGAAGGGGGTGAAGAAGGGGTCTGCCACCACTTCCTGATTCACGACGCCGATGGCGGCGCGGCTCTGGCGGGGATCCTTATCAATATCGAGGCCCCAGATTCGCGCGGTGCCTGATGTTTTTTTGACCAGGCCGGCGAGAATATTAATGAAGGTGGATTTGCCTGCGCCGTTTGGTCCGAGGAGACCGAAGATCGATCCGGTGGGGATTGTGAGGTTGATGCCGTTTAGTGCTTGTTTTTCCGGCATTTTTCCGGATGCAGCATAGGTTTTCCGCAGATCGCGGACTTCAATCGCGTAGGTCGGTTCCGGCATGGTAAGTAGTTTCCCGTTGGCAGGGCGCCTTGCGCGGTCCATGCCCAGTCTTTAGTTAGGGGGCCGCTGGCTGCGTCGCAAGCAATCGCGTCACGGCCAATTCAGGAGAACCCAAGGCATGCCCGCCAAACGCGATGTTTTTACGCCGCCAGAGATTTCCATGGTGTCGACCCACAAGGTTTCCTGCAATGGAGGCGGCGGCGCGCTCGGCCACCCGAAGGTGTGGTATGAGATGGGCGACGATGATTTCGTCGAGTGCAAATATTGCGACCGCCGGTTCATTCTGACGGGCGGCAAGCAAGACCCCACGCGCGCACGCTAAGGAGGCGGCCCCTACAGGACCGGCGGGAAGCCCATGCATATCCTGATTGCAGGCGGCGGTATCGGCGGACTGACGGCAGCGCTGGCTCTCCTGAAGGCGGGGCATTCGGTAACGGTGCTGGAACAGGCGCCGGAAATTGCGGAAGTCGGCGCAGGCCTTCAGATAAGCCCCAATGGGATGAAGGTGCTCGATGCGCTCGGCGCGTCGGCGCGTGTCTCGCGCGATGCCTTCCGGCCGCGCGCGCAGGAATTGAGGCTCGGGCGGAGCGGCGCGCGGATATTCAGCGTACCGCTTCGGGAGGCCTCGCAGGCCAGATGGCGCGGCGAATATCTGCATATTCACCGGGCGGACCTGATTGACGCTTTGAAGGCGTGTGTCGTGGACCGCGCGCCCGATGCGATCCGGCTTGGGGCGCGGGTGACCGGTTATGAGCTGCGCGACGGCGGCGTCGTGGCGGTCCTCAGCAATGGCGAAAAGGTTTCGGGCGATCTGCTCGTCGGGGCCGATGGCATCCAGTCCGCTGTGCGCGCGCAGATGCTGGGGCCGGACAAGCCGCGCTATACCGGCAATGTCGCCTGGCGGGCAGTCGTGCCGGTTTCCAAGCTGGGAGATTATCCGCCCCCGGAGACGGCATGTGTGTGGGCGGGCAAGCGCCGCCATGCGGTGACCTATCGCCTGCGCCGGGGGAGCCTGGCAAACTTCGTGGGCGTTGTGGAAAACCCCGAAGCGGGCGACGAATCCTGGACCTCCGTGGGCGCGCGGGAACAGGCTTTGAAGGATTTCAAAGGCTGGAACCCGGTCGTTCAGCGGATCATTGATGAAGCGCCGCTGCTGATGCGCTGGTCGCTGTATGACCGCCCGGAGCTGGCGAAATGGCAGGAAGGGCGCGTCGTGCTGCTGGGGGATGCGTGCCATCCGATGCTGCCCTTCATGGCGCAGGGGGCGGTGATGGCGATCGAGGACGCTTATGTGCTGGCGCGGGAGCTGGGGCGCGGCGGGCAGGCAGAGGCTGCGTTACAGGCGTATGAGGCCAAGCGTAAGCCGCGCGCGACGCGGGTGCAGAATGTGGCGCGGGCAAATGCGGCGCTCTTTCACCGGTCGAACCCGCTCTACCAGCTGGGCACCTACGGCCCGATGTGGATGGCGGGGAAATATCTGCCTTCCTTCGTGCATGGGCGCCATGACTGGCTCTACGGCCATGATGTGACAGAGCCTGACTGACACGGGTTGCAGGGGCAGGCCAATTCGGCCACCAATCAAGAAAACTTACGTAGAGGAAACGGCCGCTTCATATGCTGTCTGTATTGGATATTTTTCGGGTTGGTATTGGGCCATCGAGTTCCCACACGGTTGGTCCGATCCGGATCGGGAACCGGTTCGTGGCGCATCTCGTCAGCGCCGGAAAGCTCGTCCAGACGGCGCGGATTGAGGCGGAGTTGCAGGGTTCCCTGGCGCTGACGGGGGTGGGGCATGCGACGCCCAAAGCGGTTGTGCTGGGCCTGCTCAGCCTGGACCCTGAGACGCTTGACCCGGAAGAAGCCGACCGGCTGGTGGCGCTGGCCTATGAGCAGAAAGTGTTGCTGCTGCCGGATGGCCGCAAGATGAAGTTCGATCCGGAGACGGACATCCGGTTTGCCTATGACATCATGCCGGCGCTGCATCCCAATGGGTTGCGGATCAGGGCGTTTGATGAGGCGGGCGAGGTGATCGCCGACGAGACCTGGTATTCCACGGGCGGCGGTTTCATCGCGACACGCAAGCAGCTTGAGAAGCCGGTGGAGGATGACATCCTCCCCGTCGGCGATCCTGTGCCGTTTGGGTTTACGTCCGCGGCGCAGCTACTCGAACTTTGCCGGGCAACGGGCCTTAGCATTGATGAAGTGATCCTCGCGAATGAGGATGCAAAGCGGCCGCGTGAGAAAACCGAGGCGGCGCTGGACCGGATTGCGGCGGTGATGATGGCCTGCATTGATCGCGGGCTGGTGCGCAAAGGTGAACTGCCGGGCGGGCTGAAAGTGCGCCGGCGCGCGCCGGAGATCTGGCAGAAGCTACAGGATGGTCCGCCCTCGAATGAGCGAGAGCAATTGTTCGATTGGCTGAATGTCTACGCGATGGCGGTGAATGAGGAGAACGCGGCTGGCGGGCAGGTGGTGACGGCGCCGACCAATGGCGCGGCGGGGATCATCCCGGCGGTGATCCGGCATTATTGCGCGGATACCGAAGATGCGCCCCAACGGATACGGAAATTCCTGCTGACGGCGGGCGGTATCGGTCTGCTCTACAAGCAGAGGGCATCAATTTCCGGGGCGGAAATGGGGTGTCAGGGAGAAGTTGGCGTGGCGTGCTCGATGGCAGCAGGTGGTCTTGCGGCCGTTTGGGGCGGGACGCCGCAGCAGGTGGCAAATGCCGCCGAGATCGGCATGGAACACAATCTGGGGCTGACCTGCGACCCTGTGGGCGGTCTGGTGCAGATCCCGTGCATCGAGCGCAATGCCATCGGCGCGGTCAAGGCGGCCAATGCGGCGCGGCTGGCGCTGCATTCCCTTGAGCAGACGAAGGTATCCCTCGATCAGGTTATCGAGACAATGCGGCAGACCGGGCTCGACATGTCGTCCAAGTACAAGGAGACCAGCCAGGGCGGTCTCGCGGTCAATGTCATCGAATGCTAGCGCACTGACACAAAACATTATCCGAGCCGACACTTAAGTGTAGTGGAACCGCAGTAGCGCTGCATCCTGTATGACAGGGGCAGCGGGCAACATGCACGATCCAAAACTCGTCTATTCGCTTGAGGTGCGCGTGATCGACCTCGAGCAAAAGGTTGCCGACCTTGAGAGCAGCCTGAGAGAGATAACCAGCGGCCGGGTTAAAGGCGCAGATCCGAATGTCGTGCCCCTGCCACCCGCGCTTTTAAAACGCATCGGCGACGGTGAGCATCCTGTCAGAGTTGTCCGTCAATTCCGGCTTATGACACAGAAAGAACTGGGCGAACTTTGCGGCATCAGGCCCAATCATATTTCAGCTATTGAACGGGGTATGTCGTACGGCCTGAAAACGGCGAAACGCCTTGCTGATGCGCTGGCGGTTCCCGTTGATCTGCTGACCTGAAGCCGGCTATCAGCCAGGGATGCAGGCACGCACACCTGTAACTGGCAGCACGGTTTCCCAGCCATCGGCACCCGTGGTTACGAGGCGGCCTGATTCAACCCGTTGCCCACCTTCCAGAACCTCTCCTGGTTTAAGGCTGAGGTTTACCGACCAGGTTCCATCCGCTGAAAGATACTGAGTTTCGGTAAAAAACTGGCCGAATACCTCACCATTCGTATCTGTCGTTACGAGTTTTTGAGCTGTTCCCTCATGCAGCATCAATGCCTCTCCAGAGGATGCCTCCATAAAGAAGGTAAAGCGGCGCGGGGCGGCCATACCCCAGAGGAAGAGGCCACATTCCCCCGCAGCGAGGCTCTGCGGGGGAAGACCGTCAACAGGAACTTCGGTAATGGGAGATCCCATTGCCGTGGTGGCGGCGCTGGCTGCGCGCGTTTCGGAGTTCGTGGAGCATGCGCTCAGGACACAAGAAGCAAGAATAAATGTCAGAATACGGATCATCTTGACGCCTCCGGCGGGCTGGTGGGATAGCGATAAACATACGTGCCTGCATCAGGTATAAAGCCAGCAAGCGGAAGGCCGTAGTGAAACTGCTGAGGAATGACACCGGACACGCGCGCTTCGACATTGCCGCTCCCTCCAAGCCTGAAGCGGGCGGCAGCGTCAAGATGCGTGCCCAGCGGACTGGTGGATTGCAACGGGATCAGGAGCATATCTCCGTCACAGGAGAGGTTTCCCGAGAGATCAGGCCAGCCCGGCCCCAGAAAAACGGAGTTCCTGCCAAGAGCATCGCTCCAGGATTGTCCATCCGCTTTTTCACAGACGCCTTTGCGAAAGCGTACAAGTGTTCCATTCAGGCGCATTGTTCCGCCTGATTGACGGATCCATGCGGCAGCGCCATCCAGCGCTGCGAAATCCAGCTCTATGTTGAAGTCGCGCAACTGTGTCGCTCCGGAAGCAAAAGCCGAGGCCTTGCCGGTGCCTTTGCCTGAAGGGCCAGTCCAATCGAAATCATACTCTATGCCAAGACCAAGCAGAGAGGCTGGATTCAGTTTCAGGCTGGCATCCCCCAGAAGATCTGGTCCCGCCTTCAAGCCTGTTATCTTTCCGCCTGTAAGTGTGCCCTCAACAGACGTCCAACTGAGGCCGCGTTCCTCCGCACCAGCGGTTTTCAGGATGAAGCTTAGAGGCGCAAAGGCAACGAGGCCAACAATGAAACCAGCAAAGAGAAGAAGTAGCAGCAAGAACCGCATCATCGCGCGCCACCAAGGCTGAATTCTGTTTCTGCGGTCATACTTCCGTCCGTGTTCTGATTTATGGAGGCATCACTCACATAAACGCCCAGCCCCGTCTCCACCTGTTCGATCCACTTGAAGTATTCAGGGCCCGAAACTTCGGATATCCGATATTTGAAGGAGGCGGCATCCGCCGTAGCCAGAGGCTCGATGAGAAGGTTGGCCTCGATGGCCATTCGGTTTGCCTCCGCCTGCACGGCAGCAATATCCTGAGCGGACAGGTTCGTCACGGGCGGTAAAACTGTCTGGCCCTGCTCAATCATCGATGCAATCCGATCAAGACGTGCCAGGGTCTGTGTCGCCCGCTCATGGTTCAGCTTTGCCCGCTCCAGGGTGTAAACAGCAGGGCTCAGCACCAGTTGCCAGATGAGCGCGATCGCCAGCAAAAGGGCGGCAATGCCAACTAGCATTTTCTCACGGGGATTGCGCGCGGCCCACCAGGTGTTCATGGAACCGGCTCCAGTGTGATCTGTGTTGTCTGACTTTCTGTGTCCTGACCGGAAACAGAAGCGGCCGCTTGAAAGCCCCTGCTTTGAAGAAAAGCGACGATCAGGCTGGTATTGTCCGGGGAGGGAGTGTTGATCGTTGCGGTCAAGCGGTTGGTTTGAGCGTCAAAGTTCAGTCCTGTAATTCTTATGTCCGAGCCAGTGGCTACCGCTTCATACAGCGTGGCAACGGATGTGCGAAAGTCTATCGTGTCAGGAGCAGAAACAGCTGCGAGCATGTCTCTTGTCGCCCGATCAATATCAGCAGGCACAGTTGAGACGGGAAAAATTGACGCGTACCGCTCAGCAGCCCGCTTGTTCAGTTGCTCGGTCGCATAGTTGTAGTTGCGTGCCTCAAGGATCAATGTGCCGGCCCAGATAGAAACAGCAGCAATGCCGATACCTGCGGCTTTACGCCAGGCGCTGACGCCCTGCTTTGCGTTTCGCGGAAGAGAAAAGATGCCCGTCCTGAGGTTAGCGCCGGGCCGTGACGCACTACGCTCAGCAAGGCGTATGAGATGGAGCCCATCCTGGAGGCCTCCCATATCAGACGGCGCCGAGAGTGCATCCCGTGCATGCCTGGGGAGGGCCGCATCAATACCCACAATGCGGTTTCCTTCCCGCTGTATGAGACGGTTACCTAAATCAACGGGCTGCTCAATGTCCGTGAACAGACATTGCTCAGGAAGGATCTTCCCGGGGGCGAGCCCTGCCTTTGAAAGCAGGTCTAGCCAGTAGTTCATCAACGACTTGTCGACGACATAGATGTCCCGTTCTGATGTATCTCTTGCGCGAGGACCAAGGACCAGGTGGATGTCCTCGACGGGCTGAGCGAGCTCATCTTCAATTGCATACAGCGCTGCGCGGCAGGCTTCTGGTTCATTGCGGGAGGGTATGGGGACACGGAAATGCCCCACCACGGTCGCGGGGGCAAAAGCGATACAGTCAACAGCGCCAAAGGGCCCGCGGTGGTGGATGACTTCCAACCGGTCGCCGCGCTCCTGTGCGATCTCAAGCTGTCCATCCGGAACTGCGGGCAGGGCCACATAGAGAACGGATTTCACTATTCTTCTCCCATACGGCGCCAGACTGTCCGGGGCGTGGCCCCATTCTGAGCAGCAATGATGAAGGAGAATGGCCAGCTTCCCCCGTCAAGGGTCGCCTTGCCTTCGGCGAGATAGTGGCTGCTGGTTATCGACAGGGATTCGGTCCGTTTCTGACCTACAGGTATGGTGCGGATGTCAGGAAGCAATTCGAACTGATCAACCCCCGACCATCCGGATTGCGGGCGATTTTCCAGTATGCGCATGCTCGACGCCAATGTGAGAGCTTCCGAATAGGTCGCCCTTAAAAGGGCAGCCTGATCCGGCCGAAGCGTATTGATGTTGAGACGGGTCATCTTGGTTTCCGGTCGCGCGCAGGTGAGAGGTGCAAGCGCCTCTCGCAACTCCTTCGTATAGCCCATTACAGAGGCGAGTTCGCGGGGGCTGTCCATAAGCTGGTTTGCCGCGCGGTAGGCAGGTTGCAAAGTAAGGTAATAGCCGTCTTCTGCGCCGCCCTGCCGGGTGTTGCTGTCCGCGTCCAGCCAGTCGGCAAGCGCGTTGGCGAGATAGTTTGCATCTGTGGCTGGAATATCGAGCTCCTGAAGGAGCGTGGCCCAAGCGAGACGGGCAAGTGTCGCAGCGCCCTCATCCGGATTTCCCAGGGCATTGATATTGAAGCAGTTCTCGGATTCGTTGATCTCCAACGAGACAATACCGCCCCGCACAGGGATTATGGCTGTTTCCCCCAGTCCGACCGTAGTTGAGGTGAGCTGCCCACTTGTCATCCCGGAGAGTTCCTGGACAGCGCTCAACGCGAGCGCTTCGGCCGAATAGGCGGCCCAAGTCGCATCGGATCTGCGGGACGCAGCTTTTGCGAGGTCAGTTTGTCGGACGATTGCCGTCGTTGCGATCAGCGCGGCAACCGCCAGGGCAGCAACGATCAGGAGGACGGATAACAGGGCGGCGCCGCGTTGGGGGTCGGGCTTTGTCATTCGCGCAGACCTATGCGGAACATCGCCGTCAGCGTGTCCCCCTCGCCGAACGAGAGTGTGAGCTCGATCTTGTCCGGGAGTGGAGCGTCGGCGGGGGCTGCTGCCGGAACGATCCAGTCAGGCTTCCAGCCTTGCTCGCGGCCATACCGGACGGTGATGTCTTCGAGACCTGACAGCAATGTCTGTTCCGAAATTGCGGTGCCGGGGCCTATATCCGGAGCGCTCCAGGACCGGCGGATCAGCGCGCCGTCTGCAAACCGGTATTCAAGGCGTTGCAGGTCGCTGCGGGGGTGGCTGGCGGGATTGGACCAGCCATTGCGGACAAATGTTACGATGCGCCCGTCAAAGCGAACGGGTTGGCCCTCAAACCGGGTTGGCTGTTCAGATGTGGCGTCCGCACGGCTGGGACGGTCGACAAAGGCGGCAAAATCATCCCGCAGAACGGCGAGGGCTGTCTGAACTTCCCGCGCATCAGAGCCGCGATCCTCAATCAAACGGGCGCCGCGCAGGGACTGGGTGAGCATGACGCCGCCAGCGGTCGCCAGAAGCGCGACGACGAAAAGCGCGATCATGGTTTCCACAAGCGATATGCCAGACTGGGAGGCAGGGCGCGCGCTCATGTGGTGCGCTCGACGCGGTGCAGAAGGGTGACCTCGCTGAGGACAGCCTCCTGGCCTTTGATGCGAACACGGATGGTGATTTCGACGAGGTCTGCCCGCTGCGCCGGGGTGATGGTGCGTTCCCATCCGAAGTGGCGCCGCCGCTGGTCTTCTTCTCCCACTGTGCGGCCGATGACCTGCATCTGGGGATCGGTGACCGTGCTGACGGCCACGTTTTCAGCAACCAGGCGGGCGAGGGTCCGGTCTCCGAGCTGTGAGCTGATCCGCACGCTGTTTGTGTTCAGCGATATCAGGCCCATGGCGGCAGTTGCGAATACGGCAACCGCCACAAGAGCTTCCATGAGCGTGAAACCGCGCTGATCGGTCATCAGCGCACCTGTACTGAGACACTGCCATCAGCCAGCAGGGTGAGGCTTGTGACGGCGCTGTTGCGCACAAGCTCGATGGTGATGGGGTCAGTGTGGCCGAGGGGATCGAAGATGACCGCCGGGACGGGCGGTTCGCCTTCTTCCGGCAAGGCGGGCGGTTTCCCGTCCACCTTAAGGCTGATGTCTGAAGGCAGCCGGTAACTTGCGAGCAGGCGCCAGCTGCCATTCTGCCAGATGGCCGGGGCGTAACTCTGTGCTTCAATGATCAGACCCATCGGCTGGCCTGTAACCGTGGAGCGGATGGCGGTCTGTTCGAGGGCTTCCTGAAGGCGGGAAGCTTCCTGTTTGAACAGCGGCCGGGTCGGGATGGTGAGGAGGATGAGGGACGTTGCCACGCCGATGATCGACAGGGTGACCATGATTTCCACAAGCGACAACCCCGCTTGCAGGTCACGCGCAGGTGCCTGGTCGGGGGCGGGTATCGCGGGGGAGGCCTGGGCGCTCAAGGCGAGGGTCAGTCCCAGTTGCCGATATCGGCGTCGTTGCCTTCGCCGCCGGGTTTCCCGTCTGCGCCGAAGGAGAACACGTCAAAACGGCCCCCGGAGCGAACGCCTGGGAAGGTGTACTGGTAGGCATTGCCCCAAGGGTCGTTCTGGACGCGGCGGATATAGCCCCCGGGCCGGTAGAGGGTGACATCCACGCCAGCGGGCGGGGCGGAGAGAGCGGCCAGGCCCTGTTGCGTTGAGGGATAGGTGTAGAGATCGAGGCTGTATTGCTCGAGGGCGTTCTCGAGATTTGAAATGTCGGCCTTTGCCTTGGTCACGCGAGACCGGTCGCCGACCGGGGCGACATTGACGATGATCAGGGTCGCCAGAAGGCCCATGATGAAGACGACCACCATGAGTTCGACGAGGGAGAAACCCGCCTGTTTGCGGCGGCTTTCTTCAGTATGTGTTTCAGTTTCAGAGGACATGAAGACGCTCCTTTATCCGAGGGCGAGAGTGTTGAGCTGCATGATAGGCAGCATGATCGAAAGAACGATGGTGCCGACAATCCCGCCCAGGAAAATGATGATCATGGGTTCGAGGAGTCCGAGGGCAACATTGGTGGCGGTTTCAAATTCGTCTTCGAGAAAATCGGCGGCGCGGTTCATCATGGCGGGGACGTTGCGGGCGGCTTCGCCGCTGGCGACCATGTGGACCATCATCTGCGGGAATACCCCGGTGGATTTCATGGCTGAAGACAGCGCGCCGCCGCGTTGGACGATCTCCAGGATCTGGTCGGCGGCAGAGCGAAACACCATGTTTCCCATGGCGTTACGGGCCCCTGACAGGCTTTCCAGGACCGTGGCGCCGGCCCCGGACATGGTAGCATAGATGCGGGAAAAGCGGGCGGCGGAGACTTTCCGGCTCATGTCTCCGAAGAAGGGAATGCGCAGGATAAAGGCGTCCCAGCGGTGTTTCCAGGCCGGCATTTTCAGGACAATCGAGGACAAATAGAGACAAATCGCGACAATCAGGAGCGCAATCAGCCCCCAATCCCGGACAAATCCGGACAGTCCAATGACAAATTGGGTCAGCGGGGGCAGCTCGTCCGCGCCCAGCATCGCAAACTGCTCGACCAGCTTGGGCACCACCCAGACCATGAGCGCAGTGACCATCAGGGTCGCCATGATGCCGAGGATGGCCGGATAGATCAGAGCCGAGCGCACCAGTGTGCGCAGGCGGTAGCTGCGCTCAAGGTGATGGGCAAGCTGATCGAGGACGAGGCCGAGACGCCCCGACGATTCACCCGAGGAGACAACCGCGCGGAAGAGCGGCGGGAAAGCGCGAGGGGCCGAGCGCATGGCTTCGGCGAGGGTGGAGCCTTCCATCACCTGCGAACGGACGCCAAGGAGGAGGCCGCGCTGAGGCGAGGCGTCGCTGTCGCCGGCGGCGGCCGTGAGGGCCTGCTCGACCGTCATACCGGAGGAGACGAGCACGGCCAGCTGGCGCGTGAGGAGCGTGCGGTCCTTCTCGCTGAGGCGGCCAGCGCCGGCAAAGCCGAGCGCTTTTTCGCCGCGCGCTTCGGTGAGCGAAACGGGGGTGAGCTGGCGATCGCGAAGCTCGCGCCGCGCCGCGCGGGCGGTGTCAGCGGAGATGACGCCGCTGGTGCGCCGGCCATCTGCTGTCAGGGCTTTGTATTCAAACGCTGCCACCGAACCACGCCTCCCGGCGGCAGACGTGCAGCAGCTCCTCGGCACTCGAGTCGCCGCTCAGCACATGCCGCAATCCGTTCTGGAACAGCATATCAGATTTGGCGAAGGCTGTGCGCTCTATCTGCTCTTCGGTCGCGCCGTCATGGATCATCCGGCGGATCGCCGTGTCCACGAGCAGCAGCTCATAAACGCCAAGCCGGCCTTCATACCCGGTTTGGCCGCAGGATGGGCAGCCAACTGGCCGGTAGAGGGTGAGGTCTTCCCGGTTCTCAAGGCCAAGCCGTTCCAGCAGGGCGGGCGGGGGCGCATACGCCTCCTTGCAGTGAACACAGAGCCGCCGGATCAGCCTTTGGGCCAGAATGGCGCGAAGCGTTGAGGCGAGGAGGAAGCTTTCCACGCCCATGTCGCGCAGCCGGGTGATGGCGCCGGCAGAGCTGTTGGTGTGGATCGTCGAGAGGGCGAGACGTCCGGTCAGGGCAAACTCCAGCGCGACCTCGGCCGTCTCCGCATCCCGGATCTCGCCGACCATGACGATGTTGGGATCATTCCGGAGAATGGAGCGCAGGGTGGCGGCAAAGGTGAGGCCGACCTTATGGTCCATCGGCGTCTGGCTGATCCCGTCCAGGCCATACTCGACCGGATCTTCCAGCGTCATGATGTTGACCCGCCCGGTATTGAGCTGGGCGAGGGCGGAATAGAGCGTGGTTGTCTTGCCCGAGCCCGTCGGCCCGGTGACGAGGATCACGCCGTTAGGCTCGCTGAGCGCCGTGCGGAACCGCTTTTCCGTGTTCTCGTCCATGCCAAGGGTTTCGAGCCCCAGCAGGGCCTGCTTTGTATCCAGGATACGCAAGGCAACCCGTTCGCCATAGCGCGTGGGAAGCGTGGCGACGCGCACGTCCAGCGCGCGGCCACCCAGCGTCAACGAGATGCGCCCGTCCTGGGGCATGCGTTTCTCGGCAATATCTAGACGGCTCATAACCTTGATGCGGGAGACGAGCGGGGCGGCAACCTTGCGGGACGCGGTGAAGACTTCCTGCAACTCGCCATCAATCCGGTAGCGAACCGATAATTTGTCCTCAAACGGATCAATATGGATATCAGAGGCGCGGCGCCGGATGGCATCCTGGAGCAGACCATTGATCAGGGTGATGATCGGGGCGTCCGTATCGCCTGCCAGAAGGTCTTCCGTTTGCGGAAGACCGTCGAAGAGGCTTTCAAGATCTCCGCCTGTGCCGGCGGCCGCTTCTGCGGCACTGCCGTCAAGCCGCGACTGGCCGAAACTCTCGGAAAGCTGGCGTTCATATTGGGCAGGGCTCATGGCTTCCAGATGCACCGGGAGGCCGGCCACACGGCGCGCCTCAAGCAGGGCGGTGGGATCGGCCCCTTCACGCACGGCAAATGTCAGATCGGGCCGCCCAGGGATGACAACAATCCCCTTGTCCCGGGCAAATGCGTAAGTGACCTGAGCGCGTGTCATAAGATGATTATCGCGGCGGCTGGACCATTTGAGTGGCGGGGCCACCTGTGCCGAGCACCTCGCGGACGTATTGATCGATCGAGCCGCCCGGAGTTTGATCTCGCATCAGTTCCTCGGCCTGGACGTAAAGGTATTTCTGCTGCGTGACCGCCTGCGCATCCGCTTTGTTGCGGACGATTGTGGGGCGAATGAACACCATCAGGTTTGTGCGGGTTGCCGCTTTACCCGTTGAGCGGAAGAGGCGCCCGACAGCCGGGATGTCGCCCAGGATTGGAACTTTAGTGTCGCGAAGCGTGTCTGTCTGCTCGATGAGACCACCCAGCACGATGATTTCGCCATCATCTGCAAGGACGCTGGCGCGGATCTCGCGCTTGTCGAGGATGAGATCGGGCGTGACTGTTCCGACGCTGCCGAACACGCTGGAGACTTCCTGACGGATATCGAGGCGGACGGTGTCGTTCTCCCCGATGCGCGGAGTGACTTCCAGCTGGATGCCGACGTCTTTGCGCTCAACTGTTCTGAAGGGATTGGAGTTGGCCTCGCCCAGCACCTGACCGGTGGTCACCGGAATTTCCTGGCCGACGATCAGAGCCGAGGTCGCATTGTTCAGCGTCATCCCGAACGGGGTCGAGAGAATGCGCGAGGAGGTGTCGTCCTGAACGGCGTTCAGGATGACGCCAAAGAGATTATCTCCCGATGTGCCGCCGAAACCGAGCGTGAGACCCGAGGAGCCCGTCAGTGAACTGATGGCAGCTTCGCGGAAGGGGTTTGCCGTAGACGTATCTGTGAACGCATCCGTGACGAGCGCGCCCGTCAGTGCCAGGAGGTTTGGCGCAGCGCGGGAAAAATTGGTCGACGCGAAGGGAACATCGCCGCCTGTTCCCGACAGCAGGAATTGCAGGCCAAGTTCCCTTGCCGCGTTATCCGACATTTCCACAATGATGGCTTCGACCATCACCTGCGGGCGCCGGACATCAAGGGCCGTAACCACACGCTCCATCGCAAGCATGGTTTCAGGGTTTGCGCTGATGACAAGTGAGTTGGTCGGGCCGTGATGGGCAATGGTTTGGGCCACGGGCGCTGTTTCGGCCGGGGAGCGTTGCATGGCCATGCTGTTGGCGACGCGCTCAAGGATCGGTACAACCTCCTCGGCATCGGCATAGTTCAGTGTGATAACACGGACATGGTCCCGCTGCGGATTGGTTGCGTCGAGCTCAAGTGCAATCCGCTTTGCGCGCGCCACGGAGGTCGCGTCACCACGCAGGATAATAGAATTGCTGGTGAGAGAGGCGACAGCAGAGAGGCGCGTCTGCGTCTGAGCCTGTTGACCGCCGGTGTCTCCCTGCAAACGTGTAAGGACGGTTTCAATCTCCAGCGCCGGAACGTTATTGAGTGGCACCATCTCAGTAACTGTCTGGTCCCGGTCAATGGTTGAGATGATGCTGCGGATCCGCTCAAGATTTGATGCGTAATCAACCACCACAAGTGTGTTGGTGCTGGTATTCGCCACAACCTGACCCTGAGAGTCCAGAAGCGGTTTGATCATCTGCGCGGTTTCCATTGCGTTGGCGCGGTCGAGCTTGATGATTTCGGTAATGAATGCGTTTGCGCCGGGGCCGGACATGGGGGCTTCGGTCGAGGCAATGGCGCGCGGGAGGATGCGGTAGGTATCCTTGCCCGCAGGAACAGCGGCGAAGCCCTGAATGCGCAATGTCGTCAGGAATACCTGGAAGAGTTCCGCCGTCGTCATCGGCGTCTGAGAGACAACCGAGACCCGGGCCTTGCGGACATCAGGATGAGTGATGAACGTATAACCCGTCAACATGGACATGTCTTCGATGAGCGTATTCAGCTCAACGTCGTCCAGGTTCAAGACGTGTCTTTCCTGTGAGGGGGCTGGGGCCTGGGCAGTTGCAATTTGTGAGGCAGAGAGCGCAGCAATCGCTGCAAGCAATATACGCTTGGTCATTGAGAAAGGCCGGATTCTGGAGAAAGCCGTAGGCGGACGATTGCACCCTGGCGAACAACGTCCAGGGCAATGGCATCCGACGACATGACCGCCGTCTGGATTGCGTCCGGTCCCATGCCCTCGATGGTGTTGCCATTGATACGAAGAACCATATCACCGGATTGGAGGCCTGCGGACTGGAAGTAGCCCTGGCCCCGCGGGGAGAGGCGATAGCCTGTCACGGTGCCATTGCGCAATTCAGGATGCATATCGATATCGGTAAGCAGGAGCGCCGGTGTGACCGTCTGGGGAGCAGCGGCCGTTTCCGGCCGGGGGCGTTCTGCTTGCGGCGCGGGCGGCGTTGGTTGCCGGCCATTATCATAGCTGGAGCCCGCAAAGAGCGGCTTGTTCGGATCGTTCAGGAGAAGCTCCTGAAGCTGGCCATCGAAGCGCAGGAAAATCCGGTCAATGGCGACAGATTCCAATATGGCGCCGGAAATGATCTGCTCGCCTGTGGCAACGCGCTTCTGGGTGTTATCCGGAAGGGTGAAGACGGCGCTGCCGGAGCCGGTGTCGCCGTCCGACCAGCGCAGGCCGGCAATCTTGAGGTTCAGGGATGTGGGCACTGCTGCCAAAGCGGAATCGGCTGGCGCGGCCAAGAAAGGATTGGTCTGGGTGAGAAGGGAGAGCCTGGACGGGGCATCGGTGCCTGTCAGGGCGGGCAGGGGGCGAACCTGGAGGGCGCCTGCGGCGTCCCCCGGCGCAATGATTACCCAGGCAAAGCGTGCCAGAAGAATACCTGTCGTGAGCGCGAGCACGGCCTCAACTGCTGTACGGCCAATCGAACCATATGCCAGCCGGGTGCCGCCTTCTGGTCCGAAAAGTTTCATGGCCGTGGCCTCCCATCAGATGGTCTGATTGCTTAATCACACTAGTGCGACAGTTCTGAGACGAAGACTGCCCTGCAAGAACGGGAATTCCGCTTCTCAGTCTTCGAAGTGTATCCGTATTTCAGTATCCTGAAAGAGGGCGGGTTTCACTCAAAATATGAGGCGCAGCAGGCAGTTATACCTTGCTGCGCCTCAATGTTCAGTCCGCCTCTCTGGTTTGGCGAAAATTAACCAAGTCAGAACTCAGCGCTGACGCCGATAGAGAGGGTAGTGCCGAGATCATACTGGTTGACCTGGACATACCCACCATTGCCACTTTGGTACTCATTGAAGTCGGTGCCGAGGATGTTCTGAACCTTGAAATCAAAGTTCAATTTCTGACCGACGAGGTTGAGACCTTTTTTGTAAACGAAATCTACCATTGTGCCTGGCTCCTGAACGAAGTCCGGCTGGGCACCCGGGCCCCGGGCAGAGGTACGTTCGCTGGCATAGGTCACGAGGATCGTTGCCTGGGAGCTGGCCGCATCATCCTGCCAACCCAACTGTAGATTCGCGAGATGCTCCGACTGGCCCTGGAGGCGTTCGCCATCGATTACGAAATCGGATGCCGGGCGCGACTGGCCACCTGCCTGAAGCGGGAAAACAACGTCGCCCTCACTGACCTGAAGCTCTGATTTGCTGTAGGTATAGTTTGCCTGGATCAGGAACTCTTTCGTCTCAAAGAAGCGGCCGCTCAGCGGGCTGTCGAAGACCTTTTTGAATTCCAGTTCCGTACCATAAATCACGGCTTTGGGCGCGTTCAGATATGTCTGGAACGTAGATGCGCTCTGCGTGGTGACAACAGACTCGATAGGTTTGTCGAGCTGTTTGAAGAACACACCCGCCGTCGCTGATTGCCCACGGTCGAAATAGTATTCGTACCGTGCATCAAGATTGAGCAGCTCAGTGTCCTGAAGATAGGGGTTACCGACAAAAATGCGGCTCGAGTCCGGATCGAAGTATTGCTGGGGCGCAAGTTCACGGAACTGAGGCCGGCCAATACTTTGCGAGGCACCAAGACGAAGCTGCTGGTTCTCGGCAAAATTCCACGTCAGCGTTGCGGCCGGCAGAACATACTGATTTTCCAGAGCTGGTGGCGCTGTGGGCGTTGCTTCGTTCAGAACAATCGAGAGAGGCGTAACTGTCTGTGCTGCATCTTCATAACGCAGACCGAAGGCCACCCGGACGAGAGGAATAATCTCAGCATCAACCTTGGCATATACGGAAGCAACTTCGAGATCCGCTTCATAGCCGGCGGCGCCGTCCCGCGCTGTCGTTTCACGCAGTTGGAACCCATCCGGATTGATATTGTAATTTGCGAACAGGTAGTCAGGGCGTTGCTGCTGGATCAGGAAATCCAAAGGAGGATTAGGCACCAGGAAGCGGAACTCGCGCTGATAGCCCTTACGTTCGTTGTTCATATATTCGACGCCTGCCGAATAAGTGATGTCTCGAGCGGAAGAGAGCGCCTGAACGTATTCGACGTCTGCGCCGGCGCTGCTCACCTTGTCATCCAGGTAGCTGAACGCGGTTGAGTTAAAGGAACCGGAGCTGCGTGGATCGTAAATATAGCCGTTGGCTGTTTCGTTGAAGATGTAACGAATAACCCGCTCATACGGCGCATCGCGCCGCGAGACGGAGGTAGAACCGCGCCAATCGATCGTGAGCGGGCCACGGTAGTGTGTGCCCGTAAGCTGGGTCGACAGAAGTTCGCGTTCGTACCAGCCTGTCCGGTCATCCCGCGAGAGACCCGCGCCGAGGCGGTTGTCGCCTTGACGGATGTTGGTCAGCTTGGAGGTCCGCCGTACCATAAGGTTGGTCCAGTTGATCTCGTCGTTACCGAAGTCCAGGCCCATGCCGAATAGCGCATCCCAACCGACATTATGGGTCGATTGCTGATAGTCGTAGTCCTGTTCGAGAACGAGCGTGTCCTGAAGGTCGCCAACTTCCTGGCGGCCAACGCGGTTCTGCCAGCCATTGCTGTAACCCAAGACGCCGACTACGCCGACTTCCACGCCTTTCACGTCAAAGGCAGCGCCGCCTGTCATCGAGTAGGAGCCATTCAGCGGCAACTGATCGTTGCTTTGAATGAGGTTGATCTCTGCGTTGCGGAAGCTTTGGCCGATCTTCTGCAATTCAGCCTGAGTGAAATTGCTCTCGTCAACACGGCCGCGACCGATCGCCTGACGGATGTCAACAGGCAGTTTCCGTGTGCCGTTGTCCCAGCCCAGCCCATCGGTTTCAGAACCATAATGGGTTATGCCATCCTGAAGGTTTGTCTCGGTATTGTAGCTGCCAGAAGCGCTGACGGAAAGAAAGTTCTCTTTCGGAATATTGAGCGTACGCAGATCAATGATGCCGCCACCAAACTCACCCGGATACTCAACCGAGTAGGTCTTCTGCACAAGCACGTTCTCCAGAATTTTCGTAGGGAAAAGATCCAGGGGAACAACGCGCTGTAGCGGTTCAGGGCTCGGCAATGGGGAGCCATTCAGGCGCGCTGAAGAATAACGCTCGCCTAAACCGCGGACGTAAATGAACTTGCCTTCAGCAATGCTGAGTCCGGTAACCCGGGTAAGGGCCATAGCGGCATTGGAATCGCCCTGTCTGGCAAGATCCTCGGGCGCGAGGAATGCGGCGACCTCAGAAGTGCTTCTGAGAACCTCCGGAATGTAGCGCCCCAGCACGACGACTTCTTGCAGGGTCAGGCCTTGCTCAGCGCTGTCGGAGACAGTTTCTTGCGGCTCCTGCTCGGTTTCCTGCGCGTTGGCAAAAGTGGGCACAAGTATTGCTGCCGACGCTATGAGCAGCGCTCTGAATGACAGAGGATTGACTATCATGGATCCTGATCCTGTGGATATCGTTATGAAAACGCTGAAAGAGGGGGCTCAGTGAGCCCCCTCATCAAAGCAAGATGTTAGCAGGCAGGTTCGCCTGGCAGGCCACATGTCCAACCCTTGTACCAGGTGTCGTTGGCATCCTTGACCGCGCCGATGTAATCGGTCGGCTCGATGAAGGCGATTACAGAGTCCGGAATGGTCGGAGCGCCTGCGCCCGAGTTTGTGGTTGGGAAAGGTGTGACCACAGCCGCAGTCTCATTCGCACCATTGACGAACCCGTTGGCGAGGGTCGAGACGCCGTTGAGAACATTGTTTTGACCCGCATTGAGGATCGCCAGAACTTCGGCATTGGTTACGCCGCCCGCACCGCGGTAGTTACCGCCACCGCAGGAGAAGAAGACCGAATTCCAACGAGGACCGTTTGTGCCAAAACCGTTCGCACGATCGCGCGTCGCTGCGCCGTTCAACTGAAGGCATGTGTTCTCAGAGCCAGTTCCCGCATGGGAGATGACCGAATTGAACAAGATGCCGATATGGCCAGAGTTGTGGACGATTGCGTCACGTGCTGTGGAGGCGCGATTTGCGATAGTCCAGTTCACATAGTAGGGGCGGGACGTGAACGTATCCACGCCGCCTTTTCCGCTCGACTCAATGCCATAATCGCCGCCTTGGCTGCGTTGATAAATGATGCCGTACTGGGCGGCGCCCTGCCAGCCAGAGTCTGTATCGAACGAGTCGTCATCGTTTCCCGTGAGAACAATGTTCTTCAGATTGACCGTGCCGCCGAAGATCTCGATGCCGTCATCCGATGAGTTGTGGACCTGAACGTATTCAAACACCGTGCCGCTGCCGACGCCGGCAAGGGTGATGCCGTTGAGTTCGTTGTCAGGCGCAATCTCAAAGCCTGAATGCTGGACGCGCAAATAACGAATGCGGCCGCTGCTCTCCAGGGGGCTGTTTCCACCGAAGAAAGCGTTCGAACCTTCAACCTGGGCTTCGCACGACGCGTTAGGCGGGGTTACGCCGCCGGGGCAACCATCAGAAATTGGCGCGCGACCGTTGATGACAAAGCCACCCCATTGGCCGATGGAGTTTTCGTTGGTCTGACCCAGAATGCTCTGGCGGCTGGTGAGGATGATAGGGTCGGTGTCTGTGCCTTCAGCGAAGATCTGGGAGCCCCGGTTCACGAGCAGGTAGTCACCGCCCGAGTTGCCGAAAATTCTCACGCCCGGCTCAATCGTAAGAACGCCTCTTTCGCTATTCGCGATCGGGTTCAGCGGATCGTTACCGCGATCTGTACCGACCTGCGTACGGCCGGAAATTGAGTAAACTGTGCCGTCAACTTTCGGCACCACCAAGTTACCCGTGATCGGGTTGGGCAGCTGGCAGTTGCGCAGATCACTGATGATTCCGACGTTCTCGAAGCCAGCAGGGCAACTTGCTGCCGGGCCACCGGTCGGTGGTGGCGGGGCTGGTGGAGGCGGGGCTGGCGGAGGCGGCGCTGAAGGCGGTGGAACGAATGCGCCAACGCCAGGTGAGGCGACGCCATCAGCGCCGCTACAGGCGCCGAGCAGCGCAACGGCAGCGCAGCCGAGCAGCACCGTGCGAAATTTGTTAGTGGTCAACATTAATGTCTCCGTCATGAACCCTGAGCGGGCGCGCTGACGGTTCCCCCCGTCGCGCTCGCCAGACGATGTTAGCCGTCTGCCCGCAGCGGGAACCCTTAAGATTTGATTGCAACAGTTACGGGAAGTTTAGATGACAGTTGCGTGAACCAGAATTTAGTCGGGCTGTATGTGACGCGTTGGCCACATTACGGAATTCTGGAGCCATCATCGGGGAACATTTCGCCCCAGCCGCGCTCCCGGAACCATTTCGTGATCACATACTTGACGCCGGAACGAACCTTCATGCCATGATGGATCGTATACGGATTTACGGTGCCGTCCGGGTTCAGGTTGTTCCAGATGACGGCCTTTCCCTTTTCCGGCATGATGGTTTTTTCCAGGCGCCGGAAGCGCGTCCCGCCACCTTCCTCAACATCGTTGAGGTAGATCATGAAGGTCCAGGTGCGTTGACCCGTGAACTGGCAGTGGACCTGATAGTCCCGCGTGCCGGGCGTAAAGTAATCGTAGTGAGCTTTGTATTCCTGATCGACATCATAGCGCTGGGCCTGCGTGGCATCAGAATAGGACCAGTGGATTCCGAGGGCCTCAGCGATGAGCTCATCGAGCTGCATTACAAGGTTGTTGCCCAGCGACCCGATATCAGATGACCGCGAAGTGCGGATCTTCGGATCAGCGAATACATCTGTTGTCGTCGAGGCGCGCAGGCGTTCGTCTGTTAAGGCAACCAGCTGGTCGCACACCTCGGGAACGAGAAAGTTTGGCCACACATAAAGTTGGGCCTTTGGCACGGGGACACGGCGTAGCATGGGATGAGTTTTTGCCAGGCGCACAAGTGGCGCATTGGCCAAAGCGCCGTGATCGACATCAGAAACAGGCCGGCGTCCATCGTAAGCCCCGCGCATGAGGGCCCGTATTGCGAGATCATCAAACCCGTTCTGCACCAGTTGGCGCTTGACTTCATAAGGCTCTACGCCGGACCTGAGACGAACCCAGGTATAGGTTAGCCACTCATCGTTTACTGCTGGGTGTGTCATCGCCAATCCATTCCTGTAGTCTGAATAGTGGAGAGATGTGACGATCAAATGACGGCGCACATAAGGCGTGCACGGATCAATACCGCACCTACACGGAACATACTCATAAACGTAGCTCATTGACGCAAAACTGTAAAATATGTACTGTGACAGTAATGTTACAGTTGAAATACAGAGCTATGTCACTCCTTGCTCTGGCGATTGCGGCGCCAGGAGTGGCCCTTTCAGAAGCCGGATCTATGGCGCGCCTGTCACCTGACGAATCGACAGCTTCGGCATCGGTTTCTGTGATCGAAGGCTTCAACAGAGATCTGCTACGTGCCGTTCAGTTTGAGCGGCGGGGTGCAGGTGTGCCAGCATTACAGGAACACGAGACCTTGTCTCTTGTTGCCGAGATGCACGCGCGGGATATGGCGCGCCGTAATTATGCGGCGGACGTATCCCCGGAGGGCTTTACCTTGCTTGAGGCGGTGCGGCAGGCAGACCGAAAGACGCTTTACAGCGCTTTTGGAACGACGATCGCTATCGTCGATGCGGGGATGAATGCTGAGGCAGTTCTCGAAGCGCTCATGTCTGATTCTGCAAATGCAGAAAATGTGCTGCGTACCGGCTTTGATCATGTGGGCGTTGGTGCTGTTGAGCAGGATGGCCGCCTCTATGTTGTGCAGCTTCTGGCGCGCGTTGAAGGGCAGTTGTCGCGCCCACTTCCTCTGAATGCCAGTGCCGCCGAAAGCCTGCGGGCGAACTTCGCTGTCCGTGGGATGACGCCTGTCAGCTGGTCAGTCAGCGATAGTGCCGGGGAAACGCTTATGCGTGGATCGGGTGACCGCATCAGAGACCCGCGCGGCACACCGGTTGAGGGGTATCTCAACCTGGATGTTGCAATGGGCGCTGACGTATACACCCTGAGAGGGCCGTACGTCCGTGTGAACTGACTCTGCACACGCTCACCAAAACAAAAAAAGCCGGAGCAGTTCGCTCCGGCTTTTTTAGGTGTAGAAAACTTAGAATTCAGTCCGCAGAAAGAGCACGCAGGACTTTTGCCATCGTCTCCAGCTTGGCGACCGAACCTGTGCGGTCGATCAGGGCATGGCATCTGGCTCGTGACTCGCTCACCGGATCTCTCGTTTCATGAGAGGCGGCGTCAGAAGTCTGAAACAGCTCAGAAATAGGGACGCGCAATGCGCGAGCAACGCTGGAGAGCATGCCAGCGCTAAGACGGTTGGTGCCAGTTTCGTATTTCTGGAGCTGCTGATGGCTGATACCCAGCTCCTGCCCGAGTTCGGACAGAGTGAAGTTCTGAGCGATACGTAGTTCCCGGATTTTCTCGCCGACCTGCTGGTCAACCTTTGTGGGAGAGCGGGAGCCGGCAGCCCGAATTTCTTCTTGCATCATATTCCACCTTTAGGTTTTATTCTGTCTCCTAAGTGACAGGCGTTCTGGCAAGTTTCACGGTTCATAAATTTATGAAACGCTTGCCAAATATCTGAAAAGCCAAAGACAGCTGGCTAAACATATAAGGGTAGTGAACATTTCCACCTTATCCCCTCGTGGCCTCAGTATGCTATTAAATACTAGTAATCTCGCTTCCATCGTAGAGATACGCGCGATTCTCCAGTGGAGCGCGCCTCAGATGTCACAGAGATCTGAGGGCGGGGCTGCCATTCAACCTCAACTGAATTTCCAGACGCGCCAGCGGTTGTCACCTCCAGATAGACGTCGGGGGCTAGGTATTGGCCGACACCAAGTTCGGTCGTGCCCTCATTGCTGACGCCAAGGCGGAGACGATCCAGACCGAGGCCAGCCTGGATCTGTCCCAGCGGATTCAGCCCGGTGCCCTGGCCACTCAAACGGGCAATCGATCCGGCCAGCTCGGCTGCCTCCAGCGCTGAGAGATCCATCACGGACCGCCCAAACAACATTCTGGCAAGAATTTCGTCCTGCGGCAGATCTGGCGTGCTCGAGAGCTCTATGCGGGGGCTTGTGGGGGAGCCTGTGACATCAACCTGCGCTGAAAACCCATCGATCTGACGCGCAGCGCTGATGGCGACCTGGGCAGAATCAACAGGACCATCAAACGTAACCACGCCTGAATCAAATACGAAGGGCCGGCGGGCGAGTTCGAGCTCGCCGCGAACCAGCGTGGCCCGGCCGTTCAGAATGGGAGAGGCGGGTGAGCCAGTCACATTCACATTCACGCCCCACTCGGAATCCAGACCGCGGCCGTCAATGAAAATCCTGCGGTCCGACAGAATGTGAAAATCAAACCGTATTGGCTTTTGCAGAACCGGGTCTACCGGTTCGTCTGACAGATCTTCTCGCCAACGCACGTCCAGACGGCGAACGCTTGCTGCGGGAAGATTATCCAGAGAGAAGTTTGCCTCATCAACATTGAGCCGCCCGGATATAACGCGCGCAGTCGGTGTTTCCGTCAGGGCAGCATTCCCGCTCAGGCGCATCTTGTCTGAATTCCGGTCATAGACGAGCAGGCGGTTCAGTTCGATATCAACCTTGGCATCACCGGCGTCGTCCAACTGCCCCGATGCCTTGATGGTCCCGCCGTCTGGTCCTTGTCCGGTCGCGTTTACCGACATTGCGCCATTCGCCAGAGCTGCGCTCATGTCAAAGCTGGCAATGCGAAACCCCATTGCGCCGTACTCATAGAGCCCATTTGAAATGTCCGCACGCGCATCTATCTGCGGCGCTTCCAGTGTGCCCGCTATGCGGACAGTGGCGTCGATGTTCCCGCCAATGTCGTGACCATATGCCAGGGATATCTGGCGAACGGCATCCAGGTTGCCTTTGATAGTCCCGCGCCCAATCAGGGCAGCTTCGCTGTTCAGCCTTACCAATTCCCCCTCACGAGCGGACACGGGTAGAGCGATGGCGAAATTCCCTGCAAGCGTGGGACCATATTTTGCATTGCCTTCGACTGAAAGCATGCGGCCATCCAGCTTGCCACTGATGTCGAGATCAATAGCTCCATCAAGCCCGGTCACGGGGCTGTTTGAGCGAATATCGAAAGTTCCGCCAGGTGATAGACCATAAGGTCTGAACGTGCCTGTACCGTCTATGCGAGCGGCAGAAACGGGCGCGCCGAAAGAGGCGAGGACCGGCCCGGCATCAATATTGTCCAGATCAAACTTGAACACCGGCACCGTGCCAGTTCCAGAGAGGGATACCTTGATCCCGCCTCCAAAAATTCCAATGTCCGCGTCAATCTCGGGTGTTTCTCCGAGGCGCCATGTTGCATCGCGGCGCGTGAAGGCATTTTGCCCCAGGATCATGCCCTGAAGAGTCAGCGTTCCTTCTGGTTCATCGCCGGACAAGGAAGCGGTTCCCGAAACCTGCATGCTCGTTTCGCGGCCACGCGCAGGATCTTCCAGCTGCGCAGAAAACCGATAGCCACTGTCTGTTGTCAGGATGTTTGTTCTGATCCGTTGGAAATGTATGTCCTCGGAGAGGACGGCATTCCTAGCGTCTGCGTCCAATGCAATAGAGAGAGCTTCACCGGAGGCCTGCTGAACGAGGGCATTTACAAATATCTGCCCAAACTCAACACCGCCAAAGGCAAAGTCTGTTCCGGTTACTCTGGCCGCAGCATCGAGCATTCCAGAATCAGAAAATTCAGCATGACCCCCGACCTGTAGCTTTCCGAGGAAACCGGAGACATCATCAATCCGTGTACCGCTACTGCGTCTTTGCAGGATGGCTGACACATCAATCTTCTCGTCATTATAGACACCTGTCACCCTTACGGGCCCATCCAGATGACCGTCTGACTGCTCGAGCGAAGTTGATACGGCGAGATTGTCTATTCTGTTTGAGCCATTGATAAGACGGCCATTTACGCTGTTTGCCGATATCAGTATTGCCTCACCAGGCTGAGAGACTGTCCCTTGCAGAGCGCCCAGGCCTATTGACGTTCCGCCAACCAAAAGATCAGCGGTCTGCTCGGCGGTGACGTCAAGATTGAGGCCGCGCGCGCCTGCTAGCGAGCCTGCTGCATCAGCATTGAGGCCGGGCAGGCGAAGACGGATCATCCGTGCTGTGACATCACCCTGAGCAATACTCAATGACACAGAAGCAGAACCGCTACCATCAATCAGGGGAGAGGCCGCTTCAGGGCCGGAGAGATTACGCAGAGAAAGGTTTGACGAGAGGACTATGGAAGAGAATTGCCCATCAGCGCTGACAATCCCGTCTGCGGTGCCAGCTATCCCGGGGACAAAGGGTGAAATGGATTGGTCCAGCCGGCCCGACAAAGAGAGGCGGTTCTCAAAGAGATCGACATACCCGGCAAGGTTCAGAGAGCCGGTTTCGTGCTGTATTTCAGCGCTATCCAGCGTGAGTTTGCCTGACCCCATATCAAAACGGCCATCAAGTTTTGCACCTGGGTTTACCCCAACTGCTGAGCCGACAAGGTCTCCGAAAGGGAAGGGCCCTTGGAGCTCCAGGTCGCCGGAGAAGGGTACAGCCTTGTCGGCGAGTGCCACAACCAGCTTTCCGGACGCGGCTTCAAAGGGAAGGGTGGATTCTTCCTCAGCAATGAGACGGATATCCCCTGAATAGGCTGGGCGCCCGTTTGTGTATGTCAGTTCACCATCGACCCAGACGCCGGCGCCGTTTGACCAGAATGGCCGGAGAGACGCCAGGTCGGCACTCAGATGTGCGGGGCCTATCAGCTCATACTTATCCAAGTCAGCCAGACCTGCGAGATGCACTTCACCTTCAGCGACAAGAGCATCAAATTCGAAATGGGCTTCGTTCTTGTCTAAACGAGCTGTTAGGGATGCTTCGGCTGAGTGCCCCAGAAGGGAAGCGAGATTGTCCGGAAGCGGAATGGATGTAGCATCAATCTTTGCAGAAGCGCTGAGCCGCCCATTCTCCATCTTCGCAGAAAGGTAGGCCTTGTCTTCGCGGTCAATCGAGAAGCGGGCCTCACCGACCCCATTGCGAAGATCGCCGCCCCCATTAGCTTCCAAACGGGCCGCGGAGCCAGGCTCTAACTCCAGCATATGGGCAAACATGCCATCTGCTGGTGCATCAGCGATTACGGTAATGTCAAAACGCCGGGAGGCCGTCATCACAATAAGGAGATCAACTCTGTCCCCGCGGCCCTCAATAGGGCGCAGGCGGAGGGCAGCATCAAGAGCTCCGTTTGCTTGCTGTACGAACCGGGCACTGATTTCTGATGAGGACTCTTGCCCGGCAACGCCATCCGCCAGGATCAGCTTGTCCAGCACCAGAGAATTGAGATTTACGCGCCAGTTCCCTCCGCCCTCAGAAGGTTCTTGCGGTTGGCGCTCAGGGCGCGCCAGTATGGAGACATTCTTGATATCAAGTTCGCTGATATCAATGGTCCTTGAAAGCAGTGAGAGCGGCGACCAGCGAAGGCGCAGATTGTGAGCTTCTGCCCAAACGCCTCCTTCGTTGATGATCTGTATCCGGCCAACCCGGAGATCAGATAGGGGGTCACCTTTGAGGCTTTCTATATGAAGACGGCCATAGCCAGAGACATCCACCCCATCAATCTGGGAGATTATGAAGTTCCGTCCACTGTCGGTCGTGATCCAGATGCGTAGCGAAGTGATTACCGCGATACCGCCTGCGGCCGCCACAATGGCGCCTGTCAGCCAAGGGTGGCGACGCCGCCAGGCTTGAAAAGGAATGGCAGGCGTTTTCATCAGAAAGCCTGCCCGATCGATACATATATCTGAAGGGGCGCATCGCCATCACGTTTATTCAAAGGTGTGGCCACATCAAATCTGATCGGACCAAAGCCAGGATAGTAACGGATGCCAAGACCGGCCGAGGCTTTGGCCTCGCCGAAGACAGACCCCGCATCGTCGCTTGCGGCGCCTACATCTACAAACGCAGCATAGCCAAAGCGATCGGACCGCCGCCATCTGAGTTCTGCGGACGCAGAAAACAGGCCGCGCCCACCAAGGAACTCGCCAAATGAATCCGTCGGCGAAAGTGATTGATATTCGTAACCCCGCACTGTGCCCCCGCCGCCTGCAAAGAACAGCCTGTCAGTAGGGACGGCATTTGAACCGGTGAACGCCCCGTATTCTGCGCGCACTGCGGCGACAAGATCATCAGCTATCTTCCGGTATGTGGCGCCAGAAATTTGCATCCTTGTGTAACCCGGGGTGCCGTTCCCGACTGAAACGCCGCTCTCAACAGCAGCGAAAGCGCGAATTCCTTCCTGGGGGTCAAGGGGGTCTCCAACATCCGTATAGGCCGCAGTAACGGGTATGGAGAAAGTTACCTGCTCGCGTTCACCGAGATAGATGCGTGTGCGCTGGTCTGAAATTCTGGTGGCGTCTATTGCCGCCCCTACGGACAGCGTAAGCTGACGTGTGAAAGGCTGTGAAAGTGTAGCGGCAACCTTGATGCCGTCCAGGTCATAGGCCTGTGTTTCTTCCTGGCGGACGCCAGCTTCAGTCGTCAGTGTGCGGCCGAACCGTCCAATGTTTGGGCGCTCATAACCGGCTTTGAGGCTTCGGGCGAGCGTAGCGGCTTCAGCGCGCACAGTAACCTTGTCCGCGCGCCCAGTTATGTTGCGCTTCTCCCAGAGCGCATCGGCGCCAATGCCTTCCGTAGTCGAGGCGGTTACACCAAAGCTGATGGAACTAGGCTTGGCTTCCGCCAGTGTGAGGGAAACAGTGTGATAGCCATCGTCTTCTGGCTCTCTGGAGACAACAACGCCAATGCCCTCATAGAGACCACTCGACCTCAAACGGCTACGCAGACGATCTATTGTGCGCGGATTGTAGGCCGCGCCTTCTCGCCAGGTCTTGAGAACCTGAATAGCCTTTTGCGACCTGGGGTCAGTTTCATCGCTGACCAGGTCCCCAAGCCGCACCAGCGGGCCGGGGTCTATCGTATATGTGATTTCGACATCGGCATCCTCGCGTGAGGCCAGGGCATCGATGCCCGGGCTTGTCGCAAAGGCATAACCGCGCGACGAAAGCAGTGTCACCAGCTCGGCCTCGACCCTTTCGACATCGGCGGTCCGAGCAGTCGCCCCTTTGGGCAATGTCGCCAGATGTTTGTCCATAAGTTGGCGCGTCTCTGCATCAAGAGGTTCAGCGCCGGTCAAATTTACAGCAGAGATCGTGAACAATGGGCCGGGGTCGACAATCAGGGCGGCGCTGTTTTCAAGCGTCGTCATGTCTTCGTAACTGACTTGCGCTGCAAGATAGCCTTCTGATGCCAGTAGATCCTCAACGCTTCGTGCCAGTGTCTGCGCCCGGTTGCGCTTTTCCAGCACACTGCGAGGCGCTGGTTGCCCATTATTCAGCAATGCAGTGGCGCGTGTAGAGAGCGAATTGGGAACGCCATTCAGGTGAAAATGACCGTTTGACGCTGATCCATTGGAGCTTTCGGAACCATTTAGCGTGCCATTCACGGACGCGCACGCCGTTATGGCGCCCAGCAAGCAGGCGCCAGCAATCGGCCGGAGTCGATTTAATCCAGAATAAGGCACGCGTATCATGGTTACCAGTAAGTCAGCTTTCTGCTGATTCATCTCCCTGCAAGAACTGGCCCATTCATCCTAAAGGAAGCATGAAGCACAGCTGTCGTAATATTCTTAGGCGAGTTATTGTGGTGAATTCTAACTCCAATCCGAGGAATCGGATAAGAACCGGATTTCAGCGGATTGAATACAAATGATGTATCTGATGATAGCAGCAGGCCTTCTTCTACTGTTTATCGGTGGGGAAGCACTCGTACGTGGCTCTGTTAGCGTAGCGCGCAAGCTTAATATTTCTGAACTGGTGATTGGCCTCACGCTGGTTGGCTTCGGGACATCTGTTCCCGAACTGGTTACCAGCCTTCAGGCCGTCGGGCAGGGGGCTGTTGGCATATCCATTGGGAATGTCGTCGGTTCTAACATTGCAAACGTGTTGTTGGTTCTGGCTATCGCAGTCATCCTCTCTCCGATTGTTGTTCACCCGAATGCGATCATGCGGGATGGTCTGGTTATGGCGGCGGCAACGGTGCTGTTGTGCGGTCTGCTTTGGTTTGATCAGTTCAATCGCATCTCAGGCTTTGTGTTGCTGGCGCTGCTGATCAGCTATCTGGTCTTCTCACTTGTCATGGATCAACGGCGTCAGGACGCGACGGCGATCATGCACAAGGAAGAAGGCGAGGTTGTTGATGCTCAGTATGGTCTTGTTATGGGCATCGTTATTGCGGTTGCCGGTCTGGCCGGCGTTGTCGCTGGCGCAAACTTCCTGGTGGAAGGCTCGGTTTCGCTCGCGCGGTCTTTCGGGATCAGTGAGGCTGTCATTGGTTTGACGATCGTTGCTGTCGGCACCAGCCTTCCTGAATTGGCCACATCCGTGGTGGCGGCATTACGGAAGAAGGCGGATGTCGCTCTAGGCAACATCATAGGGTCTAATATATTCAATATATTGGGTATTTTGGGTGTTACCGCCCTTGTTCAGCCGTTTAGTGTCAGGGGGAGTCCTGACGTGGAAGCGATGTCAGGCGGAGAGCCTGTAAGCATCATGAGCTCCATAGATATCGGTGCCCTGGTCCTTTCGGTTGCGCTGATGTTCCTTTTTGCCATGACCGGCAGGAAGCTGGCCCGCTGGGAAGGAGCAGTGTTGCTGCTGGGGTATGCGCTCTATATGGGCATGACCTTCAATCTTATTCCTGTACCGGCGATATTCTCCAATGGCTGAAAACCCAATCTATCAGAAACTGGGCCAGCTCGGCCGGCAGACCATTCAGCCAGAGAGCCCGCAAGAGGCGCAGCTTGAGCGGGTTGAAAACCCTCATGCGGATACCCTTTATCTGACACGGTTCGTGGCACCGGAGTTCACGTCCCTGTGTCCGGTAACGGGCCAGCCGGACTTCGCCCACTTGGTGATTGATTATGCGCCGGGTCAGTGGCTGGTGGAATCCAAGAGCCTCAAGCTATATCTGACAAGCTTCCGTAATCATGGCGCATTCCATGAGGAGTGCACTGTTTCTATTGGAAAAAAGATATTCGATTTTACGGATGCCAAGTGGCTGCGCATCTCTGGGTACTGGTATCCGAGAGGGGGCATCCCAATCGATGTGTTCTGGCAGTCCGGCGACGTTCCTAAAGGGCTCTACGTGCCAGATACGGGTGTCGCCTCTTATCGCGGCCGCGGTTAAGGAGCCAGAGCGAGACATTTCTGGTCAATCCGGGACACTATCTGGCCAAGCGGAGACCAGCCCGGACAGATCGGGCCGGATCCGCTCCTGCGGTTTGGCCGTTGCTGTTCCCAGATAGATGAAGCCAGCGAGACGCTCATTTTGCTTGAGCCCCATCAGAGCATCGACTTCTTCGTTGAAGGTTATCCATTCCGAGAGCCAGACGCCCGCCCATCCGCAGGCATTCGCCGCGAGCAGCAGATTGTAACAGAGGGCGCCAGCTGACAGCTCCTGTTCCCAGACAGGGGTTCTTCCGTCGTCAATCGGGCATGAGATGACGGCGACAACAGCAGGGGCACGAAGAAGAAGGCCGGCCGCCTCGAGTACGTCACGTTCTTCGGCGCCGGGCTTCTTACCGGCGATACGGGCGAGCTCCTTGCCAAAGCCCAACCGGCTCTGACCTTGGAAAGTGATGAACCGCCAAGGCGACATCTTGCGGTGATCTGGCACGCGCACGGCAATTTCGAGCAGTTGTTGCAGCTCATTGGGCGTCGGGCCGGGTTCGCTGAGGAACAACTTGTTGGCCGACTTTCTGAGTGCGAGGAAATTACGAACATCCCCGGAAGGCCTGGCGGCCAGCAGCGGGGAACCTGGGGGCGGGGGATTGGGGAACAGCTTGGTCACGCCTAACGCCATATCGTCTTGCGTGAACGCAGCAAAGACTGATTCAGGCCAATCAATAGCTTGTCATGACTGCTTCAGGGGCGTATCAAAATTCAGTAAACGATGTTCACTATTTGAACGATCGTTGAGGCGATGAAGTATGGATACCGACACCCTACCGGAAGAAAGCCCGGCCGAGAGGCGGCGCCAGCGCGTGAGGACGGCCATCCTTGATGCGGCTGAGCGGGTTTTCTCCAAAGAAGGCGAGACGGGCTTGTCGATCCGTCGCCTGGCTGAAGAAATCGACTACTCACCCGCAGCGATCTACAAGTATTTCGGTTCGAAAGAAGAGCTTGTCGACGAGTTGAAGGAGTCGTTTTTTGAACGGCTGATGTCGACCGTGGACCGGGCCGCCCTCACAGGATTGCCCTTCGAGGCGAGGGTACGTCAGTGCTTCTCAAAATATGTGGAGACCGCGATAGCGCGGCCGCATCATTATGCCGCCGCTTTTGCCTCAGCGGGCAATATGGACACTCTGCTAGAGGCCGAGGCATGCTGGGAAGACTTTGAAAAAAGCAATAAGGGGCAGGCCTTCATGACCGTAGTCGGCCTCGTTCGGGAAGGGCAGGAGATCGGCATCTTCGACGCCTCCTTTGATCCTATCATTGCGGCAAAGTCGCTTTGGGCATCGATGCACGGGATTGCCCTTTTGCTCATCCATCTGCCGGGATTTCCCGCAATACTTCCGACACCAGATCGGGGGATAAACACGGTAGAATTCATCCAGTTTCATGCCGGGCTGTTGTTTCGCAGTCTGTGCGCTTTACCCGTATCGCCAGCTTGCTCCGGGCACGACCAATGATAACAGAGACGCATTACGAAGCCGACACCGGCCGCCGTCGCCGCCCGACCCTTCTGAAAGGGCTGATCTTTGTCATTCTACTGGCACTGATGACCGCCAGCTTACTTGCTGCCGCAACGCTGCTTCGCAGTAAAGAAGGCCCCAGGATAGCAACTGTGGAGCCGTCCCCCCTGGCCGTGAGTGTCATCGCCGTAGAGTATCTGTCAGAGCTTGATATCGAAGAGCTGTTTACCGGTATCGCAGAAGCCCGGCGCACAAGCCGTCTCGGTTTCCAGACAGGTGGCCGTATTGAGCGGATCGACGTTCGTGTCGGGGACCGTGTGAAGGCAGGTCAGACAATCGCCAAACTGGATACGCGGGGGCTGGCCGCGCAGCTGGCATCAGCACAGGCCGTGGTTGAAGAGGCCCGTGCATCTCACCGGCTGGCCCTGGATTCAGCAGATCGTCAGCGTCAGCTCCAGACTCAGGGGCACGTTTCGCAGCAGCGCGTGGATGAAATTCTTGCGCAGGCCTCGACGGCAATGGCACGTGTTGATTCCGCCAGAGCGCAGGCAGATACACTCCGTGTGCAAATAGACCTGGCGAGCATTACCGCGCCCTATGACGGCGTCATTGTCTCCCGCTTCGCAGATGAAGGGGCAATTGCTGGCCCCGGTCAGGCCATTCTGGACCTTGTGGAAGCAGGTGACCTAGAGGCGCGGATCGGTGTTTCGGCGCGTATCGTTCCCGAATTGGTGCCCGGAAATATTTACACACTTGAAGCGGAAACGGGCCCGGTCGATGCGCCGCTCAGGAGCGTTACGGGGGTCGTGGATGCTTCTCAAAGGACTGTGGCCGCCGTCTTCGATGTTCCCGCGAGCAGCGGGGTTCCTGCCGGTTCCATTGTCAGGCTGAAAATGGAGCGCAAACTGGAAGAAAAGGGCTTCTGGGTGCCGCTCAAGGCGCTGTCGAGCGCGAACCGGGGCATGTGGACGATTTATGCCGTCGTTGGCGAGGGCGAAGACTGGCGAGCTCAGCCAAGGCTCGTGGAGATGGTCTATCCGGCAGGCGAACGAGCCTATGTTCGAGGCCCGATAAAACCTGAGGAGCGTATCATTGTAGACGGCCTTCAGCGCATAACGCCCGGAGCAAAGGTGCTGCCGCGCGACGTGCAGCGGGCCGAAACGGCAAGTGGCGGCTGACGGCGCGGAGTGTCTGGGGTGAGTACGCTATTTTTCAGAAATTCACGACTGACTATCCTGGCGATCCTTGTGATCCTGCTGGGAGGGCTCGGGGCCCTGCTTACGCTTGGGCGGCAGGAAGATCCGACGCTTGTCGAGCGGTTTGGCACAGTGGTCGTTTTCCTTCCGGGCGCTGACGCAGAGCGGATGGAGGCCCTGGTGGCGCAGCCGCTTGAGGCAGCCCTTATGGAGCTGCCTGAAGTCAAGCAGGTGGACACGATGTCACGCAATGGCGTCGTGCAGGTGGTGCTCGACATCCGTGAAGACCTCTCTGAAACTGAAGTCGACAATGCGTGGACCTTGGTTCGTCAGAAAGTGGAACAGTCCCGCCGATCATTTCCGCCTGGCGCATCTGCACCGGAAGTAACGCGACAATATGTTGGCGCGGCCACCATGATTGTTTCGCTTACCTGGTCAGGCGAAGGAGATGTGCCGCTTCCGATCATGCGACGGTTGGCGCTGGATCTACAGGACAGGTTCCAACGATTAGGCGCGACTGAACTGACGCAGACGTACGGGATGCCTGTCGAAGAAGTCCGCGTTGTAATGGACTCGCAAGCGCTATCGGCGGCTGGTTTGACCTTCAGTCAGGCAGCAGACGCGGTGCTCGCGGCAGATTCAAAAAACCCTGCTGGCCGCCTGCGAACCGATGGCGGGACGATTGGCGTCGAGGTGCAGGGTGAGTTCACAAACATTGCGCGGATATCTGAAGTTCCCGTGCTTCAGCGTTCAGATGGAAGCTCGGTTCGTCTTGCTGATGTGGCGCGTATAGAGAAGGGATTGCAGCAGCCATCGACTCGCCTTGCTTACGAAAATGAGCGGCGATCAATTCTAGTCGCAGCTTACATTTCTCCGATGCAGCGCGTCGACATATGGTCTGAGGGCGCGCGCAAGATTGTCTCTGATTTCTCGCAAAATCTTCCGCCGGGTCTGACGGCAGATATCGTGTTCGATCAGAGCATCTACACAAATGACCGGTTGCAGGGGCTGGCGCAGAATCTCCTGATGTCTGCGCTGATTGTATTCGTTGTGCTGTTCTTCCTGTTGGGGTGGCGCTCCGCGATTGTCGTCGGATTTGCGATGCCCCTGACCGTTGGTCTCGTATTGATCCTCTTCAACGTATTTGGCCATCCGCTCCACCAGATGTCTGTTACGGGGCTGGTTATCTCCCTTGGCCTGCTCATCGATAATGCGATCGTTGTGGCGGATGATGTCGATCAATGGCGCGCGAAGGGATATAGCCGCAAGGAGGCGATTGAGCGAAGCCTGAAGCAGCTCTTTGCGCCGCTCGCGGCGTCAACGCTGACCACGGCACTTGCCTTTGCTCCGATCGCTATGCTGCCCGGCGCCGCCGGTGAGTTCATTGGCATGGTCGGCCTATCGGTTATCTATTCGATCACCGCATCTTTCTTCGTGTCGATTACCATTGTTCCGGCAATGGCAGGCTGGTTTGACAGAACCCGCAGTTGGGAGAAGGGGGAGGCCCGCCGCCCAAGGCGCTGGTGGCGGGATGGCGTGGCAATCGACTTCATTTCCGATGGGTTCCGGGCAACAATTGAAGCTGTGCTGAGGTTCCCACCGCTTGGCATATTCATCGGCCTGGCGCCGGCCGTTCTGGGGCTGGTTCTGACAAGCACGCTTCCCCAACAATTCTTTCCGCCAACTGAGCGGGACCAGTTTCAGGTGGTTCTGAATCTGCCCTATGAGGCGGATATATCCGATGCCGAAGACATCACACGCAGAGCAACGGAGTTTATTCTTTCTACGGAGGGCGTGAAGTCTGTCACCTGGGTTATGGGAGAGCCGTCTCCGCGCGTTTATTACAACGCCATCAACAACACACAGGGCGTAGAGGGGTTCGCCTCAGGATGGGTTCAGCTAGACAGCGCCAAGCGCACGCATGAGGTTATAAATGATATCCAGAGACGTGTGCGCCAGGAGTTTCCTTCTGCGCGGTTTCTGGCGCTTCCGTTCGAGCAGGGACCACCCGCAGATGCCCCGATCGAGCTGATCCTCAGGGGGGCAGATCTTGAGACCCTGAACAGGCTGGGGAATGAATTGCGGACAATCCTCAGTGAGACGCCCGGCGTAACGTATACGGTCGGTTCTTTGCAATTGGGCGCGCCGACCCTCAGGCTGAAAGCGGATGAGGCCGCGGCAGCAATGGCGGGCTCGCGACTTGCAGATCTTGCCACGAATTTGAATACGGAGCTTGAGGGTATTCGTGCCGGATCTATTCTGGAGGGGACCGAAGAACTTCCTGTCCGCATCATAGGTTCGGACAGTCGACGGCAATCTCTTTCCGATCTCCAGTCCAAGACCATAGGCGCCATGCCTGGCGCGACAGGGACGCCGATCTCGGCGCTCGGCACTATGGAGCTGACACCGAAAACGGCCACGATATCGCGGCGTGACGGACTACGCACAAATCAGATTCTGGCATATCTTGATCCGTATACGCTACCCGCGCCTTCGCTGGCGCAGTTTCAGGAGCGGCTGGCCGATAGCGGGTTCGTTCTGCCCCCGGATTATGACATGCTTATCGGTGGCGAGGCAGAGAATTCCGGGGCAGCTGTCGGCAATCTGGCCAGCGTGGGCATACCGCTGATGCTGGTGATGGCGGGGGCGATCACGCTGGTGTTCAACTCGTTCCGGATGATGCTGCTGATCGTCGCGGCGGGTGTGATTTCGGTGTTCTACGCCTTCTTCGGGGTGTGGCTGTTCAATCTGCCGTTCGGTTTCAATGCGATTGTCGGCAGCCTTGGGCTCTTCGGGATTGCGATCAACAGCTCCATCGTGGTGCTCTCTCTGCTCAGGGCGGACGAACGCGCAATGGCTGATGATGTGATTGCCCAGCGCGAAGTGGTGATGGATGCAACGCGGCACATCATTGCGACGACGCTGACCACGATGGGCGGCTTTGTGCCGATCCTGATGACGGGTGACACCTTCTGGCTGCCGCTGGCTGCCGGGATTGCCGGCGGAGTGGGCGGATCAGCGCTGATCGGGCTGTATTTTACCCCGGCCGTGTTCCGGATCATGACGATGAAGCCAGTCCGCAGGATGTTTGGGTATCGCCCGCCGCTGCGGCCGCAACCGGCAGAATAGGCAAAAGGAATTGAAACATCGCGTTTGCGATGCCATCTCGACACCAACGCAAGATCAGCAAGAGGCTGCCCCTATGGAAAACCCGGATATTGGCGCGCCCCCTCCGCCCTGGAAACGGCTGCGCTTTGAGGCGCAGGCGGCAGCGGCAGAAGAGCCAACGCTCGCCAGCTACCTCAATGCGGCGATCCTCTCGCATGCCACGCTGGGGCAGGCGCTGTCCTTTCATCTGGCCGAGAAGCTTTCCGGGCCAGGCATGGGGCCTCAGCAGGTGCGCCACATCCTTGCGGCCGCCTATGACAGCGCGCCGGATCTGATAGAATTTGCCGAAGCGGACATGCAGGCCGTTCTCGAGCGTGACCCTGCGGCGCGCGGCATGCTGCAGCCTTTTCTGTTTTTCAAGGGTTTCCTGGCGCTGCAAACGCACCGGGTCGCCCATCAACTGTGGCGGCAGGGCAGGGAAACGCTGGCGTTTCACTTCCAGAGCCGGGCTTCAGAGCTTTTTGGGGTCGATATTCACCCTGCCGCCCGGATCGGACGCGCTGTGATGCTGGATCATGCCTCCGGCATCACCATCGGGGAAACCGCGATTGTGGGCGATGGCTGCTCGCTGCTGCATGGCGTGACCCTTGGCGGAACCGGTAAGGAAGTCGGCGATCGCCACCCCAAGATCGGGCGCGGCGTCCTGCTTTCGGTGGGCGCAAAGATTCTCGGGAACATCACCATTGGCGACGAAGCCAAGGTGGCGGCCGGCAGCGTGGTGCTGAAAGATGTGCCCGCGCGCTGCACTGTCGCGGGGGTTCCTGCGAAGATCGTGGCTGGGCCGACCTGCTGTCAGCCGGCGCAGAGCATGGATCAGGCAATTCCGGAAACTTCGGGAGAATAGCCTTCACAGACGCGTGCAGCCCGTGCATTGCACTGTGAGCGAAACTGACTAGGTTCCCGCCAGCTAGTCCAGATAAAACAAGGAGTGCCGTCATGGAGCGCGAAGAAACATTGCGTCTTGAGGCCTATCTCAAGGAAAAACTTCACCCCGGTCTTCGCCTGCTTGCGCGTCAGAAGGCCGAAGATTCCGTCGAGGTTTACCTTGGCGCGGAGTTCATCGCGGTCGTCTACAAGGACGAAGATGAAGGCGAGACCTCTTATCAGTTCATGATGACGGTCCTCAAAGAGGACATCATGGGCGGCTGAGGCCGTTCTGCCTTAACTGTCGCGGTGTGCCGCGCGGGCCAGCCTGTCATTGATCGCTTCGCCGAGCCCCTCCCACGGGATGGGGGCAATGGCGATGCGGTCATAACGGGCGTCCAGTGCCCGGAGCATGGCAAATAACTTGGTTGCCGCTTCGGCCAGATCGCCCTTCGGCGAGAGGTTCAGCCCCTCGCGGACGCCGGGTCCAAATCCCAGATAGCCTTCTCCTGCCTCCGGCGCGGCCGCATTGAGGCGGAGCAGCGCGTTGGGTGCGTAGTGCGATTTCAGCATTCCCGGCGCGGAAATGGTCAGTCCACTGGCGCGCGCCAGAGGTTTGCCGATGAAGGCTTCCAGCGTTTCCGAGGGGACAGCGCCTGAGCGCAGCAGCGTGGCAGTATCGCCCTCCACGGCAAGGATGGTCGACTCGATCCCGACATCGCAGGGGCCGCCATCCAGGATCAGGTCAATCCGGTCAGCGAGATCGGTGGCGACATGTTCCGCGCGGGTGGGGCTGACATGGCCCGAGCGGTTGGCAGAGGGGGCCACGACCGGGCGTCCGAATTCCGTAATCATGGCGTTTGACGCGGGATGCGAAGGGCAGCGCAGGCCGACAGTCTGGAGTCCGGAGCGGGCGAGATCACATACGGTTCCGTCTGGAGCCACCGGCAGCACGAGGGTGAGCGGGCCCGGCCAGAACTTTTGCGCGAGCCGTTCGGCCAGCGGGGAAAACACGGCTTCCCGTTTTGCCATTTCCTGCCCGGACACATGGGCGATCAGCGGATTGAAGCGCGGGCGGCCTTTGGCTTCATAGAGACGCACAACCGCTTCTGGATTTGAAGCATCGGCGGCGAGGCCATAGACTGTCTCCGTCGGCATGGCGACCAACCCGCCATTGCTAAGGATTTCCACCGCAAGGGCGAGCGTTTCTGGCAGGATCGGGACGACGGGCGCGGACATGTCATCTCGCTTAGCACTGCGCCCGCTGGGGTCAATGAGCGCGCTCTTAGTCGGCGCGCGTTGCTTCGCCCCGGACCTCAACCACAATCTCATCCGATACCCAGCTGGCACCGGCGTCCGACATCTGGCCGATATCCAGCGCTTTGCGGGAGAAGGTGGCGCCGCCGTCAAGGATTGCCCGGTCGCCGTCTATCTTGAGCGCGAAGGTGAGCGGAACGCTGGTTTCTTTGCCCTTGAGCGTCAGGGTGGCGGTGGCTGTATATGTCTCTTCGCCGGTATTCTCGAAGCCGGAGAGGACAACGTTTGCCTGTGGAAAGGCGCCGGTGTTGAACCATTCTGCTTCGCGCAGGGTGGAATCATAAAGCTTTGTGCCGGTGGCGACGCTCGCTGTGTTTATGGTTACTGCGACCGAGGAAGCGGCGAGGTCTTCGGGATAGAAAGCGACATTGGCATTCCAGGTTTCGAAAACGCCTCCGAAGGGTTTGCCGTCATACACGCCGGAGAAGCTTATTTCGGAGGTAGTGTAGTCCACCGTCCAGTTGCCGGTTGCTTCAGCGGCGGAAGGTGATCCGGGGGCGCCGGTGCCGACAGCATTTCCTGATCCGATGAGCGGAATGGCGGCGATGAGTGCAAAGAGAATGATGCTGCTGCCGAAAGCCACGACCGCGCCGCGCGCAGGCGGGGAGGGCGGGGATGCCTTGCCGAACAGGCCGGGGATCATGCGTTTGAGAACGCCGTCCTCGCCGCTGATCTCGTGTTTTACCGCGCCAGCAACATGCAGGCCGAGCAGGACGATAATGACCCACGCGCCTTTGGAATGAACGTTCTCGACAATGCCATGGAGGAGTTCATTGCCCTGACGCAGGCCGGACGTGAAGGGCAGATGGGGCCAGTCAATCGCGCCGAAAAGGACCGTTGATATCTGGAAGGGCGAGATGGACACCAGAAGCCACCCTGCCAGCGGAATGATGACCATCAGGGCGTAGAAAGCCATGTGGACGATATGAGACAGCGTCCGCTCGTAGGGTTTCATGTCCGCCGCCAGCGGTGGGGGCGGGTTGAGCAGCCGCCAGGCGATCCTGGCGACTGTCAGAAACAGAAGGGTTATCCCCACCGACTTGTGCAGCTGATACCGGACCTCATTGTCATCCATGTTCCAGCCGAGCCAGATCATGAAGAGGATAAGGAGCGCCATCGCCCAGTGAAGGGCAATGGCGACGGCCGTATAGCGGGAAGCCGGTGAGGAGGATGTCATTCGGGCTTACTCTGCCGGGGCCGGTTCTGCCGCAGCAACGACCTTTTGGAACTCGGTTTCAATCATGATTTCCACTTCATCACCGATGTTAGGCGCGTAAGTGGCGTTACCAAAGTCGGAACGCTTCAGAACGGTCGTCGCAGAGAAACCGATCTTGTCGGCGTCTGGCGCCCAGGGGAAGTTTGCCTTGCCGTTATAGGTCACATCGAGTGTGACCGGCCGGGTCACGCCCAGGAAGGTCAGGTCACCGGTAACTTTACCTGTAGACGCTGTGTCCTGGGTCACCGACGTGCTGGTGAAGGTGATCTGCGGGAACGCATCGGCGTTCAGCCAGTTTGCATTGCGGCCAAGGTCTTCGTTCCAGGTGGCATAGGGGCTGTCTGCATGGCCAGCCTTATAGTCGCCGGGATAGTCGGTTTCGACCGAAAGTGGATCAATGGTGACGGTGATGCTGGTGGCAGCGGGATCTTCCGGGTTGAATTGAAGCGTCGCATCGACCGTCTTGAAGCGGCCCGTATAGCCGGAGAGGCCGAAGTGATCGACTTTCCAGGTGACCGACGTGTGGGTCGGGTCGATTTCGTATGTGCCGGCAGCGCCGTATTCAACAGGCGCGGCGGTTGTGGCCGAAGCTGCTTCGGGCGCAGCGGCAGCTTCCGGGGTCGGTGCTGCGGGCGTTGTTTCAGAGCAGGCCGCGAGAAGCAGCGCGCTGGCCGAGATGAGTAGAAGTCGCATGGAATCAGTCCCTCCAATTGCCGTATGGGTGCACCTTACGTAATGCACACATTTACAGTGTGAACCTCAACTTTAACATCCACGCGACATATCATTTATTCAGAAACACAAAGGGATGGACATGGCCTACGACGCACCGGTCAGCGATATTGAGTTTGCCTTGAGCGCTTTTGCCCGGATCGAGCGGCTGGAAGGGTTGCCCGGTCATGAGGCTTATGATCCTGATCTCGTGCGTCCGATCCTTGAAGAAGCCGCCAAGCTGGCCCGCGATGTGCTCGCGCCACTGAACCCGGTTGGGGATGCTCATGGGGCTGTGCTGAAGGACGGGGGTGTTGTGGCGCCGCCGGGCTTTGGCGAGGCTTACAAGGCGTTCGTCGAGGGCGGCTGGATGGGGCTTGCGGCGCCCGAAGAATGGGGCGGGCAGGGCTTACCTAAAGCGCTGGCGCTGGGCGTGATGGAGATGTTCCACGGGGCGAATATGGCGTTCGGCCTTTGCCCGATGCTGAGCTATGGCGCGGTTGAAGCCCTGCTGGCGCATGGTACGGACGCGCAGCGCGCGGCGTATCTGCCAAAGCTCGTCTCCGGAGAATGGACCGGCACGATGAACCTCACCGAGCCGCAGGCGGGAAGCGATGTCGGCGCGCTGAAGACCAAGGCCGAGCCCAATCAAGATGGCAGTTATTCGATCACCGGCCAGAAAATCTATATCACCTGGGGCGATCACGACATGGCTGAGAATATCATCCATCTCGTGCTGGCGCGCCTGCCTGATGCACCGGCGGGCTCCAAGGGTATTTCTCTTTTCATCGTTCCGAAATTCATTCTGGATGCGGACGGAAATCCCGGGCAGCGCAATGGCGTGCGCTGTATCGGGCTTGAGAAAAAGATGGGCATTCATGGCAGCCCGACCTGCGTCATGGAGTATTCCGGCGCGACGGGCTGGTTGATCGGCGAGGAAAATCGCGGACTGGCCTGCATGTTCACAATGATGAACTCGGCGCGCCTGAATGTGGGACTTGAGGGCGTAGCAGTCGGGGAAGCCGCGTTCCAGACGGCGTTTGCCTATGCGCAGGAGCGCAAGCAGGGGGCGGCAACGGGCGTCACTGGCCCGGCGCCGATCCTGCATCACGCGGACGTGCGCCGTACACTGACGACCATGCGGGCGAAAGTCGCGGCCGCGCGGGCGATCTGTTACGCCTGCGGGGTGGCGGCTGACCTTGCGCATAGCTCACCGGATGCGGACGTGCGCGCGGCGGCGAAGACGCGGGAAGACCTGCTGACGCCCATCGCCAAGGCCTGGAGCACGGATGTTGGTGTGGAGGTAGCGAGCCTTGGCGTTCAGGTGCATGGCGGTATGGGCTTCATGAACGAGACACTGGCGGCGCAGCTCTATCGCGACGCCCGGATTGCGCCGATCTATGAGGGCACAAACGGTATTCAGGCGATTGATCTGGTAGGCCGCAAGCTTTCGGGCACCAAGGGCGCCTCTATGCAGGCGATGATCACTGAGGTCGAAGAAACAGTGCGGCAGGCGCGGGCGACGAATGATCCCCAGCTGGTTCAGATTGCTGACCGGCTGAAGGCGGCCGCGGCGGCACTATCTGAAGCGAGCGACTGGATGGTGAAGACGCTGGCGGACGAGCCCGAGAAGGGTCTGGCCGGCGCGACGGAGTATCTGGCGTTGGCGGGAGACGTGATCGGCGGGCACTTCCTGGCGCTCGGCGCCATTGCTGCGCGGAGCGGGCAGGATATGGATCAGCGGGCGCGGCAACTGGCATTGGCGGGGTTCTTTGCGGAGACATCGCTGGCATCCGCGCCGGGGCGCGTACCCGCGATTACCGAGGGCGGGGCGCGCTTTCTGGAAGGCAGCAAGGCGCTGTTTGGCGTCTAGCAGGGCAGCTTCGCGTTCCTGTTGCTGGCTGGGGCGGTGGCCGGTATGAGGGGCCTTGATCTCCGAGGAGCGAGTTGGCTGTGGCCTGGACGAAGACCTATACCGGCGAAGAGCCGCTGCGCATCAATAAATGGCTAGCTCAGGAAGGCGTGTGTTCACGCCGGGAAGCCGACGCGCTGATCGAAAAAGGCCTTATACAACTGGATGGTAAGCCGGTGACGGTTGCCGGAGAGCGCGTGACCAAGGGGCAGACGCTCAGCCTCACGGATGCCGCGTCGCGGCGGCTGGACAACCAGTTGTCGGTAATCCTCAACAAGCCGGTGGGGTATGTCTCGGGTACGCCGGAGCCGGGGGAAATTCCGGCGATCCGGCTGATTTCAGAGGAAAACCTGTCGGGCAGCGCACATGCTATCCCGCAGCGTTCGAACAAGATGGCGCCGCTGGGACGGCTCGACAAGGATTCGCACGGATTGTTGATTCTATCGGAGGATGGCGTGCTCGCCAAGGCGATCATCGGCCCGCTCAGCGACATGGATAAGGAATACCTTGTCACGGTGAGAGGCGATATCACGCGCGCCAAGGTTGAGCTCCTCCGGCATGGGCTTGAACTGGATGGGCGGCAGCTGCGGCCTGCGGAAGTTACACAGGAACGTGGGCAGGTTCTGCGCTTCGTCCTGAAGGAGGGCCGCAACCGGCAGATCCGCCGGATGTGTGAGCTGGTTGAGCTTAGAGTGTTGGATTTGCAGAGGATTCGGGTCGGTCCGATCCAGCTGGCGGGGCTACCTCAGGGTAAATGGCGGCCGTTGGGCGCCAAGGAGCGGGCGGCGTTGCTGCCCGCAGGCGCAGGGGAAGAAGTGCGATCCAGCCCCGCTCGGCGGGACGATCGCCCCAGATCCAGTGAGGCGCCCAGACGCGAGCGATCCGAGACAAACCGCGACAAACCGCGGACATCTCGGGACAAATCAGGACAATTCGGGTCAAAACCGGGACAGAGTCGGCCAGACAAGCCGCGCTCGGGGCCAAAGCCTGACCGCGCGGGCGCCAAACCGGCGCGGCCGGGAGCCAAGCCGGCACGCCCCGGTGCAAAGCCTGCTGCCGCTTCCGCGCCTGAGGCGCCCAGCAACCGCCCCTCGGTGCTCAAGGGCGACAAGTTCAAGCGAACCAAACTGCCGCCCCGGGAGCGCAAGCCGATCAAGTGATCTTTCCCCGGCGTGACGGCTCGACGGGGAAGCGTGTCACCGTATCGTGAGTCTCATGGATGGATTTCTCTCAGAACCGACCCAGTACAAGGGTCTGACGTTTCCGCACGGAACACTCGCTCCAGAGCCTGGCGAAGCGATCACATTGGCGCCGGGGGTAGAATGGACGCGGATGCCGCTGCCTTTCTCGCTCAAGCACATAAATGTCTGGATACTTGACGATGGGGACGGCTGGACGATTGTCGATACCGGCATGCCGTTGCCCGATACAAAGGACGCCTGGCGCAAGCTGCTCGACGCCCGGGTAACGCCTGAAAAGCCGCTGAAGCGGGTGATTATCACCCATATGCATCCCGACCATATCGGGTGCGCCGGATGGCTCTGTTACAAGTACAGTGCCGAACTGTGGATCAGCCGCCTAGAATACACGATGTGCCGGATGCTGGTTGCGGATACGGGCCGGGACGCGCCCCAGGCTGGCATTGATTTCTACGTGCGCGCCGGGTGGCCGCAAAAGGCCATCGACAATTATGTTTCCCGCTTTGGCGGATTTGGGCGCGGCGTGAGCCAGATGCCCGATGCGTTCCGGCGGCTGGAAGACGGCAACCGGGTGCAGCTGGCCGGGCAGGAATGGCGTGTCATCACTGGCAACGGACACTCACCTGAGCATGTCTGCCTGTTCAGTGAGACCCTGAACCTGGCCATCACCGGGGATCAGCTGCTGCCCCGGATATCGTCCAACGTATCTGTGCATCCGACGGAGCCAATGGCGGATCCTCTGGATGACTGGATCAAGAGTTGTGAGAAGCTTCTGCGGGAACTGCCTGAGGATTGCTTCATCCTTCCAGCCCACAATGAGCCATTTACCGGGGCGCATATCCGGCTGCGTAACCTGATCGCCGGGCATGAGACGTCCCTGACACGTCTTCGGCAGAAGCTGGAGAAGGGACCTGTGAAGGTGCCGGAGACCTTCATTTCGCTGTTTGGGCGGGCCATCAAGGACGACGAGATGGGCAGCGCAACGGGTGAAGCACTGGCGCACCTCAACTATCTGATCCATCGGGGCGAAGTGAAATCAAGGCCCGACACAGACGGCGCACTGCTATACAGTCTCGCCTGAAGCGCTGATTAGTCTCACACTGAATCGCAGTCTTGCAGGGCATTTCGCCTTCGCAAGGGTATTGCTTTTCGTCTAAGACAACCCGGCTTGTGTGTGATTGGGGTTTAAATGACTGAGGAAAACAGCGTGCCAGATGAGGCACCGCCGCAGACAGGCCTTTGGGCAAAGGTTAAGCAGGAGCTGCGCGAATGGGGCGCGACGCTTGCGATTGTGGCACCTGCTTTCCTACTCTTTACCGGACTGCTGTACGAACAGCGCGTGATCCCTTCCGAAAGCATGGTGCCGACGCTGGAGGTTGGCGACCGGGTCGCCGTTTCAAAATTCGCATTTGGCTATGGACGCTACTCGCTGCCGCTCAGCATCGGACGCTATCTGCCGCTCGGAAAAGGCAGGTTTTTCGCCAGCACACCTGAACGGGGTGATGTGGTTGTATTTGAGCACACGCATTCAGACCGGGTGATGATCAAACGGGTCGTCGGCCTGCCGGGCGATACGGTCCAGATGATCAATGAGGAGCTGGTGATCAACGGCCAGCCAGTCCAGGCCGAGTTTGTACGGACCGTGCGGTATATTCCCGACCGGACCGATGTGATCGACACGGCGCATGAATGGCGCGAAACCATCGGAGATAAGACCTGGTTTACCCATCGCGGGTTGCGCGGCCACCCCGTTGACGACACAGCGCGCTTTATCGTGCCAGAGGGCCACATGTTCCTCGTGGGCGACAATCGTAACAATTCCTATGACAGCCGTGAACTTTCGGGCCATTGCCCGCCTGTGAACGGTGTTGTGGACCGCGCGGGATGCCCTCTGCGGGTGCAGGCAGATGACGCCTCCATCGGCTTTGTTCCGCTGGATCATCTGATAGGGCGTGCCGACACGGTGCTGATGACATTCCATCGCTGCAAATTGCAGGATGATGAGCCCTGCCAGAAACGTGTCTGGCGCGGCCTCTGAGGAGGTAATCGGTATCTTGCCCGTTGCGTCCAACCCCGCTAGTCGGGGTCTGACCGGGGGCGCGGGGCCTTGTGCGGCAACACGGATATATGGCGATGCCCAACCAGACATCGACACCGCCAGGCCGCGGGCCGATCATCATCTCCCGGCATGGCCGCCCTGCGCTTGATCGCAGTGTCGGACCGCGGCTGCAATGGCGCGATTATGTCGACTGGTGGAACCGCTATGAACAGGGCCCTCTGGCGGACGGCCAGGACGCGCCGCAGGCCCTGAAGGATATCGTGGCAGACGCCGACATCGTGTTTGCCTCCGCGCGCCTGCGGGCGCAGCAGACGGCTGACAACGCCGCCCCCCACCTGCCAGCGACGTATGATCCTGTCTTTAATGAAGCCCCATTGCCGCCCCCGAAGCTGCATGGTTTTCGTGCATTGCCCAAAACCTGGAATATTCTGGCCCGCACGGCCTGGTTAACCGGGCATTCGCTGGATGGTGAATCCGTGGGTGAGGCACGTGTGCGGGCCTCTGCCGCTGCGCTGAAACTGCATGAGGCGGCAGCGGACGCGAAGGTTTATCTGGCCGCACACGGATGGTTCAACCGGATGCTGAGGCCAGAGCTGCGCCGGCTCGGCTGGGTGTGTGTCGGCGATGGCGGGGATAGCTATTGGAGTTATCGCGTCTATGAATACCGTGGACAGTGACACGATTACAGTTGTAGCGCCCGCAAGCGGGCTTTAGACAATCAGCAACGGTTTTTAAGAACAGGCACGCCATGTCGGAAGCTAAGTCCAAACCCGTGGAAAAGATGAGCTTCGAGGAAGCGCTGGCGGAGCTTGAAGGCATCGTCCGGCAGCTGGAAGCGGGCGAGGTGGAGCTTGAAAAGTCCATCGCGATCTATGAACGCGGGGCGGCTCTGAAGGCACACTGCGACGCGCGCCTGAAATCTGCTGAACTCAAGGTCGAACAGATTGTACAAGGGGCAGGTGGTCCGGCGACCGAGCCCGCTTCGTTCGAGTAGGTTTGCCATGATGGGGCCGGACAGGGGCGAAGTAACTGATTTTGAACAGCGCCTGACGGAAGTCGCCGATAAAGTCACCGTCGCGCTGGATCAGCTGATCCCGCCAGCAAGCGGCCCCGAAGCGAATCTCATGCGCGCGATGCGTCATGCCGCCCTTGCGAACGGAAAGCGGATGCGGCCTTTCCTCGTACTTGAGACTGGGGCCATGTTTGGGGCTTCGGAAAAGAGCCTGTTGCGAACAGCAGCCGCTCTGGAATGTGTGCACTGCTATTCCCTGGTACATGATGATCTGCCCTGCATGGATGATGATGACTTCCGGCGCGGCCAGCCCACTGTGCACAAAGCATTCGATGAAGCGACGGCTGTTCTCGCCGGGGACGCACTGCTGACCCTGGCCTTCAAGATTCTAGCCTCCAGCGAGACGCATGATGATCCGGCAGTGCGTGTCCTGCTGATTGAGCGGCTGGCAGATGCGGCTGGCGCACGGGGCATGGTGGGCGGCCAGATGATCGACATGCTGGAAGAGAAAAGCCCGCGGGATCTCAACACCATCACTCGTATGCAGCGCCTCAAGACGGGGGCGTTGATTTCCTATGCGCTTGAGGCGGGTGGCATCATAGGGCACGCCCGGGAAGCGGAACGCAATGCGCTGGCAGGGTTTGCCAATGACCTTGGCCTTGCCTATCAGATAGCGGACGACATTCTCGACGCGGAAGGCGATGAATCCATCGTCGGGAAAGCTGTTTCCAAGGACAAGGACGCCGGGAAGGCGAATTTTGTGACCCTTCTGGGTGTGGATGGAGCCCGCCAGCGCGTGCGGCTTCTGGCCGCTCAGGCGAAGGAACATTTGGCAATTTTCCGTGACAAGGCCCAGATACTGCTGCATTCCGTTGATTATGTGCTGAACAGACCCCGCTAAAAGGCGGGTACGCGACGGACAAGAAAAGCACGCAGATATGACAGAAACACGCCCGAACCGCCTCCTGGACGCTATCAATACGCCGTCCGACCTCAAAGGCCTCAGCCGCGCCGATCTGAAACAGATCGCTGTGGAAGTGCGCGAGGAGGTCGTGGATGTAGTGTCAGTCACGGGCGGGCATCTTGGATCAGGTCTCGGCGTGGTCGAGCTGACGGTGGCGATCCATTCGGTGTTCGATACGCCCGTTGACAAGCTGGTTTGGGACGTTGGCCACCAATGCTATCCGCACAAGATCCTCACGGGCCGCAAGGACCGGATGCGGACGCTGCGCCAGGGCGGGGGGCTTTCGGGCTTTACCAAGCGGTCTGAGAGCGAGTTTGATCCGTTTGGCGCGGCCCATGCCTCGACTTCGATTTCAGCCGGACTTGGCTTTGCCAAGGCGCGCGATCTGCAAAACAAGGACAATCATGTCATCTGCGTGATCGGCGACGGTTCGATGTCGGCCGGGATGGCCTATGAGGCGATGAACAACGCGGGCGCTGACCGTTCGCGGATGATCGTGATCCTCAACGATAATGATATGTCGATTGCGCCACCTGTTGGCGCGATGAGCCACTATTTCTCACGGCTGGTTTCCTCGCGGCCCTATCGCGGCTTGCGCCGTATCGCAAAGAAGGTTGTCCAGCCGATGGGGCTGGAGTCTCCGGCGCGGCGGGCGGAGGAATACCTGCGCGGCTTCGCGATGGGCGGCACGCTCTTCGAGGAGATGGGTTTTTACTATATCGGCCCGGTGGATGGGCATGATCTCGATACGCTGCTCGACCTGCTTGAGAACATCAAGGCGATGCAGGACGGGCCGATCCTGCTGCATGTGGTGACACAAAAGGGCAAGGGGTATGCCCCGGCGGAGAACTCTGCCGACAAGTATCACGGCGTTTCGAAATTCTCGGTTGTGACCGGTGAGCAGGCCAAGGGCGCCAGCGGTCCACCGAGCTATCAGAAGGTGTTCGGCCAGACGCTGGCAAAGCTCGGCGAGACCGATGACAGGATCTGTGCCATCACGGCGGCAATGCCATCTGGTACGAGTACGGACATTTTTGGTAAAAAGTTTCCCGACCGGCATTTCGATGTCGGTATTGCCGAGCAGCATGCGGTGACGTTTGCGGCCGGGCTTGCCGCCGATGGCATGAAGCCGTTCTGCGCGATCTATTCGACGTTCCTTCAGCGCGGTTATGATCAGGTTGTGCATGACGTAGCGATCCAGCAGCTGCCGGTGCGCTTTGCGATCGACCGGGCCGGGCTTGTCGGCGCCGATGGCGCGACGCATGCGGGCAGCTTTGACATCAGCTATCTGGGGGCGCTGCCGGGGTTCGTCTGCATGGCGCCATCGGATGAAGCGGAGCTGGCAAGGATGGTGCTGACTTCGCTTGAGATTGATGACCGCCCCAGCGCGTTCCGCTATCCGCGGGGCGAAGGGGTTGGAATCGAGATACCGGAACTTCTCAAGCCTTTGGAAATCGGAAAGGGAAGGGTTGTGCGCGAAGGCACGACAATTGCCATCCTTTCTTACGGAACGCGGCTGCAAGAGGCGCTCAAGGCGGCAGAAATGCTGGCTGGTCAGGGGCTCAGTGCGACGGTCGCAGATGCCCGCTTTGCCAAGCCGCTGGACAATGAGCTGATCGAGCGCCTGGCCAAAGAACATGAAGTACTTGTGACCGTTGAAGAAGGATCGCGGGGCGGGTTTGGAAGCTTTGTGCTCGAACATCTTGCCAATTGCGGCGGGCTGGATGCCGGCCTCAAGGTGCGTGTGCTTACACTGCCGGATATTTTCCAGGATCAGGACACGCCAGCAGTCATGTATGATCAGGCAGGCTTGTCGGCACGCCATATCGCAGGGCGTGCGATTGAGGCACTTGGCCGGGGCGACCTGTCAGCTATCGAGCGGCTGGCCTCCGCCTGAGCCCTGCCACACTAACATCACACTTCGGCCCTGTGCGCGATCATTCAGGCAGGGTATGCAGGGGCGTTAAAACACGTTTCCGCCTGCAAGAAGGAAGTTTGATATGATTCGTCTCAGCCTCGCCGCAATGGCCTCTGCGCTGGTGCTGGCCGCCTGCGCGACCCAGACCGCTCCCGTTGAGGGCCCGACTGCTCCTGTTGTTGTCCCGTCCCAGTATGAGCTGGGAATGAATACTGCGGAAGAGCTCAGGGATGCCGGCAATGTGCCGACCGCTATCCAGCGTCTGATGCAGCTGGCGGGTGATACTGAAATCACACCAAACCAGAAAGCCAATGTTCTGTATGAACTGGGGGTGCTCAGCATGAGCCCGACGGGCTATGACGTTCCGGGTGCGGTTGGGTATTTCGATGAAGTGATTGCTACCTATCCGGGTACGGAATGGGCGCGCCGCGCTGAAGCGAAGTTACCGGAGGCGCGCGCACAGCTGGCCGCTCTGAACAGCGTTCTGGATTCCCCAAACTCCACCAATACAGAACGTTTTTACGCCCTGATGAACCTTGGCCGTCACCTTGATGCCATTGATCTGATGACCCAATACACCATTGAGCCCGACAATGACGTGAAGCTCGCCATGTATCAGATTGGCTACCTCTGTGATGAGAGCGGCCTGACCGGGCAGAGCTATACCGTGACGGACCGGGATGGGACGACACGCCGTCTGCGCTTTTGCGATTTTGGCAAGTAACTCAGAAACTGCCGCCAGAGGATGCCTGCTCCAGAAGGGCGGCATCCTCTGGCCCACTTCCTCCGCCAGCCGGAGAGAGAAAGCCTGGATCGAGTAGCGGAGCGGTAGAGCCCACGCGATCTTGACCCTGACAGGGCAAATTATTGCCATCGGTTTCAGATTCAGGCTTGTTGACGCACAAAAATGACGGCGTGTCGCAGGTGAGCCTCTTCTATATCCGGCGCGCGCGTGGTTGTTTGTGGGTCAGAAAACAAACACCCCGAGGAAACCCATGTCGTCAGATCTTCTTCCCCCCAATTGGCCCGCAATGTCGATAGCACAGGCAAACGCTGCTCTGGCGGGGCCAGGCTCACCGCTCGAACTGGAAGACGCTGTTATTCGCGGCGTTCCGATGAAGGTTTACAAGAACGCGCCTCCCAGCATTCCGGTGATTCTGGATCTCGCGGCCCAGCAGTTCGCCGACCGGACCTACCTCGTCTATGAAAATGAGCGCGTCACCTTTCAGGCGCTGCATCTGGCCGTCCGCAAGCTCGCGGCAGAAATGCGCGACACCTATGGCGTCAAGAAGGGGGACCGCGTGGCGATTGTCATGCGTAACTATCCGCAATGGCCTCTGGGATTCTATGCGGCCCTGAGCCTGGGCGCGATTGCTACGCCGATGAACTCATGGTGGACCGCTGAAGAGCTGGAGTACGGTCTTTCCTTCGCAGGGGTAAAACTCGCGATCATGGACCTGCAGATATTTGAACGTATCCGCGACCATCTTCACAAACTGCCGGACCTCCAGAACATCCTCATTGCCCGCGACTCAGCCGAAGAAATTGCGGACCCGCGTGTGTCGTCGCTCGATGCCATTGTTGGGCACCCCAATGATTGGGGCAAACTGCCTGATGCCGGCCCGGCCGGGGTCGAGATCGGCCCCGATGACGACGCGACGATCATGTATACGTCCGGGACGACAGGTAAGCCAAAGGGCGCGCTGGCCACACATCGCGCCGTTATTACCAACATGTTCAACTCATCCGCGTGCCAGGCCCGCATGTTCCTGCGCAAGGGAGAGCCGGTTCCGGCCCCCGACCCGGACGCAATGCGCGCGACGCTGATCTCCATTCCGTTTTTCCACGCAACGGGCTCGTTCGCGATCCTCATTCCGTCTGCCCTTCGCGGTGACAAGGTGGTGGCGATGTACAAATGGGATGCGGGCGAAGCGCTGCCGATCATTGAGGGCGAGAAGATATCTGCCGTAGGCGGTGTTCCCGCCATCGCCTGGCAGATCCTGGAACATCCGGACAGGGACAAATATGACCTCTCCTCCATTCAGGCGATCTCTTATGGTGGCGCGCCTTCTGCGCCCGAACTTGTGTCGACCATCAAGAAGCGTTTCCCTGAAGCGGCGCCCGGCAATGGCTGGGGCATGACGGAAACCTGCGCGACGGCGACGCTGAACATTGGCGAGGATTATGTAAACCGCCCCTCCAGCGCGGGCGCGCCGCCTGCCGCCGTGGAACTCAAGATCTGCGATCCTGACGGAAATGAAATGCCTGCCGGGGAAGTGGGGGAGCTCTGGTGCAAGAGCGCGGCGAATTGCCGGCTTTACTGGAACCGGCCTGACGCGACGGCGGAAACTTTCCGCAATGGCTGGGTGGTGACCGGAGACCTTGCGCGGATCGACGAAGAAGGCTTCCTTTTCCTCGTTGACCGGGCAAAGGACATGCTGATCCGGGGCGGCGAGAACGTCTACTGTATCGAGGTGGAAAGCGCGCTCTATGATCATCCGGCGGTGATGGACGCGGCGGTGGTTGGCATTGTGCACAAGATCCTTGGCGAGGAAGTTGGCGCGGTTGTGCAGCTGAAGCCCGGCAAGACGGCAAGCGAAGCAGAGTTGCGCGCGCATGTGGCCGCGCAGCTGGCGTCGTTCAAGGTTCCGGTGGAGATACAGTTCCAGGATGAGCCGCTGCCACGCAATGCGAACGGAAAGATATTGAAGGCTGATCTGCGCCAGCGCTTCAAAGCAAGGCCATAAGCATATGAGCATGAAACGGCGTATTGGGGACAGGTTGGTGCATCCCATCGGCCTGGGCTGCATGAACATCACGCATGCCTATGGTCCGCCAGCGGACGAGGCAGACGCAAAGGCGTTGCTCGTTCGGGCTCTGGATATTGGCTGTGATTTTCTCGATACGGCCACGATCTATGGCCTTGGCCGGAGCGAGGAGCTGATTGGGGAAGCGCTGGGCGGCCGCCGGAAGGAGTATTTTCTGGCAAGCAAATGCGTGCTGGGATTTCGGGAACGCGAGCGCATTCTCGATGGGCGGCCGGAGGCGATCAAGGCGGCGTGTGAGGCGAGCCTGAAACGTTTGAGAACAGACGTTATTGATCTCTACTATCTTCACCGGCCCGATCATAAGGTTCCAATTGAGGAGTCTGCCGGGGCGATGGCTGATCTGATCGAGGAAGGGAAGATCCGCTATTACGGACTTTCCGAGATGGGAGAGGATCAGCTGCGCCGGGCGCACGCGGTGCATCCGGTAGCCGCGCTCCAGTCTGAGTATTCACTCTGGGTACGCAATCCCGAGATCGCGATTCTGGACGCCTGTCGGGAGCTGGGCGTCGCACTTGTCGCGTTCTCACCGGTGGGACGGGGGTTCCTGGCGGATCCGCCCGCTGATCCGGCCACTTTCCATGCAACAGACATGCGCCGGAGCATGTTTCCGCGCTTCTCAGACGAGAACTATGCCGGCAATCTGCCGCTGCTGGACGTGGCGCGTGACGTGGCCACTGAAGCAGGCTGCGGTGTCGCCCAGCTCGCGATTGCCTGGACGATGGCCAAGGGCGAGCATGTGCTGCCCATTCCGGGCACACGGAGTATTGCACACCTGGAGGAGAACCATGCGGCCGGCGATGTTCGTCTGACGGCGGAGCAGGTCGCGCGGCTTGATGCAGCGTTTGCGCCGGAGCGGGCTGTGGGGCCGCGATACTCTCCGGCCGGGCAGGCGAGCGTGACCACGGAGATGTTCGACTTCGAGAAGCGCCAGCATGGCGGATAAGCCGCCCGTGGCGCTGGAAGCGCGCGGCGAAGGCGAGGACGGGCGGCGCTACTCGCCCTCCATCGCGCGAAACCGGGAGGCGATCCGGGATGTGTTGCAAGCGCATCTGACATTGCCTGCGCGGGCGCTCGAGATTGCCTCAGGGACGGGAGAACACGGCGCCTTCTTTGTAGAGGAGATACCTGGGCTCGATTGGACGTATTCGGACATTGATGGCCTAAGCCTTGAGAGCCAGCGTGCCTGGCGGAAGGCGAGTGGGTCTTTGCAGCTGAGCGAGCCGTTGGAAATCAATGCGGCAGACGCCAATTGGGGCGAAGCTGAGCAGCCGGAAACATGGGACGTTATCTTCAGTGCTAACATGGTGCATATCGCGCCGTTCGAAGCGGGCGCTGGATTGATCGCGGGGGCAGGCAGACTGCTCAAGGCTGGCGGGATGCTGGCGCTCTACGGGCCGTTTGCACGCGACAGTGTTATCGCGCCGTCAAATGCGGCGTTTGATGACAGCCTGAAGATAAGGGATGCGCGTTGGGGCGTGCGCGATCTGGACAGGGATCTGGTGCCTTTGGCGGAGCAGGCCGGGCTCCGCCTGGACGCAGTTGTTCAGATGCCCGCTAACAATCTGACGGTGTTCTTCCGGAAGGGTTAGGCTTTCGGCGTCCAGTTTTCCGTGTCGTGATCGGGATGCTGGTTATTGCTGGCGCGAATGCGCCCGGCTTCTTCGGGCATGTCGTCTTCGGTGCTGCCGAAATCGTCGAGCACTTCGAACTGATCCATCTGAGGCAGGCGGCCCTCCATGCCGAGTTGGTAGTACAGCGGAATGGAGGCGGGGTCGTCAAAAGCGCCGATGCTCATCGAGATGTGCTGGTTGTCTTCGTGGCGATAGTAGAGCGGCGTGCCGCAATCCCGGCAGAAGCCGCGCCGCGCTTTTTCTGAGCTATGAAACTCCGCTGGCGTTCCCCGCGTCCACTGGAAATCCGTATACGGTACGCCGACCAGGGCAGCGAAGAAGTTGCCCGTTGCCTTCTGGCACATGCGGCAATGGCAGACATGGGGATTATCGCGCAGGCTCGTCGCACGGAATCGGATGCGTCCGCATTGACAGCCTCCGGTTCGCACGGGTGTCATCAGCCTACTCCTTACCGCCACCGAACTGGGCGGTCCATTCGGCGACCTGCGTATCCTCGATCTTCTGGAAGAGGACATCGGGCGGGGTGATCGCATGGCCGCGCGGGATGGCGTCCAGTAGCGCGGCGAAGTCTTCAGCTTTAGAAGCGTTCGGCATCATCCGATTCTCTTCCGGAATGCCGAGGGCGTTCAGGATTTTCTTTGCGGCGTCTGGAATGATTGGCTGGGCGATGATGCCGAAAATAGCCGCGAGATTGATGCCTGCGCGGACGCCGACAGCTGCGGCATCTACATCGTTCTTATGCTTCACCCAGGGCTCGGCCTTGGTGAGGTATTCGTTGCCGGCGGCCCAGATGGCGCGCGTTTCAGCAGCAGCTTTGCGGAACTCCATGGCTTCGTAGAACTCGACAAGCCGGGGCAGGCGTTCGGCAAGCTCGCTCGCCATCCACGCTTCGGCTTCACCGGAGGTGCCGGTTTCGGGAACCTTGCCGTCGAATTTCGAGGCGCAGTATTTGGTGATCCGGTTGACGAAGTTACCTAGCACGTTGGCAAGATCGGAATTGACCGCTGCCTGGAAGCCTTCCCAGGTGAAGGCTGCGTCGGAGCCTTCTGGTGCGTTGGAGATCAGATACCAGCGCCAATAGTCCGATGGCAGAAGGCTGAGCGCCTGATCCATGAACACGCCGCGCTTCTGGCTGGTGGAGAACTTGCCGCCATACCAGGTGACCCAGTTGAAGGCCTTTAGCTTGTCGACGGTTTTCCACGGCTCAGCCGAGCCGAGCAGCGTGACGGGGAAGCTGACCGTGTGGAAGGCAACATTGTCCTTGCCCATGAACTGGACATATTCGGTCGCGTCGGCTCCCTTATCGGTCAGCCAGAGGCATTCCCAGTCATTGCCAGTGGCTTCCGCCCATTCCTGCGTGGCAGAGATGTAGCCGATCGGCGCATCGAACCAGACATAGAAAACCTTGTTCTCGAAACCCGGACGCGGGTTCCCGTCGGCATCGTTTACCTTGACGCCCCAGCTGAGGTCGCGGGTGATGGCGCGGGCGATCAGGCCTTCATCGAGCCATTTGTTGGCGATGGACACGGCGAGCGATGGCCAGTTCTTGCCCTTGGTGTTTACCCAGTCTCGAATGCGGTCCTGCATCCCTGTCTGTAGCAGATAGAGATGATCGGTATCGCGGACTTCGATGTTCCGGCTGCCGGAGACCGAGGAATAGGGATTGAGGAGATCTGTGGGATCAAGCAGCTGGCCGCAGCTGTCACACTGGTCGCCGCGGGCTTTCTCATAGCCGCAATGTGGGCAAGTGCCCTCGACATAGCGGTCTGGCAGGAAGCGGCCATCATCTACGGCGTAGACCTGTTTGGAGGTGCGCACTTCGATCAGGCCGTTCTTTTCGAGCTGCTGGGCGAGATGCTGGGTCAGCTTGTGATTGGCGGGGCGGGAGGTGCGGCCGAACCAGTCGAAAGAGAGGTTGAAGCCCTCTCCGGCCCTTCGCTGAACCTCGTACTGCTCGTCGCAATAGGCCTGGACGCTCATGCCTGCGGCCTGCGCGGCCAGTTCGGCAGGGGTGCCGTGCTCGTCGGTGGCGCAGATATAGGTCACGTCATGGCCCTGAAGGCGCATCACGCGGGCGTATACATCAGCGGGCAGCATGGAGCCGGCAAGGTTGCCGAGATGCTTCACGCCGTTGATGTAGGGCAGGGCCGAGGTGATGAGGATGCGCCGTTGCTGGGTCATGGGGCCTTTTCAGAGCCTTTCTTATGGAGAATGCGCCTTTTAACGCGCCCGCCGGTAAAGGAAAGCTCTAGGCGCGGCCCCAATAGGTGACCCGCCGGAGCAGAACTTCCATCGGCCCTCTGGCGGTGAAGCTGCGCCAAACACCCGTGAAGACGAGAGAGGAGAGGCCTACGCCAAGGGCGACAAGGATCGCCTGCGCGGCCGACATCTGGCCGAACAGGCCTAGACCATAGCCCGCGAAGAGGAACGAAAAGACGATGGATTGCAGGAGATAGGCCGATAGGGAGGCCGACCCGGCGCGGGCAATGAAGCCTCGTACTGGCCGGGGCTTTCGCGACGAGAACAAGGCTATGAGCCCTGCATAACCGAGTGCCGAAAAGGCCGAGAAGGCCATAAGCACTGCGTTCCCCAGCATGAACGCGCCCGAGATTATGGTGTTTGCCTCCAAAAGGAGGAAAGCGCCCCATACACTGCCTATCAGTCCAACCGGCAGGAAAACCCAGCGCGAAAGTTGCCAGATCCGCGCCTTGGGTTGGTCAATGACTCCCGCTTTGACGGCCGCCAGACCGAAGCAGAAATACCCGAAAACGGCGATACCCTGCTGGAGAAGCGCGCTGGGGAGAAAAAACGGGAGCTGAGAAAGCCGCCAACCGGCAACTTCCAGAAACGAGCCTTCGCTGAACATCCTGATCTGAGCGGCGTCGTGTTGTGGGTCACGCGCTTCGGCGATTGCGTCTGGAGCATGGGTCTCGCCAGCGCTGACAAGGGCGGCAAGCAGCAGAAGGATTGCTGTATTCGCCGCGATCAGGGCGGCGCCAGTACCTATGAGCGCCTTTACCGAGGCGCCTCGCATGGTGAAAAACAGGCAGCCAAGAAGCCCGTATGTGATGAGGATGTCGCCATACCAGAAGAAGACGAAATGCAGGACGCCGATGACAATCAGCGCGGCCATACGCCGAAAGTAACGCGCGCCAGCATCCGCGCCCAACCGGGTGGCGGCCGCCATCTGCCAGGCAAGACCGGCGCCGAACATCATGGCGAAGAGCGGATAGGACTTCATCAGGAAGAGCCAGGCCATTGTGCCAAAGGCAAAGCGGTCTGCCACCGTCTCCAGGCCGGCCCCGTAAAAGCCAGCCGACAGCGGCTGCGCGAAGCCTGCAACATTCACGACAGCGATGCCCAGAAGGGCAAACGCCCGGATGAGGTCTGGCATGAGCGCGCGCTCTGCGGAGGCTGTTGGCGCGACTTCCATGCTCTGGTTCCCTGAGGCTGGAATTTTAGTCAAACAGCTAGGCAAGCCCCTGACAAGCACAGCAGCCTCGCGGCTTGCGCCGGGAAAAAGTTTCCGGTAACGCGGGGCAAGTGCCGGCTTAGCTCAGCTGGTAGAGCATCTGATTTGTAATCAGAGGGTCACGGGTTCGAGTCCTGTAGCCGGCACCACTTCCCGCTTTCCCGCCCGGCAAGGCGGTGTTTTGAGAAGAGGGGACACGATGCTGCGCGCGATTCTTGCGGCGACCGAGTTTTCAGCCAAATGTAACGCAGCTTTGTCCGCCGCTGTTGAGCTTGCTGCACATCTGAAGGCCGAGCTTACCCTCGTCCATGTCAGCCCGGATGGCGAAGCGGGGCGCGGCGCGCTTTTGCAGGCCGCGGAGACGCACAAGGCCAAATCAAGACTTGGTAGCGGCGAGCCAGCACGTTTTATTCTGGAGACAGCCAGAGAAGAGGCGGCAGATCTTGTTGTTCTGGGCGCCCCCGTCCGCCGCAGTGTTGGGGATGTCCTTTTGGGCACGACTGCCGAACGGGTCATCCGGCAAAGCCCGGTTCCCGTGCTGATGGCCGTGGGGGCGACGACCCGGCCTTATCGGAAGGTGATGCTGGCGACAGATTTTTCCGAAGCCTCCGAACATGCCGTTGCAGCCCTGAAAAAGACCGGCCTTGCGGGCGACGCCCTCATCCAACTCGTGAATATCTATGAGACCCCGGAGATTGCGCTGATGATGCGCGCCGGGACAACCACCGCACAGATCAACAATTATGTGGTCGAGCAAGGGCGAGTGGCCGCGGCTAAGCTCTCTGAGTTCGACAGAAGAACCAGCGCAGGCGCAACATCGCTTATCCCGAAATTAGGCGAAGTATCGACTGGCCGTGTGCTTTGCACCCTGGCCACAGAGACAGGTGCCGATTTGATCGTCGTCGGTACGCAGGGACATACCGGTATCAAACGACTGGTTCTGGGAAGCGTCGCGCAGGAGGTGCTTCGCTTGTCAGAAGTGGACGTGCTCGCGGTACCAGCGGCGGCCTGAAAAGCATTTCGGGATGGGCTATTTGCCGCCGGGCTAACCGACGCTGGGGCAACTGGCAGTTTCCTTGCGTCGCTGCGGATTTTACGGCAAGCCCTGACCCAACAGAAGTACTGCGCGGCACGGGCAACCTGCCTGGAGTTACGCGCTTGGATTCATCAGGAGGAACGCGCGTGCGTGAGGTAAACCATTTCATCAATGGCGTAGAAGTTGCCGGAACATCCGGCCGTTTCGGGGACATTTTTGATCCCAATACGGGCAAGGTTCAGGGGCGGGTTGCGCTAGCGACGAAGGCGGAGTTGGGCGCGGCGGTGGATGCGGCAAGTGCGGCCTTTCCAGGCTGGGCGAGCACCAACCCGCAGCGCCGCGGGCGCGTGATGTTCGAGTTCAAGCGCCTCGTCGAGGCGAACATGAATGAACTCGCGCACATGCTATCCTCAGAGCATGGCAAGGTGATCGCCGACTCCAAAGGCGATGTGCAACGCGGGCTGGATGTGGTGGAGTTTGCCTGTGGGATTCCCCATCTCCTGAAGGGCGAATACACAGAAGGGGCGGGCCCTGGCATTGACGTCTATTCCATGCGCCAGCCCCTGGGCGTCTGCGCGGGCATTACCCCGTTTAATTTTCCAGCCATGATCCCGTGCTGGATGGCGGCCGTGGCGATTGCTTGCGGCAACACCTTCATCCTGAAGCCCTCGGAGAAAGACCCATCCCTTCCAATGCGGCTCGCCGAGCTGATGATGGAAGCGGGCCTGCCCAAGGGCGTGCTCAACGTCGTCAATGGCGACAAGGAAGCCGTCGATGCGATCCTGACCCATCCAGACATCAAGGCGGTCAGTTTTGTTGGTTCGTCCGACATCGCACAATATGTCTATTCCACCGGCACAGCACACGGCAAGCGCGTGCAGGCGATGGGCGGCGCGAAGAACCACGGCATCATCCTGCCAGATGCCAATCTTGAGCAGGCTGTGAAGGATATCGTCGGGGCTGCTTATGGCTCGGCCGGTGAGCGCTGCATGGCGCTTCCCGTGGCGGTGACGGTCGGCAAGAAGACAGGTGATGAGTTCGTTGAGCGGATGATAGAGGCGGCGCGTAGCCTGAAGGTTGGTATCTCCACCGATGCCGATGCACATTATGGCCCGGTAGTCTCGGCGGCCCACAAGGCGAAGGTTGAGAGCTACATCCAGATGGGGATCGATGAAGGCGCTGACCTCCTACTTGATGGCCGAGGCCTGCAACTACAGGGTAATGAGGGCGGCTATTTCATCGGACCAAACCTCTTTGATAATGTGACGGCGTCCATGCAGTCCTACAAGGAAGAGATCTTCGGGCCTGTGTTGCAGGTGATGCGCGTCGAGACGCTGGAGGAGGCGGCCGCGCTGCCGTCGAACCATCAGTATGGGAACGGCTGCGCCATCTTCACCTCCAATGGCCGCGCCGCGCGCGAGTTTGCCGCGCAGGTCAATGTTGGCATGGTGGGCGTCAACGTGCCCATCCCTGTGCCGGTGGCCTATCACACCTTTGGGGGTTGGAAGCGCTCGGCCTTCGGCGACACCAACCAGCACGGCCCCGAAGGCGTGCGCTTCTGGACCAAGATCAAGACAATCACGCAGCGCTGGCCCGAGGGCGATATCGGCGACCAGGCGTTTGTCATTCCGACGATGGGATAACCTGATGACCGAATACAAAACGATCACTTTTGAACAGAAGGGCCGTGTGGCCCTCGTAACCTTGAACCGGCCCGATGCGCTCAATGCACTGAACGCGGAAATTATGCGTGAAGTGGTCGACTGCTTCGCCGCCATCGACCGAAACGGGGAGATCGCCGTCAGCGTGCTGACGGGCGCAGGCCGCGCATTTGCTGCCGGGGCCGACATCAAGGAGATGCAGCCCCAGAGTTTCTCCGACATGTATGTCGAGGACTATTTTTCCGGCTGGGACCGGTTCGCGGCCTCGCGCAAGCCGGTTATCGCGGCGGTCAATGGCTTTGCCCTGGGCGGCGGGTGTGAACTCGCCCTGATGTGCGATCTCATCATTGCCTCCGACAAGGCAAAGTTCGGGCAACCTGAGATCAAACTCGGCGTAACGCCCGGCATGGGCGGCTCGATCCGCCTGACCAAGGCGGTCGGCAAGGCGAAAGCTATGGACCTTGTCCTCACGGGACGGATGATCGATGCCGGGGAAGCCGACCGAATCGGGCTTGTCTCCCGCGTGGTTCCCCACGACACATTGCTGGAAACGGCGCTGGGTGTGGCAAACGAGATTGCCGGCTTCTCTATTCCGTCCATTATGGCGGCCAAAGAGATGGTGGCGCGCGCACTGGAACTTCCGACCACAGAGGGTGTAAAGTTTGAGCGCCGCCTGTTCCAGGGCCTGTTTGGTACCGCGGACCAGAAAGAAGGCATGAGCGCGTTCAGCGAGAAGCGCGCGCCAGACTTCAAAGACAAGTAGGCTTTAGCCTCAGGAGAGAACATCATGGCAAAGATCGCCTTTATCGGCCTCGGTAACATGGGTGGGGGCATGTGCGCCAACCTGGTCAAGGCCCATCATGACGTGGCTGCGTTTGACCTCAACTCGGCCGCTGTAGCGGCGGCCGCAGAACGAGGCGCGCGCCCGGCGGCGTCGATTGCAGATGCTGTCGCGGGCGTGGACATGGTCATCACCATGTTGCCAGCGGGCAAGCATGTACTTGGCGTCTATTTTGGCGAGGACGGCGTGGCCGCGCACGCCCAGCAGGGCATTCTCTTGATCGATTGTTCAACCATCGCCGTTGACGACGCGCGCGCGGCGCATGTTCAAGCTCAATCGGAAGGGTTCATGATGGTGGACGCCCCCGTATCAGGCGGAGTAGCGGCGGCTGAAGCAGGCACGCTGACCTTCATGGCAGGCGGTCCGGGCATCAACTATTCCCTGGCAGAACCGATCCTCAAGGCGATGGGCAAGAATGTGTTCCATGCTGGTGGTCCGGGCAACGGGCAGGCCGCCAAGATCGCGAACAACATGCTGCTCGGCATCTCCATGATCGGCACCTGTGAAGCCTTCAATCTGGCTGAAAAGCTGGGGCTCGACGCAGAAACATTCTTCAATATTTCGTCCGTGTCCTCTGGCCAGTGCTGGTCAATGACGAGCTATTGCCCGGCGCCTGGGCCCGTCCCGACCTCTCCGGCAAACCGCGACTACAAGCCAGGCTTTGCCGTCGCCATGATGCTGAAGGATCTCCACCTGGCCGCAGACGCAGCCAAGGCCGCAGGCGCTGATATTCGCCTCGGGGCCTTAGCCGAAAGCATTTATCAAGACCTTTCCGAACGTGGATTTGATGGCCTCGATTTTTCGGGCGTTTTGAAAGACCTGAAGGGTAAGCTTTAAACTATGCAGCAGGCTGAAGACTTTCGGGCCGAGAGCCGCGCCCTGCATGCGCTGATCTCGCTGACTGCGCCGATCCGGTATCGCGAACCGACGCAGTTCAAAGGCTGGGGCATCCATGATGTTCTCCAGCATCTGCATTTCTGGAACCGGATGGCCTATCTGCAGCTCGCCGATGAGGCCCAGCTCCTGCACCATCTCAAGACGATGGCTGCCACCGGTAAATCCATGCGGGCCTATGAGAGCGAAATGCTTGCGGGGCTGGATGGCTTTGCGCTCGTGGCGGAGTGGGAAAAGCAGTTCGAGGAAACGGCTGACCGCTTTGCCGGCGCCGATCCCAAAGCGCGCCTCAAATGGGCCGGGCCGGACATGAGCGCGCGGTCCTCGATCACGGCGCGTCTGATGGAAACCTGGGCGCACGGGCAGGAAGCCTATGATCATCTGGGCGTCACCCGGAAGAATGAAGACCGGATCGGCAACATTGTGACGCTGGGCGTCAATACGTTTGGCTGGACCTATGCCACGCGGCGGGAAAAGCCGCCGGGGGATATGCCTTATGTGGTGCTCACGGCGCCATCTGGCGCGATCTGGACACATGGGAATCCGAGCGAAACGGAGCGCGTCGAAGGCAGGGCGGAAGAGTTCTGCCAGGTTGTGACGCAGACCCGGAATATCGCGGATACGTCCCTGAAGGTGACCGGCGCTGTGGCAACAGACTGGATGTCGAAAGCCCAGTGTTTTGCCGGGCCGCCTGCCGCGCCGCCGTCACCGGGTAGCCGATTTACGGCCAAAGCGGCCACCCACTGAATACGCCAACACCAAAGGAAACGACCATGTCTATTCTGCTGTTAGAGAAGCGCGGCCCGATTGCCGTGATGACGCTGAACCGCCCGGAAATGATGAATGCGCTCGGACAGGAGGGCGATGGCCCCGCTGTTGCCGCTGTCTGCGCCGAGATTGCAGCGGACCCGCAGATCCGCTGCGCCGTTCTGACAGGCGCTGGACGCGCCTTTTCCGCCGGCGGCGACGTAAAGGCGATGAAGGAAAAGACCGGCGCCTTTGGGGGCAGCCCTGCGGACATCCGCGAAGGATACCGCCGCAACATCCACATGATCGTCCGTTCCCTGTATAATATGGAGACGCCGCTGATCTCTGCGATCAACGGCCCGGCCATCGGTCTTGGCTGCGATGTCGCCTGCATGGCGGATATCCGCATTGCGTCAGAGACCGCCAAGATGGGCGTTACATTTCTGAAGCTCGGCCTCATCCCGGGCGATGGCGGCGCCTGGCTGTTGCCGCGCCTGATCGGCTCCTCGCGCGCGGCGGAGTTGCTGTTCACTGGCGACGTGATCGACGCGAAAACGGCGGCGGAGTGGGGCCTTGTGAGCAAGGTGGTGCCTGCCGACAAGCTGATGGATGAAGCAATGGCGATGGCAGAGAAGATTGCCGGGCAACCGCCGCAAGCCCTCCGCCTCGCCAAGACCTTGATGCGTCACGGCACCAATGCGTCTTACGACACGATCATGGAACTCTCGGCCGCGTCTCAGGCGCTGATGCATGAAACCGAGGATCATGTCGAAGGCGTCAACGCGATCCTTGAGAAGCGGACGCCCGTTTTCAAAGGCAAATAAATCCTGTTCTGAAACAGGATGATAAAAGGGGCGTGAGGTTTTCTCACGCCCCTTTGTTTTGTCAGAAGACGACGCCGGACTGATAGAGCGCCTCAATGTCTGCGGCGCTCCGGCCCATTGCCAACAGCACATCGCGCGTATGTTCACCTGGGCCGGGCGAGGGCCCTTTGGGACCGTCATCGGCGCCGGGGAAGCGCACGGGGGAAGCAGGGGAGGCGTAGGTGGTCCCATCGCCCTTCGAACTTGGCGTCTGCACGATGGCGCCAGCCGCATGAGCCTGGGGATCGTTGGCAACTTCCGCCAGCGTCTGCACCGGCGCCCAGGCGATGGACTCCGCATCAAGACGTTTAGCGAGATCCTCCATGTCATAGGCGCCAAAGCCTGCGTCGAGGATGTTCACCACTTCGGCATTGTTCGCCCGGCGGCCCTTGGCGTTGTTGAAGCGGGGGTCGGCGGAAAGTTCAGGCTGGTTGATGACTCGGCAGAGCGGCGCCCAGTCGGTTTCTCCCTGACGGGCAACGATGCAGAACCATTTCTGGTCCTTGCTCTGGTAGAAGTTCGAGATCGGAACATTCTGCTCATGCCGGCCTTTGGTCGAGGCAACGCGGCCGAAGAAGAGCTGGATCGCGAGATCAGAGCCCATCGTGTAGAGGCCCGTGCGGAAGAGCGAGGCTTCAACGAGGCGGCCCTTGCCGGTTCGCTGGGCTTCGACGAGCGCGGCGCAGATGCCAGCGGCAGCGGCGATGGATGTGGTGTGATCCCCAAAAGCGGTACGCAACGGGAAGGGCTCGCCGCCTTTGGGGATGGTCAGGTTGGCAACGCCCGTGCGGCTCCAGAAGCTGGCGATATCGAAGCCGGGGCGATCTGCGTCTGGGCCTTCGAGGCCGTAGCCGGAGAGAGAGCAATAGACGAGCTTTGGGTTCAGTTCTTTCAGCGAGTCAAAGTCGAGACCGGAGCGGGTGAGACCGCCGGGGCGGACGTTGGTGAGGAAGACGTCGGCATCTTTCACCAGTTCGCGGATCAGGGCCTGGCCCTCGGGCTTGCTGGTGTCAATGATGATCGACTGTTTGCCGCGATTGTCGAAATCGAAGACGGGGTTGTCGGGATAGTCTGTGCCGATCGTGCGAAAGAAGAGGCGGATGGGGTCGCCGCCAGGCGGCTCGATCTTGACGACATCGGCGCCCCAGTCGCGCAGGATGCAGCCAGCGCCCGGCGCGGCCATATAGGTTGCGTATTCGACGACGCGGATGCCTTCGAGCATATTTTGACTCTCCCGGTGGAGGGCGGCCATGGGACACCCTGTTTGTCAGGAGATTAGGCGGTCGGCACTTGCCTCGCCAACCCATGCCGCCGGGGCAGTTCAGCCAAGCCCGGGCCGGCGGCAGGCATCGGGCATGTCTGCGAGCAACCGGGCTTGCCCCACCCAGTCGTCCCGCTCGATCCGGCCTTTGAAATGCAGGAGTTTTTCGTCGACATAGGCGACGTCTTCGTCGGTCCATTCGGCGATCTGCCAGAAGTAGAACACGCCGACTTCGTGCAGCAGCTCTGTCAGAATTGGCCCCACGCCGACGATTTGCGCCAGATCATCGCCTTCGCCGAATGCGGCGTGAGTCAGCAGGTTTGCCTCGTCGTCAGGCCGGCGGGCCTCCGCGATAGCTTCTGCGCGCCTGGTAATCTCGGCGGCGGGGAGCGAGCGGGTTGTGCGGACGCTGGTACGGGCTTCATAGCCTGCCGCTTCTGTGCGCTGACGCGGCGTTTCGCTTTCGGGACGCGGGCTGTCAGCACGGCCTCTGAGCATGTGATGCAGGGCTGTGACGCCATACTCAATCGAGGTGAGCCTGTCTTCCAGGGCGCTGAGGTCTTCACGCGTTACCTCGCTGGAAGGCGGGTTGTTGACCGCTTCCTGGATCGTGAGCAAGCGGCGTTCGATTGCTTCAAGGCGTGTCTGGCTGCGAAGCTCGTTGCGGATTGTGCCAACAGAAGAGTCCAGCGATGCCAGCTGCGCAAACAGCGGTTCCAGATCAGGGGGGCGCCGGGATGCAACGACTTCAAGATCGGATTCCACGGCCGCCAGGGTTGCGATCAGGGCGTCGTTCAGCGGTGTGGTGGCGGTAATGCGTTCCTGGACGAGAGCGAACCGGTCCATGAGCGATGCATCAATCTCCGCCAGACGATTGTGGATCGTATCGAGATCGGGGGCTTCGGGTATAGCGATGCGGGAGACCGCTTCGCCAACCGAGCCTACTTCTCCGGACACTCTGGCGACATCGGTGGATACGTTGGTCACGTCGCTGGAAAGAGCGGCGAGTTCCGTAGTGATGGTGGCAACATCGCCTGCCAATGCGGCGAAAGAGTCCTTCTGATCCGACGCGTCCAGTAGCTCTTCGAGTTTCGAGAGACGCGTTTCGATGGGCCGTAGATCGATTTCGGGCGGTTGCAGTTCCGACAGGCTGAGATCGAGCCGGGCAAGGCCGCTATGGACGGGGCCGAGATCAACTTCGGGTATTTTGAAGTTGGCGATCTGTGTTTCGAGCGCGGAGAGCCTCTCCTGTAAGGGCGCAAGATCAGGCCGGTTGGCGGCAACCGTGTCTGCAAGGGAGGCGACGCGCGCGTTGACGCTTTCGACATCAGGCATGCGGATGCCGTCAACACGGTCGGCGACGTCCTTGATGTTTCTGGAAATGGCATCGAGGTGAATACTGCGAAGGCCGGCAATCGAGGCGGAGATGGTTGAGACAGCTTGCTCGATGGCGCCAACACGTTCGTTCAGGGAGCCCATATCCGGATCAGGCGCTGATAATTGCCGTTCAAGCAGGCCAAGACGCTCCTGGAGCGGCAGGAAATCCGGCTGGGGTGGCTGGTAGGCGGCCAGGGCTGCTGTGAGACTGGCGTCGATATCCTCACGTTTGAGCGCGCGCCCGTCGGCAATCGCGGTTTCTACCTGACGCGTCAGTTCGGCATGGGTTTCCGTCACATCGACAAACCGCCGGCGTAGCCACCACCAGGCGAGCGCGGCCCCCAGGGCTGCGGATACACACATGAAGAAGAATATCTGAGTTAGCAGGAACCACATGGTCAATCTCCGCCGGTGGGCGCGTTAGGGGTAATCAGGCGGGGGATCATTCGTCTGGCCTGACAATTCGTATTTCTATCCGGCGGTTTCGGGCACGCCCGTCCTCGGTGTTGTTGTTGCCGATTGGATTGCGCTGCCCATGCCCGGCAGCAACAAGACGAGTGGCAGGAACCCCGCGCTCGATCATGGCGGCGCGGACTGCTTCGGCGCGCCGAAGACTGAGCTGATCGTTAAAAGCAGGATTCCCTGTATTGTCCGTATGCCCCTCAACACGCAGGGTTCCGGGACAGTCGCTGGCGGCGCGCGCGGCGAGTTCTAGCACCGGACCACTCGCTACGTTCAGGACGACGCTGCCCGGCGCGAATTCTATCCGCGCGGCTTCGAGGAGGCGAGAGAGCTCCTCCTCGCAACTTGTAATGGCTTGAATTGGCAGGATCTCCACTGTTCCAAAAACACCCAGGGGCAGCCCTGCATTAGCCGCGGCGCGAATGGCCTCAACCTTGTCGTCGTCAGCTTCACACCGGAAATTGAACGTCAGTTTCGTGAAGCTCGCCGTGCCTGATTTGCACTCGGACAATGTGTCTACGCCCCGCTGCGCGACGGCCTCAAAGCCGTAAGGAAGCGTTCCATGCGTTACATTCAGCCTGTTGATGACATCAACGAGATGATCTGCTGTCTTCCGGCTATCGGCCCTCGCGACAAGATCGGCTTTCAGAGCTTCGGTCGGTATCTGCCCGTTAAGCGTCAGCGTACCTGCCGTCAGGCGAAACAGGAATTCCGGATCGACAGATGGAGACGCAGGGGTCGTGATCGAATTTGCGCTAGCGGGGGCAGAGGTCGCGAAATTGCCCTGCACACGTGTAATGGGCCGGGCGTTCCCCAACCATGTGGGTGAGGCGGCGTGTTTTACTGCGGCGATGGCGCGCTGACCTGCCTCCGGGGAGGGCGGCTTACCTTCGAGGATGATCCACTGGCCAGAGGCACGAACATTTGCCCAGCTCTCGCCGGCTTCTGCCAGCGCACGCTCGGATGTGGCGCGGGCAGAGCCCTGGATCGTGGTGAAGGCGAGTACGGACCAACCGAACAGCAAGAGCGCAACGAGCCCGGCAACCGGCACGAGGCCGTAAGGGAAGAAGGGCATGACGGCGCCCTCAGCGTGGCGATAACGCCTTACCGGTAGTATTTTTTTCTGATCCGACTGGCTGGAGTCGACCGACATTCTTCCGCCTCTGCTGACCCTGATCCGGGAGAGGGGATGGAGCCTCACCACGCCCTGACACTACATCAAGTAAAGCCACAATACTGCCGGAGCGGCAATATGAGGCATTAATATTCGGGAAACCGAAGGGGAGACTGGAGCGTAAGTTATTCCCTTGTATTTACAGGCGTCTTCTCCTTTTGAAGGCGTGTTTCGTGATGGGGCCGGGGGACTGGCGGCTCTGGCTGCGATTACAATCCCGGCGTAATCAAATCAGGCGAGCACCGCTGCGCGAAAGTTGTCGGTCTGAATCCTTCGCCTGTAGGGAGATTATCCTGCGCCACATTCGTGATTCAAGAGTATTGTTGGAGCGACCATTTGGATTTTCGGGCTTCCTGGCGAAGAAATTCTTTGAGGATGGTGTCGGGGAAGAGAATTCCTGCTTGTTCTTTTGCGGTATTTCCGCGTTTCCGGCGGGGCTTTTCTGTTCATGAGCATATCGCCTCGGGAGCCCAGCCGGATAGGCGGGGTCAGGTTTGAGGGATAGGCAGAGATGCCCCCTCAATGCCCGCAGAAAATCGCAGCGATTTGAACGGGGAGAGGCGGGCGGGAAATATGCCGTGTCCGGACGAGGGCCACCCCTGCTTTACCGGTCACTATAGCCAGGCAAACGGAACATTTTGCGCCAATTAAGGTCCAAATCAGGTCTCTGAACGGACAGATCGGGACAGTCCGGGACAAATCAGGACAGTTTGGGACAGGTTATCCACAGGGCCCAGATCAGCCTTCTGCCTTGAAGGCGATCGAGAGGGGGCTCGCTTCATAGATGCGCAGACCATCACACCAGAGGGAGCCACGGCCGGTGACGATGCGGCGGCGCGCGTCGCCGGAGATCTCGACGATCTCCATGACGGTGGTGACTTCCTTTTTCTCCGGCGTGACCTGGCCGCGATAGGACCATTTCACCGGCATGTCGGCGGCGAGGGTTTCGATATGGGCGCTCTCCGCCGACATGCCTTTGAGGAGGCTGGCGCGGGTAAGGAGCTGGACCATCGCATCGAGGCCGAGGGAGCCGGGCTGGACGGGGTCGCCGAAGAAGTGGGCTTTGAAATACCAGGCATAGGGGTCGATGACCTGTTTGGCGCGGGCGAGGCCGAGGCCGGCCTTGCCGCCTTCGGGGTCGAAGAAGTCCACGCGGTCGAGCATGCGGAGCTGACCAGAGGCGAGGCGGGGATCGCGGGGGGTGAGGTCTCGCGCGTCACCGGGGAGGGCGAGATAGGATTTGTCGACCTGACCGGCGCCGAGGCCAGCCTGGCGGACGAGCGCCTGAGCGGGGAAGAAGCCGAAGCGGGTGGAGAGGTCGATGACCGGCTCGCCGGATTTGAGGCGTCCTTTGAGATCGAATGCCACGATAGTCATCGGGCCAACCTTGGAGAAGGAGGAGAGGGTGGTGTCGACGCAGATCGTGCCGTCGCGGGGGCCGAGCGTGCGATAGACGTGGCCATCGCCTTCGAGGTTTCGGAAACGGTCGCCGCCATCGAGGGCAAAGCCGCAATGGCTGGCGAGCCAGCCGCAGGGCTGGAGCGCGATTTCGGAGAGGACGGAGAAGGGCATCTCCCCGTTGCGGTTGTCTGTGAAATACCAGGCGTCGGGCGGGATGTCATATTCGGCCGAGATAGTGGCGCCTGTGCGGCGCACGCCGGGGCGGTCTGTGGCGGCGACCACGCGGGACATCATGTGATAGGGCGGCTGGGGCAGGCGGGGAACTTTGCCTTCGGTGTCGAAGCGCTGGTACATTTCTCCGAAGGCGGAGGAGGGCGCGCCATTGGCGCAGTCGAGCAGGGCGGCATAGTCGCCCCGGCTTTCGTGCGCCGGGCCGGTGCGGATGGGGGCGGGCGAGACGCGGGGCTCTGCCCATTGACGGCGCAGCTGGATGCCGAAGCGGGGGCAGTAGAAAACCTTTTTGCCATTGCTGCGCGCCAGGAGGGCGGCGAAGACTTTCGGGGTTTCGCCCTCGATCACTTCGTCGATGAAGACTTCATAAGTGATCTCATGGTCGCCGTCCGGAATGACCTGACCGCGGCAGATGAATTTGGCGGTTTCACCGGGAACGGGCTCGAAGACATAGCCATCGCGTTCCTGCGTCAGGCCGAGGGCGGCGGCGTAGAATTCCAGCGCCTGAACGGCAGCTTCGGCCATCAGTGTTCCGGGCATGCAGGGATCGTTGTGGAAGTGGCCCTCATAGAACCAGGCGTCTTTGGGCGCGCTGGCGCGGGCCTTCAGATAGCCGCGTTTCCAGGGGCCGCCGGTGGGGTCAAACTCGGGAACCTCGTCGAAGAAGGCGAGCTTGCCGCCCGGCAGATGGGCCGGGAACGTATGGGCCGCGCAAAGCTCGAAGCCGGCGCCGAAACAGGCGAAGGCGTCGCCCATGCGGAAGGCGGAGACGTCATCGGCAGAGAAAGACGGTTTGCGGCTGGCGCGGGCGGTGTTGATCGGGGCGGGGTCTGCCGTAGGCGGAGCATCTCTGGCTGCATCCCAGACGACGCCTTTGCCAGAGGCGAGCTCGGCGTCTGTGAAGAAGCCGGCCTGTCCCTGACGGACGGAGAAGGCGCGGCGGCCTGCGGCTTCGCAATCATACTGGAAGAAGAACATGCGCACGCCGCCGAACGTGGCGTGCTGGGTGATCTCGATCTGGAATTTCAGCGTGTCGCCTGCCTCCGGCAGGCCGCCTTCATGGAACGTGATTTCGCAGCCCAGAAGACGGTAGACCCGGTCGTTCCGGTTACGGAGGTCTGCGCCCATCCAGCCGATGAGGGTGAGGTCTGCCTGGCCGCATTCGATCAGCGGGCCGGGGCGGATGCGGCCTTTCTGCATCATCCAGTGATCGGCGGTGAGGTCTGTCTCGGTCCAGATGACGCCTTTGCCATCGACGAGCGGGGCGGCGTCAATGCCGGTGACGCGGTCAACGAGGAGGAGGGGCGGGGCGGGGAGGCGGACGTTGCGGGCGTACTGGTCCTGCTCGGCGAAAGCGTCTCCGAAGAAGGCGGACATGGGGCCCCGCGAAGCGGCCTCAATGGCGGGGCGATCCCAGGCTTTGCCGGTGGGCGAGCGCTTCTGGAGAGGCTGGCGGCCGGAGACGACGCCGGAGGGCGGGGGCAGGGCGGACTGCGCCGGTTTGGGGGTGCAGGGCTGTTGCGCTCCGGGCGGAGGCGGGAAGGGGACGGGGCCGGTCGGGGCAGGCCCAGGCGTTGCGCGCGTGTAGATGGCCGGGGGCAGTGCGGGGGCGGCGGGCATGGTGGCGTCGCGCGGCGCGGGCAGCTTTGCGCGCGCGGGCAATCTGGGAGTTTCGTATTTCGCCGGGCGGGTGACGGTGGCGGGTTTGGGCGCGGCCCAGGGGTGGGCGCGGCCGGCGTCGAGGCGGGCGGCGACGGTCTCGATACGGACGGGTAGGCCGGCGGCGAAGAGCGTGGCGGCGAGGCGTGCGATCTGGGCGAGGTCTCCGCTTTCGATCTCGTCGGTGGCGATGGCGAGGTGGGGCTTGTCCTTCAGGGTGAGCGCGATGCTCTGTGTAAGGGAGTCGCGGGGGCCGAGTTCCACGAAGGTCCGTACACCGTCTTCCCAGGCCTGACGGACGGTGGCGGGGAAATCGACGGTGGTGACGGCCTGCCGCGTGAGCATGTCGGCGACTTTGGCCTTGGTAGGCTTGTAGGCGGCGTTGATGGCGTTGGCGTAGAGGCGGGGGCCGTTTTCGACGCGGGAGACGGGGCGGGTGTGGAGCTGGCGCCATTTGTCTGCGAAGGGCGTCATGGCGCTGGCATGGACGATCAGGTGCTGGTGCATCAGCGCGCCGGCGCCTTTGCCGAGGGCATCCGCTACCGCGCGGCAAGCCTCTGCCGGGCCGCCGATCATCGCGTCCATATCCGAATAGATGATCGTGATTTCGACATTGGGATGGACGGCGACGGCTTTGCGGACGTCTGCGATGGGCGCGCGCAGGCGCCAGTTTGCCCAGTCTGTGGGGACGTTCGGGCCCCAGGCTTCTTTGGCGGTTTCGAAGTCTCCGCCGAGATGGCGCTCATACATGGCCGCGCCTGAAATATCGTCCAGCAGGGCGCCCATATCCTTCCAGTAGCCGAAGGCGAAAAGGGCGTTGCTTTCGCCGAGTGACAGGCCGAGGGCGGCGGTGGGCGCAAGGCCGAGCACGTCGCGCAGGAGGATGGCGTGGGCCTGTGTCAGCAGGCTGACGGCGCAGAGCTGCTCGAATTCTGTGAGGCTGGATTTGGCCAGAAGGGGCGTCATGGCCTGCGCGGCGGGGATGTCGCTGAGCTTTGCGGCGACTTCCGGGAAGGCCGCGAGGAGGCCGCGGCCCATTCGGGGGTAGGAGGCGGCCGAGCCGGTGAACGCGAAGGCGAGTTCACCGTCTGGAGAGCCAGCGCCGTAGAAGATGCCGTCGCCTTTGGGGGCGGTGTCTTCGGCGAGGGAGGTTGCGGCGGATGTGGACAGTTCAAGGAGGGTTTCTTCACTGAGTGCGAGGAGGGCGATGCGGTGTTTGCCGCTGCCGCCTGTCTTTCCGGCGTTCAGTTTTTTGGCGAGGGCGGCGCGGCTGGCGGCGGCGGCCCAGAAGAGGTGGGGCGTGGGGCGGAGCATGTCCGGCGACGGACGGAGCGGAGCTGGCGTGACCGTGGCGGAGAGGCCGGGGGATGTCGAGGTGGCGGGCGCGGCGGTGGTGAAGGCGGGGATGGTGTTGGCAAGGCAAGGGGCGGCGATGGGGTCGTCTGGCGTTGGGGCGAGGCCGCGCGCGGCGAGCGCGAGGCGGGCGGCAAGATCGAAGAGGGGCCCCGCGATGGGCGCGTTGCCGTATGCGGATTGAATGAGGCTGGTGTCTGCGGCGGCGGCGGCGCCCCAGTCGATGGCGCTGACTGTGCCCAGGATGGGATCACCGGCGGCTTCTGCGTCCTTGCGGCGTTTGAGGACGAGGGCGGCGGCCATGTCGGCGGCTGGGGCGGCGGCGTGGGAGGCGGTCACCGTTTCGGTGGCGAAGTCGGCGGCGGCGACGATGGCGAGGTCGAGGTCGCCCCGGTGCAGGGCGTCGCAGGCGGCGTCGAGCGCGGCGAGGCCGGACGCTTCCTCGGCGGCGATGGCAAAGCCCCTGCCACGGAAGTCTTCGGAGACGGTGAGGCGATTGGCGGTCATGTTGGCCATGGCGCCGAGGACGTCGGCGGCAACGAGCGGCCGGGCGATGGCGTTGAGGGCTTCCGGCGAAGAGGTGCCTTCAGAGGCGATCCGTTCCCGGAGGAGCCAGCGGGCGCTGTCATTGGCGCAGCCCGTGCCGGTGAAGACGCCGCAGGTTTCGAGGGTTGGGCGGGAGACGCCTTCGAGGGCCATGGTGGCGGTCTCGAAGATGGCGAGTTGCTGGGGCTCGGCGCGCAGGAGATCGGCGGGAGGCGTGCGGGCGCGGATGGGGTCGGCGCTGACGGTCTGGGCGGCGGGCAAGCTCTGGAGCGGGGCGTTCATCAGGCGGCGGAGGACGGCGCGCTCGCCGCGATCGGGGCCGGCGAGAAGCCCGACGCCGCAGATGACGATGTCGTCCGTTGGGGCGTCTTTCAGCTTGGCGCCGGCAACGTATTTTGTGCCGGGTTCGTATTGTTCCAGGATGAGGTGGGAGTTGTTGCCGCCGAAGCCGAAATTGCTGTGGGCGGCGCGGCGGGGGGTGTCACCGCGCGTCCAGGGTTGCGGGGTGGAGAGGGGGGTGAGGCCGTGGCCGTTGAGCGTGGGGAGGAGGGCGCCGTCGAGGGGCATGGCGGGGAGGGTTTCCCGGCG